>NZ_JBFANF010000108.1:0-25694 GCF_040674675.1 Dactylosporangium sp. NPDC049742 | reverse complement strand
GTCCTGCAGCGGGTCCACGGGCCGCCGGCCGCCCGGCAGCGCCGACAGCGGGCGGCGGGCCGGCGGCGGCAGGGACGCGGTGACCGGGATCCGGCCCAGCGGCCCGCCGACGAGCGCGGCCAGCTCGGGCAGCGGCCCGGTCTGCCGGACCGCGCCCGGCTTCGGGCCCGGGTTGTCGAACCCGAACGACCCCACGGCCAGGACCGGACCGGGCCACGGCGATGGCCCGGTCCGGAGCTTCAGCAGCGCCAGTACGTCACTGACGGACAGCACGGGCTCGTCCGGCAGCGACAGCTCGGGCCGCCGGACCACCAGCGCCGTCACGACGGGGCGCGTGGCCGGTCCGTCCTCCGGCTCCACCCGCCACCCGGAGCCGAGGTCGGCGAGGCGCGCGTTGCACCAGGCGACCGTCTCGGCGACGTCCGCGCCGGACGCGACGAGCAGCGGCGGGTCGCTGTGTTGCGGCTCGGGCAGCCCCGCCAGCCGGTACCAGTGCCCGGCGCCTTCAAGGTTGAACGGCATCGCGACCTCCGTGACTCGTCCTTCCGACGACAAGAGACCGCAGGGTGCCGCTCAGATACATGCGACCCCCGTCCGGGCTACAACCGGAACTGGCCGACCAGCTGGCGCAGGTCCTGGGACATCTGGGCCAGGCCGGCGGCGGCGCTCTGGGCCTCGGCGACGCCGCGGGTGGTGGTGGCCGCGGCGGTGGCGACGCCGGAGATGCTGCCGGCGATCCTGTCCGCGCCGGTGGCCGCCTCCGCGACCGAGCGGCTCATCTCCGCGGTCGTCGCCGACTGCTCCTCGACGGCGGAGGCGATCGTCGCCTGGTACTGGTTGATCTCCTCGACGACGTCGCCCATCCTGCGGATCGCGTCGGCCGCGGCGGCGGTGTCGGCCTGGATCGCGGTGACGCGCTGGTGGATGTCCCCGGTCGCCTTCGCGGTCTCCTGCGCGAGCTCCTTGACCTCGTTGGCGACGACGGCGAAGCCCTTGCCCGACTCGCCGGCCCGGGCGGCCTCGATGGTCGCGTTGAGCGCGAGCAGGTTCGTCTGCTCGGCGATCGACGTGATCAGCTTCAGCACCGAGCCGATCTCGTCGGACGAGGCGGCGAGCTGGTCGACCTTGTCGTTCGCGGCGGCGGCCTCGCGGACCGCGCCGCTGGCGACCCCGGCGGCGTTCGCGGCGTTGCGGGCGATCTCCTGGATCGAGACGCCCATCTCCTCCGCGCCGGCGGCGATCGCGTTGACGTGCCGCGACACCTCGCCTGAGGCGTCCGACGCGCCGTGCATCTCGCGGCTGGACGTCTCGGCCGCGCCCGAGATGCCGTCGCTGACCTGCGACAGGCTCTGCGACGCCGCGGCGAGCGTGTCGGAGCTGGTGCTGACCTCCCGGATCGACCGGCTGATGCTGTCCAGCGCGGCGTCCAGGTGCGCGGCCATCTGCCCGATCTCGTCCCGGCCCTTGATCTGGGCCCGGTGGGTGAGGTCGCCCTTGGCGAGCGCTTCGAGCACCGCCCTGACCCGGCGGACCGGCCCGCCGATGGCCCGGATGACCGGCACCGACAGCAGCAGCAGGAACACCACCCCGATCAGGATCACGCCGATCGTCGCCCACCGGGCCGTGGTCTGCGCCGCGACCATCGTGGCGCGCTCCTCCTTCACGTGCGCGTCGATGCTGTCCTGCAGCGCGCCGAGCTTGTCGTCGACCGCGTGGTTGCGCTCGGCGATCTCCGGCTCCCGCGCCTGCACCGACGCCTGGTCCTTCTGGGCGTCCCGGACGAACGTGTTGATGAAGTCGTTGAACTGGATGGCGTCGGCCTTGATGTCCTCGACGGCCGCCCGTACATCGGCCGGCAACGACAACGCGTCCAGCTCGGCGATGGTGTCGGTGACCGTGGCCAGGTCGCCGGGCAGGTCCTCGATGATCGGTGCGATGTCCTTCTCCGCGAGCGCCCGGTACGCGTCGACCTTGAGCTCCGCCTCGCGCGTGTCCAGGTGGTGCATGAGCCCGCTGGCCTCCTGCAGGTCCCGCACGATCTCGGCCTGCTCGGCGAGCGTCACCTGCGCGGCGATCCCGACGCCGCCGGTCGTCGCCGAGATGACGACGCCGGCCACGCACAGCACCCCGATCTTCTGCACGATGCCGAGGTCGGCGAACATGCCCATCTGGTCCCCCATCACACCGTCGCCACGGGCGCACCACCCGATCCAACCGATACATCGGCGTTGCGGGCCGGTTGCTGAGTAAGATTCGCCCGGTCGCGCGACGGCCGTGGATCGGGGGGCGATGGTGGACGACGAGATCGTGGCGGCCTGGGGGCGGATCGAGGCGGCGCTGGGGCGGGTGATGCCGGCGGCGCTGGAGCTGCTGCCCGGACCGGCGGACGGCGCCGCGGTCGAGGCCGTCGAGGCGGCGTTGCAGAAAGCGCTGCCGGAGGACTTCAAGGCGAGCCTGCTCGTCCACAATGGAACGACCTGGGGGATGCCCAGCCCGATGCCGCTGTACCAGCTGTACGGCACGGACGACCTCGCCGGGCAGACCCGCGAGTGGTGGGACTGCGCGGACCCCGACCCGGAGCTCGACCAGCCCGGCGCCTGGGCGCACCACATCGACGAGGGCTCGCTGCACCTGCGCGGGGCGGTGCGGCCGGTCGTCGGCGGGGAGCGGGAGCCGTACGCGTGACCGAGAGCGGCGAGACCTTCTGCGTCGACGCGTCGGGCCAGGTGCACGGGGTGTTCCCGCCGGGCGCGCACGTGTTCCCCGTCGACGCGGCCGAGGTCGTGGCGCTCGACGCCGCCGTGCGGGAGGCGTTGGCGCAGCGATGGGCCGTCACCGGCGGGTCGGTCGAGCCCGGCCCGTCCCGGACGGAGGCCCTGGAGCGGTACCTCAACGAGCGGTTGCCGGGCCTCGTGGCGGCGCTGACGGAGCAAGGGTCCGTCGTGGACGCGACGCTCGCGCGGGCGGTGGCGCGGGTGGAGGCGTTCGAGCAGCTCGGGGCGCCCGAACAGGTCGTCGCGGCGGCGCGCGCGTTCGCGCTGGAGGTCGCCGCTGGAGGCTGGCGCCCGGTCGTCGACCTGGACCTGCTGCTGCCCGACCCGGCCGGGGTGGCCGCCGCCATGGACGACGACGCGACCCTGGCGGTCGCCGACCTGTCGCCGATCGTCCTGCTGGCGGCGCTGTGCGCGGTCGGCCCGGCCCACGCGGTACCGGCGGAGGATCCGGCGCTGCGATGGCATCGGCTCGGCGGCGAGGCCCCCGACATCGCCCACGAAAGGGCCGTGGGACTGGCGGTGTACGACGAGCGCGTCGAGCGGCTCGACTACGCGCTGACCCCCGGCGGCGGGGCGCTGCTGGCGGTCACGTTGCCGACAGAGTGAGCGCGGCGGCGGGCCCGGGCCGGTGAGATGATCACGTGACAGTCTTCGCCATCGCCCAGATCTCCGTCCACGACCGGCCGCGGTACGAGCGGTACGTCGCCCAGTTCATGCCCGTCCTCAAGCAGTACGGCGGCCGGCTCCTCGCCGCCGACGAGCGGGCCACCGTGGTCGAGGGCGCGTGGCCGCACGACAAGCTGATCCTGATGGCGTTCGAGGACCGGGCCGCGTTCGAGCGGTGGGCGGGCTCGCCGGAGTACCAGGAGATCTCCAAGGACCGGGTCGCCGCCACCGAGGGCGTGGTGCTCCTGGTCAACGGCGTGCCGGGCGCCTGAGCGCGGGACCGGTCAGCCGGCCAGGACCCACTGCCCCCGGCCGAGGTGCTTCGCCTCGTACATCGCGGTGTCCGCGGCCCGCAGCAGGGCCGACGGCCCGCCGGAGGACGAGTCGGCGATGCCGATGCTGGTGCCGACGGAGTACCAGCGGCCCTCGTGCTCGACCGGCAGGCACACGTCGCGGAGGAGGCGCCGCGCCAGTCGTACGGCATCCTCCGCGGCGGCACTGCGCTGCCGAACCGGACGAGGATGAGCGCGCTGCACACGACGGTCGCGAGGAACAGCGCCACGCGCTCGGCCGCCTGGTAGTTCTCGTGCGCGAACGCGATCGCCGGCGCGGTCAGCAGGCCCGCGCCGAGGAACCACAGCCGGGTCGGGTGCAGGGTCCTGGTCGCGCGGGCGGGCGTGACCAGCTCGCCGGCCCGGGGGTGCAGCGCGGCGCTGACCAGCAGCGTGTTGCTGAGCAGGATGGCGCCGGTCGGCACCGCGATCGCGACCCGCGCGGAGGGGATGAACCCGATGCCGAGGTCGGACACGACCCGCAGCACCGCCGAGGCCAGCCGCAGCCTGGTCGCGGTGCCGCGGACGCCGGGCGAGAAGACGAGCAGCAGCACCCCGCCGACGATGACGACGTCGCCGAGCGGCCCCATCACCGTCAGGTACGCGTACAGCGCCGCCGCGACGGCGTCGGCCAGGAACGGCGACACGTACACGACCCAGATCGCGATGGCGACGGCCGTGGTCAGCGCGGCCATGTCGAACACGACGGCCCGAGCCGCCGCTCCGCGCGCCGCCGCGCCATGCCGGCCACGTGCGACCATCGGCCGGCCGGGTCCGGGCCGTGAACGGTGCACCCCGACCGCACCTGTCGCGAAACGCCCGCCCTACGAAAACGCCCGCGGCGCGGCGGCGCGAATCTGAGGAAGTCTCATTCGCGGCGGGTGTCTCGTCCTAACGTGGAAGCGTGGCTCTGCGTAATCTGAGTGTGAACGTCAGGATTGTCGCGGCTGTGCTGGTCGCGGTGCTGGTGGCGCTGGTCAACGGGGTGCTGGCGGTGTCGGCCCTCGGCGGCGCGAGCGATGCCGCGCAGCAGATCTACCGGAAGAACGTGGCGCATACGAGCGCGGTCGGCAAGATCCGGCTGGCGGCGGCGCAGACCCGGGTCGACCTGGCCAACCATGCGATCTCGTACGGGGACCTGACCAACCAGAAGCAGTACGAGCAGGACTTCACCGATGACGTCGACAAGTTCGCCGCGGCGCTGACGGAGTACCGGGGCAGCGGGCCGGCGGGTAACGCGGCGACCATCGACGAGCTGACGGCGAACTGGGACAAGTTCGTCCAGATCGGCCGGGCAGTACAGCTGCCGAACGGTGTCAAGGGCGACATGGCGGCCTGGCTGGACGTGCGGAACACGCAGGTGGCGCCGGTGTTCACGACCATCAACAAGGACCTGGACGCGCTGGAGACCGCGGAGGCGAGCGCGGCGGCGACCTCCGCGAAGGCGGCCCGCGACTCCTACGAGTCGAACCGGACGATGGCGATCGTGCTGCTCAGCATCGGGATGATCGGCGCGCTCGCGCTGGGCCTGGTCGTGGCGCGCGGGATCGTACGGTCGCTGCAGCGGGTGCAGGCGGTCTGTGAGGGGCTCGCCGAGGGGGACCTGACCCGCACGACGGGGCTGACGTCGCGGGACGAGCCGGGGCTGATGGGCCGGGCGCTGGACACGGCGACGGCGCGGCTGCGGCAGATGGTGTCGACGATCGACGGGTCCGCGGGCCGGCTCGCCGGGGCGTCGGAGCGGATGTCGGGCGTGGCGACGAGGATCGCCTCGTCGGCGGCGCAGACCTCGGCGCAGGCGCAGACGGTCGCCGCGGCCGCGGAGGAGGTGTCGCGCAGCGTCGACACCGTGTCGGCGGGCAGCGAGGAGATGGGCGCATCGATCCGCGAGATCGCGCAGAACGCCAGCGAGGCCGCCCGCGTCGCCAACGAGGCCGTCCAGATCACCGAGCAGACGTCCGCGACGATGAGCCGGCTCGGCGACTCGTCCGCGGAGATCGGCAACGTCATCAAGGTCATCACGTCGATCGCCGAGCAGACGAACCTCCTGGCCCTGAACGCGACGATCGAGGCGGCCCGCGCGGGCGAGGCCGGCAAGGGCTTCGCGGTCGTCGCCTCGGAGGTCAAGGACCTGGCGCAGGAGACGGCCCGGGCCACGGAGGACATCTCGCGGCGCGTGCAGGCGATCCAGGACGACACCAGCGGGGCGGTCGCCGCGATCGAGCAGGTGTCGGCGGTCATCGCGCGGATCAGCGACTTCCAGACCACGATCGCGTCCGCCGTGGAGGAGCAGACCGCGACCACGTCGGAGATGAGCCGCAGCGTGACGGAGGCGGCCGCCGGCACCGGCGAGATCGCCCAGAACATCACGGGCGTCGCCGAGGCGGCCCGGCTGACCAGCACAGGCGTGACCGAGTCGGAGCAGGCGACCGTCGACCTGGCCCGTATGTCCGGCGAGCTGACCGACCTGGTCCACACGTTCCGCTATTGACGCCCGTCACCGGTCCGGGCGGGCGCGCGCTCGACCTCGCGGGCCATGGCGCGCAGCGCCCGGCGGAACCCGATCCTGCCGACCGCGTTCACGATGAACGGGAACCGCCTGGTCAGCGTGTGCGGCACCACCGTCACGTCCTCGTGCCAGACGACCAGGCTGCGGCCGCCGGGCAGCGGGATCACGTCGAAGGCCGCCGTGCCGTGGATCACCCGGCCGGACTTGTCGACGTCGCACCGGCCGGGCTCGTCGCCGGGCTCGTCACCGGCCGGCGGGCGCCACACCGCCACGGTCATCGGGTCGTCGAACCCGACCCGGCCGATGCCGGAGCGCGCGACGAACGTGGCGCCGATCCCGTCGGGGCGCGGCGTCACGACCCGCACCGACGTCAGCGGCGCCCAGTCGCCGTGCCTGGGCCAGTCGACGAGCGCCGCCCACACCAGCCCGGCCGGCGCGGCGACGTCGAGGGTGACGCTGAAACGTGCCATGTCCCCATTGTCCGTCGCCGGATGCACCCGCCGGCGTTCGCGGTGGCTACCGTCCGGCAATCCGCGCCGCCCACACTCGGACGCATGGTGGTGATCAGCAGCTGGAGCGTGCAGGACCCCCCGCAGTCCCGTGCCGAGGTGGCGCGGGAGCTGGTCGCGGTGTGGTTCGTGCACGCGCGCCGCTCGCTCCGCCTGATCCTCAAGGGCTGCTGAGGCTCTCTTTCGCCGCCGAGGGCGTGCCCGTGCCGCCGGGGTGGGCGTTGTACCGGTCGGCGCGGTCCTGGCCGGACAGGGCGCCGATCGCGGCCATGATCTCGTCGGTGGCGGCCCGACGGGCGCGGGGGTCGCCGGGCAGCCCCGTGCAGTGCAGCGGCTCGCCGAAGCGCACGGTGATCCGCGTCCGGCGGGGCAGCGCACCGGTGCCCGCCAGGGCGACCGGGACGACGGGCGCACCCGTGGTGAGGGCCAGCCACGCGACGCCGGTGCGGCCACGGTACAGGCGGCCGTCCCGCGACCTGGTGCCCTCCGGGTAGATGCCGAAGGCGCCGCCGCCCGCGAGGACCTCCACGGCCGCGTCGAGCGCGCCCTGCGCGGCCCGGCCGTCGCCGCGGCGGACCGGGACCGCCCCGGTGGCGCGGAACCACCAGCGGCGCAGCCGGCCGCGCTCGAAGTACTCGGCCTTCGCGAGGAACACGACGCGGCGCGGGACGACCAGCGGGATGACGACGCTGTCGTAGAACGACAGGTGGTTGGCCGCGACGATGACCGCCCCACGCCCCGGCACGTGGTGGAGCCCTTCGACGCGTGGGCGGTACATGAGCGAGAACAGCAGCCGGAGGAGTCGCATCGGCAGAGAATAGCGTCCGAACGGTCGGACGCTATAGTGGTGTGATGAGTCCCCGTCGAACCCTCGCCGAGGCCCGCCTGACGCGGGCCGGCATCATCCGGCACGGCGTCGACGTCGCCTCCGTCGAGGGCCTCGAAGGGCTCACGATCGGCCGGCTCGCCGCGGACCTCGGCATGAGCAAGTCCGGCGTGCTCGGCCACTTCGGCGACAAGGAGTCCCTGCAGCTCGCCGTCGTCGAGCTGGCCGCCGACGAGTTCTGGCGCGACGTGTGGGAGCCCGTGGCCGCGACCCCGGCCGGGCTGCTGCGGCTGCGCGCCGTCGCGGGGTCCTGGCTGCGGTACCTGACCGGCGACCGGCCGCCGGGCGGCTGCTTCTTCATGGCCGTCGGCCCGGAGTTCGACGACCGGCCGGGCCCGGTCCGCGACGCGGTCGCCGGCGCCGCCGACCGCTGGCAGCGCGAGCTGCTGCACCAGGCGCGGCAGGCGGACGGCGAGGTGGCGCGGGATCCCGAGCAGGTGGTCTTCGAGCTGACCGGCATCATGCTGGCGCTGCACGCCGCGCACCGGCTGCGCCGCGACCCGTCCGCCCCGGCCCGCGCGGCGCGTGCGGTGGCGCGGCTGCTGGACCTCTAGCGGTCTAGGCCAGCACGAGCAGGTCGAGCGCGTCGACGACCGGGCCGGGCTCGGTCTCCGCGAACCGCCGCAGGCGGACCAGGCCCGCCGCGTAGGCCTCGTCGCTGATCAGCTTCAGCGGGGTGTGCGCGTCGCGGCGCAGCGCCTGCGCCGCCTCCCGCCACGACGGCGCCGTGGTCTGCGGGACCCGTTCGAGGGCGACGGTGCGGAAGCCGTCCCGGAACGCCGCCTCGACGTCCGCCACGCTCGGGTACGTGTCCAGCACCTCGGCGGCCTCCGGGAAGCACCGCACCAACGCGAGCCCGTCGTGCCGGCCGGCGAAGACCGACCGGATCAGCAGCGGCGCGCCCGGGCGCAGGACCCGCCGCAGCTCCCCCGCCGCGGCCCCCAGGTCCGGCACGTGATGGATCACCGTCGACATCCAGACCGCGTCGACGCTCCCGTCCCCGATCGGCAGCTGGGCGGCGTGCCCGTCGACCACCGGCAGGTGCAGCGACCGGGCCCGCATCGCCGCCGACGGGTCCACCGCCAGGACCTCGACGCCGGGGAACCACTGCGTGAACGCCCGCGCCCAGCTGCCCGTGCCGGAGCCCAGGTCCAGCAGCCGCTGCCCGGGCCGCGGCGAGACGTGCCGCCCGACCGCCTCCCGCCACGCGTCCAGGCTCGCCTCGCTCAGGTGCCGGTTGGCCTCGAACGCCGCCGCTTCCCTGTCGTCGTACGCGATCCGCCCCATCCGCCGAGCCAACCGCCCACCGGCCCGGGATTCAAGGGAACGTGCATCGATTCACAGCACTGCCACGATGCCGCGGTCGCCGTTGCTGTTAGCGTGCCTGGCATGCTGCCCCGGTTCCTGGTGTTCGACCTCTTCCACACGCTGGTCGACGGCGCCGACGGCGAGCGCGACCGGGTCGTCGGCGAGATGGCCGAGATGGTGGGGGTCGACCCGTCGGCGCTGCGGCAGGCGTACCGCGACACCTGGGACGAGCGACTCACCCGCTGGAGCGTCGAGGAGACGATCCGCATCCTGGCGGGCCGGCTCGGCGTCACCCCCGCCGAGGACGCCGTCGCCCGTGCCGCCGCGCACCGCCGGGCCCTCGCGCGGCGGGTCCTGGACGCCGCCGGCCCGGCGACCCTCGAGGCCCTGGACGCGCTGCGGGCCGGCGGAGCCCGCCTGGCGCTGGTGAGCAACGCCACCTCGGAGGCCGCCGAGGCGTGGCCGGCGTGCGTGCTCGCGCCCCGCTTCGACGTCGCCGTCTTCTCCAGCGTCCTCGGCGTCGGCAAGCCCGACCCGCGCATCTACCTGGCCGCCGCCGACGCGCTCGGCGCCGATCCGGCCGACTGCGTGTACGTCGGCGACGGCGCGGACGGTGAGCTGGCCGGCGCCACCGCGGTCGGCATGCGCGTGGTGCGCACCGTCGAGCACAAGGACACCGACCCCACCTGGCCCGGCCCGGTCATCAGGACCCTCCGCGACCTCGCGGACTGCCCCGTGTAGCGGGGCCGGCCGCCCTACTCGAGGCCGGCGAGGTGGTGCTCGACGCTGGCGACCTTCTTGTCGAGGGCGCCGGTCACGCCCTCGCGCCAGTCGACCTTGATGACGGTGGAGGTGCGGGGGGACTTGGCGTGGACCGCCTCGACCGCGGCCTTGACGACGGCCATCACCTCGTCCCAGGTCTCGCCCTCGACGGCGGTGAACATGGCGTCGGTCCGGTTGGGCAGGCCCGATGCCCGCACGACCCGGACGGCCTCCGCGACGAGGGCACCGACCTCCTCACCCGAGCCGAGCGGGGTGACACTGAACGCGACGAGCACCGACATGCGGCCACCCTACCCAGCCGCGGTCAACACATTCGCAGGAAGCGGTCCAGGACGCGGGTGCCGAAGAGGAGGCCGTCGACCGGGACCCGCTCGTCGATGCCGTGGAAGAGGGCGGTGAAGTCGAGGTCCGGCGGCAGGCGGAGCGGGGCGAAGCCGAGGTTGCGGATGCCGAGGCGCTGGAAGGACTTCGCGTCGGTGCCGGCCGACAGCATGTACGGCAGCAGGCGCGCGTCCGGGTCCTCGGCGACCAGCGCGGCGGTCATCGCGTCGACCAGGGTGCCGTCGAACGTGGTCGACACGGGCGGCATGCTCTTCCACTCGCGGCTGACACCGGGGCCGACGACGGCGTCGACCTCGCTCAGGAACGCCTCCTCGCGGCCCGGCAGCATCCGGCAGTCGAAGATGGCGGACGCGGTCGACGGGACCACGTTGTCCTTGTAGCCGGCGGTGAACATGGTGACGTTCGCGGTGTCCCGCAGCGACGCGCCGATCATGCGCGCGACGGACCCGAGCCGGCCGAGCACCGCCGCCGGGTCATCCTCGGCGAAGGGGACGCCGGTCAGCTCGCTCACCCCGGCGAGGAAGTCGCGCACCGGCGGGGTCAGCACCAGCGGGAACTCGTGCGCGTCGAGCCGGGCGACCGCGGCGGCGAGCCGGGAGACGGCGTTGTCGGTGTGCAGCAGCGAGCCGTGCCCTGGGGTGCCGCGGGTGGACAGCCTGAGCCAGCCGACGCCCTTCTCCGCGGTCTCGACGAGGTACGCGCGGACCCCGTCGGCCACGGTGAGGGAGAAGCCGCCGACCTCGCTGACCGCCTCGGTCACCCCGTCGAACAGGTCGGGGCGGTGGGTGACGAGCCAGCCGGCGCCGTGCACCCCGCCGGCCTCCTCGTCGGCGAGGTACGCGAAGACGATGTCCCGCGGCGGGACGACCCCGTCGCGGCGGAACCGGCGGGCGACGGCGAGGCTCATCGCCGCCAGGTGCTTCATGTCGACGGCGCCGCGGCCCCACACGTACCCGCCGGACACCTCGCCGGAGAACGGGTGCACCGACCACTCGGAGGCGTCCGCCGGCACGACGTCGAGGTGGCTGTGCACCATGAGCACGCCGCGGGACGGGTCGCTGCCGGGCAGGCGGGCGAAGACGTTGCCGCGGCCCGGCGCGCCCGACTCGACGTACGTCGTCTCGTAGCCCACATCCTCGAGCCGCTCCGCCACGTACTCCGCGGCGAGCCGCTCACCGCCGGTGCCGTCCGGCGACCCGGTGTTGGTGGTGTCGAACCGGATCAGCTCACTCGCCAGGGCAACAACCTCGTCCACCCGCAGGACGGTAGCGCTTCGGCAGCCCGGCGGGCGACCTGAGGGTTTCCCGCGAACACGACCCGCCGGTCGGACACGGGTCGGGCAGACCGTGTCGGGTGAGCGGGCGGAACGCGCCTCCCGCCGGTGACAGGACCGCTCCGGGGCGGTGATCGTGGACGCGACCGCCGAAGCGATTGGAGCGCGCACCTTGGTGACTCGCAGACGAACCATGCTGGCCCTGACGGCCGGCGCGCTGGCCCTGCCGGTCGCGCTGACGGCCGGCGCCGCCTCGCCCGCCGCCGCGACCGGGGGCTGGTCCAGCTCCTGGGCCTCGACGACCGACACCAGCGCCCCGGCGACCACCCTCGCCCAGGTGCGCACCATCATCGGCGCCGACACCGGCGCGGCCGCGGCGCTGACCGGCAAGGGCGTCGGCGTCGCGCTCATCGACACCGGCGTCGCGCCCGTGCCGGGCCTGCCGGCGGCGCAGGTCGTCAACGGCCCCGACCTGTCGTTCGAGTCGCAGGCGGCGAACCTGCGCTACCTCGACACCTACGGGCACGGCACCCACATGGCCGGCATCATCGTCGGCGACGACACCGCGTCGGGGACGAAGGGCCTCGCGCCGCAGGCGAAGCTCACCTCGATCAAGATCGGCACCGCCCGGGGCGCGGTCGACGTGACCCAGATGATCGCCGCCGTCGACTGGGTCGTGAAGCACCGCAACGACGACCCGGCCAACCCGATCCGCGTCATCAACCTGTCCTACGGCTCCGGCGGCAACCCGCCGAACTGGACCGACCCCCTGCAGTTCGCGGTGGAGAAGGCGTGGCAGGCGGGCATCGTGGTCGTCGCCGCCGCCGGCAACAACGGCAACGGCACCACCAAGCTCACCAACCCCGCCATGGACGAGTGGGTCCTCGCCGTCGGGGCGACCACGACGAACGGTACCGACGCGACCAAGGACGACACGCTCGCCACGTTCACGAACCTGTCCACCGGCGGCAACCAGGTCGACCTGCTGGCGCCGGGCACCTCGATCGCGTCGCTGCGCGACCCCGGCTCCAACATCGACAACACCTACCCGTCCGCGCGCGTCGGCACCACCCTGTTCAAGGGCAGCGGCACCTCGCAGGCGACCGCGGTCGTCTCCGCGGCGGCGGCCCTCGTGCTGCAGTCCAAGCCGTCCGCCACCCCCGACCAGGTGAAGGAGTGGCTGATCAAGGGCGGCACCTTCCTGCCGACCGGCAAGGCCGGCACCATGGGCCTGCTGGAGCTCAACGTCAACGGCGCGCTCGCCCGCACCGGCAGCGCCGTCGCGAAGCCGACGTGGAACACGTCCAGCGGCAACGGCACGTTCGAGCTGTCCCGCGGCACCAGCCACGTCGTCCTCGACAACGCCCCGCTGTCCGGCGAACGCTCCGTCTGGGGCGCCCTGGCCGCACCCCAGTGGGCCGCGAAGGCCGCCACCCAGTCCTCCTGGTCCGGCGGCACGTGGATGGGCTTCAAGATCGCCGGCGACGGCTGGACCGGCACGTCGTGGGCGTCGAAGACGTGGGCCCCGGCGACCTGGTCCGTGACCCCGTGGGCGACCGGCGCGACGTGGACCGATCCCGCGTGGACCGGCCGCACGTGGTCGGGCCGCACCTGGTCCGCGGGCACCTGGTCGGGCCGCACCTGGTCCAGCGACGACTGGTCGGCGACCAGCTGGTCCTGACTCGAGTGTGATCCAGGTCACCGTCGCGGAGCCAACCTCCAGTGGCGTGGTGCGTCTATCGCTGCGAAAGCCGTACCTCGTCCACTGGAGTTTTCGCGATGCGCCTGAAGGTTCGTTCCGCTGTCTACGTCGTGTGCGCGGCCGCCGTCGCCACGATCGGCGCCGTGTCCGCTGTCGCGTTCGCCGACGACGGCCCGCCGCCGGTGACACCGTCGCCCGTCCCGTCCTCCGCGGCGGCGTCCTCGGCGGCGTCCTCGGTCCTGCCGTCGCCCGTGCCACAGTCGTCGTCGGTCGTGGCGTCGCCCGTGCCGTCGCCGGTGCCGCGGTCGTCGGTCGAGGCGTCGCCCGTGCCGTCGCCGGTGCCGCGGTCGTCGTCGGTGGCGCCGTCGCCGGTGCCGCTCCGGTGACCCCGGCCCGCCCCCGCGGTATCGTCGCGTGCCCGTCCCCTGACCTGCGAGCACCATGACGCTCACGTTCCGCCTGCCCTGGCCGCTGCTGCGCGTGCTGCGCTCGATGCTGTCCGGCGCGGCCACCTCCCGGGGCACCCCGCACCGGGAGGGCCCGCCGGCGATCAACGAGCTGTACCACGCGCGGCGGCTCAGCCTGGTGCGCCTGGCCGTCCTCATGGTCGACGACCTGCCCACCGCCGAGGACGTCGTGCAGGACGTGTTCGCCGCGCTGTACCAGCGGCACGGCGCAGACCTGCGCGCGATCGCCGACCCGCACGCGTACCTCACCGCGGGGGTGATGAACGCGTCACGGTCGGTCCTGCGCCGGCGCCGCAGCGCCCGCGCCTACGTGCCACCGCCGGCGTCCCCCGCGCCGGCCGCCGAGGACGAGGCCCTGCTGCCGGAGGAGGACCAGGAGGTACTCACCGCCCTGGCCCGACTGACCGTCCGGCAGCGCCAGGTGGTGGTCCTGCGGTACTGGTCGGAGCTGTCCGAGCGGGAGATCGCCGAGACGCTGCACATCTCCCGCGGCACCGTGAAGTCGACCGCCAACCGCGCCTTGACGATCCTGCGCGACGCCCTGTCGGAGGCACGACCATGAACACCGACCTCGAACAGCGCCTGCGCTCCGCACTCGCCGCCCAGGCGACCCGGGTCACCCCGGACCGGCTGCGACCGGCACTCCCCCCGACCGCGCTACCGGCGCGCAGCCCGGCGCCCATGCTCCTGCGACGAGCCGCCTGGGCCGCCGCGACGCTGCTCCTGGTAGCCGTCGCGGTCATCACGCTGCGGCCGACCGGCCCGGCACCGCAGCACCCGACCGTGGTGCCGCCATCGCCGTCCAGCTCGTCCAACCCGCCATCGCCCGTGCCGTCGCCGGCACCGTCGACGTCGACCCCGCCGTCACCGTCGCCTTCACGATCGCTCTCGCTGTCGCATTCACCGATCCCCGCCTCGCGCTCCGGGGACGACGTCGCACCCTCCCAGGGTCACGTGATCGCGTCGCCGGGCACCCGCTCGTCAGCGCCGTAGCGGGCCGGATCAGTCGCGGTGGATGGTGGTGTACTGGCTGAGCACGGTCGCTCCCGCGCACACCCAGAACACCACCTCCCACCGCTGGAACAGCGCCACCATCGCCGCCACGAACAGCAGCGCCGGCGCCAGTTTTCCCGCGCGACCACCCCACCGATCCATCCCGTCGAATCCTACCGGCACGATAGGCATTGCGTCTACGACTGCGCTGTTCCGCTGGTGTACTCGCGGACGCGCTCCTCGCAGTCGTCGACGGCCTCGGCGAGGAACCCCGCCGCGCCGGCACCGGCGGCGCCGAGGAGCCCTGCCAGGTAGTCGCCGCGCGCGTACGAGTGGGTGGTCTCCTCCCACAGGAACCGCAGCGTCGGCACGGCCTCCGCGGCCCCGAGCCGCCCGAGCCCGCGCGCGGGCGTCTCGGCACCGCACCACTCCCGTTGCTCGGCCATCGCGGTCAGGTCCGCAAGGAGCGCGGGGACGTCCTGCGCGGTGCCGTGCTCGGCGAGCACCCTCACGCCCTGCCAGGCGAGGTCCGGATCGTCGCCCACCGCCCAGCCGCGCGCCCGGTCGAGCGCCCCGGCACCGAGCCGCTCCAGCACCGCCCACAGCCCCGGCACGCCGCCGGCCACGTTGCGTATCGCCGGGTTCTCGGCCAGATCGAGCAGCACGGGATCGCCACGCCGGCCGAGCTCCCGCATCGCCTGCGTGCGGGCGGCCGGGTCGTCCGCCTCGACCAGCGCCATCAGCCGCGCCTCCGGCACTCCCTCCAGTGGCCGCCAGGCGCCGCCGCCGCCCGAACGTGGACGCTCGGCGTCGAGCAGGGCCCGGATCCGGGGTTCGCCCGCGGCCCACGCCGACCATGGCCCCGTGTCGTCGTAGACACGGAACCGCAGCTCCTCGTCGTCCATGCGGGCGAGCACGGCCGGCGCGAGACCCTCGCACATCGCGCTGGAAGCGTCATGAACCTGCCGACCTACGCCACACCTTCCGCGGGTAGCTTCGGCAGCGGCCAGTCACCCGGGGTGAAGTCACACCAGGTGCCGTCGAACGGGAAGCGCCCCGCCTCGACCGCCGCGGCGACCCGCTCGCCCTCGGCGCGGATCGCCGCGGCCTGCTCGGCGCTCCAGAAGCCGGGCCGGCCGATGCAGTCGGTGAACTCGTCCTCGTCCTTCCACCGCCAGCGCCGGTCCGGGGCGACGTCGATGTCGAGGTGGTGGTCGACGACGTCGATCCCGCCGTCGCGGCGGACCGCCGGGGACTCCAGGTTGACGTACCAGCCGGCGAACTCACCGCCGGCGAAGAACCACCACACCGAGTGCGCGGCGCCGGGAGGGTGCAGCAACAGGACGTCGTAGCCGCGCCACGTCCGGGTCGCGAGCGGCGCCGTGCCGTAGGCCTCCACGGTCGGAGCGGCCCGCAGCGGTCGCCCGTCCGCGTCGACCCGGCACGCGAACTCGGCGCCCTCGGGCAGCCACAGCAGCAGGCCACGGTCGTCGTCGGCGACGAGCCTGGTCGCCTTCGCCCACACCAGGTGAGGTCCGCGGAAGTACCGCCGGACGAAGTCAGCCACCGGCCGATCCTAGAATGCCTGGTATGGCACGGGTACTGGTGACAGGGTCGACGGACGGGATCGGGCTGGAGACCGCGGAGCAGCTGCTGCGGCTCGGGCATGACGTGGTGCTGCACGCGCGCAGCGCGGAGCGGGCCGCGGCGGCCGGGCTGCCGGGCGTGCCGGTGGTCGTCGGGGACCTCGCGTCGCTGGCGGAGACGAAGGCGCTCGGGCGGGACGCCGGGCAGTTCGACGTGGTCGTGCACAACGCGGGCATCGGCGGGCAGGACGAGCGGCGCACCACCGGCGACGGGCTGGAGCGGACGTTCCAGGTGAACGTGCTCGCGCCGTACGTGCTGACCGCGCTCATGCCCAAACCGGCGCGGCTGGTCTACCTCACCTCGGGCCTGGAGTCGATCGGGGTCGCCGACCTCGACGACCTGCAGTACGAGCGCAAACCCTGGCACGGGATGCAGGCCTACAGCGACTCGAAGCTGCACGACGTGGCGCTCGCGTTCGCCGTCGCGCGACTGTGGCCGCAGGTGCGCAGCAACGCCGTCGACCCGGGCTGGATCCGCACGAAGCTCGGCGGCCCCAGCGCCACCGACGGCCTGCCGGAGGGCGCCGAGACCCAGGTCTGGCTGGCGACCTCCGACGACCCGGCGGCGACGGTCACCGCCCGCTACTTCAAGCGCCGCACCGACCTGAAGGCCAACCCGGCCGCGTACGACCGCTCCGTCCAGGACGGTCTCCTGGCCGCCTGCGCGTCCCTGTCTGGCATCGAACTCTCTGCATGACCGCGAAACCCGACCTCGACTCACTGCCGAAGATCGGCGCGCCGGCGACCCGGGCGCTGCACGACGCCGGCTACACGTCGCTGCGTGACGTGGCCGGTGTCCCCCGTGTGCGGCTGGCCGGGTTGCACGGCGTCGGACCGAAGGCCCTGCGGCTCCTGCAGGAGGCCCTGCAGGAGCACGGGCTCAGCCTCGGCTGAGCGGCGTCACCAGGTGATGGTGGTGCCGTCGCGGTAGCCGACGCGGCGCGGGGCGACCTGTGACGGGCGCTCGACGAGGACGCAGACGTCGTCGCCGGGCCACCACCAGCCGGCGGCGCGGGCCAGGGCGGCCCACTCGTCGAGCTGCGCGTCGTCGTGCGGGCGGAACCTGGCGAGGCCGAGCTTGCGGATCGTGTCGTAGAAGCCGATCCAGGTCGCGTCCTGCTGGCCGTACCAGCAGACCGGCACCGTCCTGTGTGGACTCAGGGCGGACCGGACCGGCCAGGTGAGGCCGGCGGCGAGGGGCTCGTGCAGCGACCGCTGCAGGACCTCCAGCAGCGGAACCCCGGCCTGCAGGGCCTGTCGCGGCGGGAGGACCGGCCACGGCTTCTTCGCCGCGGCGGCGAGGAGGTCGGTGTGCTCGACGGCGTCGTCGAGCGCGCCGCGCAGGCGGGCCAGGCCGGCGGCGATGTCGCCGGCCACCGGTGGTGTCCCTTGTGGACGCCGGTCGCGGACCCAGGACTGCAGGACCTCGTGCGTCGGCAGGCCGGCGAGCAGGGGCAGCGCCTGCCGTGGCGAGGCGACCCAGCGGAACACCGGCACGCGCCGGTGCTGCCGGCGGTAGAGGCCGGCGATGAGGTGTTCGGTGGTCGCCCGGTCGGCCGGGCCGGTGGACCTGCCCGCTTCGAGCCATTCGTCGCGAATCGGCTCCGCGCGATGCCACAGCTCGAGGACCCGGGTTTCACGGGCGGCGGACTGGCGGATGGTGGGGGCAGCGGCGGCACGCCGCGCCGTGGCGGTCAACGCGCGAGGGCGGACGCGCCCTTCCGGTGAGTGCGGATCATGTCGCCCATTCTGCAGGTGTACGGGCACCGCCCGCAACCCCGTTCACAGCTTGACGAGTCCGGCGCCGGTCGGGGTGAAGCCGCACGAATCCAGGTAGAAGTCGCTCAGGTGGTCCTCGAAGTCGACGTGGAGCCATTCGCAGCCGCCGGCGCGCGCACCTTCGACGGCCGCGTTGACGAGGCCCGTACCGACGCCGCGACGGCGACCGGCGGACGAGACGACGGTGTCGAGCACGAACGCGTGGGACGCGCCGTCCCAGGCCACGTTGACGAACCCGATCAGCCGGCCTTCCTCACGGGCGCAGACCCAGCCGAGGCTGTGCCGGTTGACCCGGGCCCACCACGCGCTGCCGGTCGGCGGATGCCCGAAACCTTCCGCATGCAGCGCCTCGACCTCAGCGTCCGTGAACGCGCCGCGCCATGTGTACGTCACGGGCCGCACTCTACCCATATGCTGCGTCAATGTCGTTCCGCCAGGGCACAGGACGGCTGTGTCTGGACTTCGTCCACACGCTGCACGATCGTGGCAGCGGCACGCCGGTCGAGGACCTTTCCGACGGTCCGGCGCTCGCGGCGTGGGTCCGGCAGTTCGGCCCGGTCGCGCCGCCGGCCGGCAGCAGCGTGCCCGCGGCGATCGTCGCCGGCGCGCGGCGTCTCCGCGAGGCCGTCCACGCGCTGGTCGTGGCCGGCGCGCCCGGGGCACCCGCGCAGGTGCGCGACGCGGTGAACGACGCCGCGGCCCGGTCGGTGCCGGTGCCGTTCCTCGACGCCGGTGGCGCGCCGCGCTGGCAGGCCGCCGACCCGGTCACCGCGACCCTGGCGCTGGTCGCCCGCGACGCGTTGGACCTGGTCACGTCGCCCGCCGCCGCGCGGGTGCGGGCATGCGCCGACCCGTCGTGCGGGGCGCTGTTCCTGGACGCGTCCCACACGGGCACCCGCCGCTGGTGCTCGGCCGACCCATGCGGCAACCGCGCCCGCAAGCGCCTGGCCCGCGGCCCGTCGAACCCGGCACAGGTCAACGGTGCGCCGCTGCACTCGACCGGTCTCGCCACCTGAGCTACGCGAGCTACGCGAGCTACCTGAGCTACGCGACGGCGCGGCGGGTGAACTCCTGCACGGTGCCGTCGAAGAGCACGTCGGACACCTGGGTCAGCAGGACCCGGACGGTGCCGGTGGCCGGGCTGTTGCTCCACGACGTGCCGTAGCCACCGTCCCAGCCGTACGTGCCGTCGGCGTGGACGGCCATGCCGAAGCCCCAGCCGTGCCCGTCCAGCAGCATCCCGCCGCCCTCGATCTGGGCCGGCGTCAGGTGGTTCACCGTCATCGCCCGCAGCGCCGGGCCGCCGCGCAGCAGGTGCCGGCCGAACGTCACCACATCGTCCACAGTGGATGCCAGCCCGGCGGCGCCGTCGGGGAACGCCGGCTCCTGCGTCCAGGCCCCCGCGGTCGCCACGTCCGTCTGCCGGACGCCCTGGAAGTACACCGCCGGCAGCTCGGCGGCCCGCTCCGGCGGCAGCGAGAAGCCGGTGGAGGTCATGCCGAGCGGCTCGAACAGCCGCTCCCGCAGCGCGTCGCCGAGCGGCATCCCGGCCGCCCGCGCGACCAGCACTCCCAGGATGTGGCCGCTGGAGTTGTACGCCCAGCGCTCCCCCGGCTGGAACAGCAGCGGCAGCGAGGCGAACCGGCGCATCCACTCGTCGACGTCGTGCGGGGTCCTCGGGTCGGGCCGGACGATCGCCAGGTCCAGCGCGTCGGCGGCCCGGACGACCGGCACCGGCGGGTTGATCGGCGGGTCGGCGGCCGGGTCGAGCAGCAGCCCGTGCCCCATGCGGTAGGTGAGCACGTCCTCGACGGTGATCGCCCGCCGGGACGGCACCGTGTCGTCGACGTCGCCGTCGGGGCGGCGCAGCACCCGCGGGCCGGCGAGCTCCGGCAGCAGCCGGTCGACGGGCTCGTCGAGGGCGAGCAGCCCGTCCTCGACCAGCGTCATCGCGGCCGCGGCGACCATCGGCTTCGTCACCGACGTCAGCCGGACCGGCGTGTCGCGGCGCATCGGCACCGCGTCGGGCCCGGTCGACGTCGAGCCGAGCACCTCGACCCGGACCGGCCCGTCGGCGCCGGCGACCGCGGCCACCAGGCCGGGCACCGCGCCACGGTCGACCAGTCCCGCCAAGCTCCCGTGCAGCTCGTCCATGACCTCACCTTATGGTGTTCCCCGTGGAGACGTCCCTGACCGCAGCTGTCGACGCGTTGCGCCGGTCCGGCCTGGAGCCGGTGGTCCGCCAGGCGCCGCGCCAGTGGTCGGCGAGTCCGGTGGAGCCGGGCGCCTGGGTACGGATGCCGGGCGAGGAGGCATACGCGGTCGTGACCGTCGCCGACATCCGGCCCGGCGAGCGCGTCGGCGACTGGGAGCAGGTGGACGCCCTGCCGGACCCGGCGGCCGTGCTCGGGTTCACCGCCGCGTTCTACGAGCGCCGCCCGGGCGACGCGCAGCCGCTGGAGCACGGCGACCCGCTCGCGGTGCCGTCCGGCCAGTTCCACTCGGTGTTCCCCGAGGACGTGGTCGTCGCCGTCGAGGAGTGGGCGCAGTGGGAGGCGACCTGGGCCGTCGTCCCCGCCCTCGAGCCCGAGGGCCGCCGCCGGGCCCGGCTGCAGCGGCTGGCGACGTCGAAGCTGACCAGCGGCCGGGTCCCCGTCGACGTGGCGCTCGACCCCGTGCTGCTGTCGGTGCTGTCGGAGCGGCAGCTGGAGGACCTCGACGAGACCGTCGCGGGGCTGTTCCTGCCCGGGATCCGGTGGTGGTTCCCGCGCGACCGGACCGGTGGCCGGCTCGCCGGTCGCGTCCAGGTGCTGCTGCGGGAGATCGTGCCGCCGGCGAAACCGGCGGGCAAGGGCATCTGGCTCGCGGTCGGCGTGGTCCCCGGCGGCGGCCTGCGGGCCGGTCTCACGCGGGTCGCGGGCGCGGCGGCACACCACCGCTGGGACCGGATGCCGCAGTACTGGCAGTCCCCCGCCACCGGCGTCGGCGAGCTGTGGGGCGACGCGGACAATGCCGGCGCGGTCGTCGACGCGCTGCTGGCCGGGCACGCCATGGACGCCCTGGACATGTGCGGCGTCACCACCGACCGGGCCACCGCGCGCGTGCTGCGGGGGCTGCCGGAGAGCTTCCGGCTGCGGGAGTGGACCGACAAGTGGACCACCAACGCGACCGCCCTCATGGCCGGCGCGGCCCCCTGGCGCTGGGCGGGGTCGGTCGTCGACGGGCAGCGCCCGCGGCGCCTGGAGACGCTCGGCGGGTTCGGCGCCAGCCGCCGCCCGGGCCTGTTCCTGGGCTCGGCGGGCGGGGCCGCGCACCTCACGTTCGCGCAGAGCGGCAGCCCGCTCGTGGCGCCGCGGGTGGAGTGGGAGCGCGACCTGGACTTCGACCTGGTCCGGCTCGGCCTCGTCACCCCCGGCCAGATCCCGCTGCGACGCTAGCCCCGTTTCGGGGCTTTCCGGGATATTGCGGGACTTTTCGCTGCGATTCCGGTGGCGGTACGCTGCGGGGCATGACGCTGCACGAGGTCGTGCCCGGGGTGCACGCGTGGGTCCAGCCCGACGGCACGTGGTGGCTCAACAATGCGGGCGTCGTCGCCGGCGGTGACCAGGTCCTGCTGGTCGACACGTGCGCGACCGAGACCCGCACCAGGCGCTTCCTCGCCGCCGTGCACGAAGCGACCGGCGGCGGCACGATCCGCCTCGCCGTCAACACGCACCTGCACGGCGACCACACGTATGGCAACAGCCTCCTGCCCGCCGCCACCGTCATCGTCGGCCACGAGCACATGCGCGAAGGGCTGCGCGTCGACCCGGTCATCGACGGCTGCCCGCCGCTGTGGCAGCCCGTCCCCGACTGGGGCGCCGTCACCCGCAGACTCCCCGACATCACCGTGCAGGACCGGCTCACCGTCCACATCGGACAGCGCCGGGTCGACGTCGTGCACCCCGGCGGGCCCGCGCACACGACCGGCGACCTCGTCGCGTGGCTGCCCGAGGAGCGGGTCCTCTTCGCCGGCGACCTCGTCTTCAACGGGCTCACCCCGCTGGTGTTCATGGGCTCCGTCACCGGCGCGATCGCGGCCCTGGACTGGCTCGCCGCGGTCGGGCCCGACCATCTCGTCCCGGGCCACGGGCCGCTGCTCACCGCCGCCGAGATCGACCCCGTGTTCGACCGGATCCGCCGGTACCTGCGACTCGTCCTCGACACCGCCGACGCGGGCCTGCGGGCCGGGCTGACCCCGCTGGAGGCCGCCCGCGCCTGTGACCTCGGCGAGTTCGCGGGCTGGGCCGACGCGGAGCGGCTCGTGCCCAACCTGCACCGGGCGTACGCGGACAACCTCGGCACCGACGTCGACCCGGTCGCCGCCCTCACCGACGCCGTCGCCTGGCTCGGCGGCCCCATGGCGACCAGCGTCTGAGGCCGTCCGCGGGTAGGCTCGATGCGATGACAGACTGGATCTTCGCCGTCATCGACCAACTGGGGCCTGTCGGGGTCGGGCTGCTCATCGCCCTGGAGACCCTCGTCCCGCCGATCCCGTCGGAGCTGATCCTGCCCCTCGCGGGCTTCCGGGCGCGGGCCGGCGCCATGCACCCGGTGCTCGTCTGGCTGTGCGCGACCGCCGGGGCCGTCGCCGGGTCGCTGCTGCTCTACTGGCTCGGCGCCCGCCTCGGGTATGAGCGGCTGCACCGGCTCGCGGGGCGCCGCTGGTTCCTGCTCGCCGGGCAGCGCGACCTGGAGCGCGGCCGGCGGCTCTTCCAGCGGCACGGCTCCTGGTTCGTGGCCCTGTCGCGGTGCGTGCCGGTGCTGCGCAGCCTCGTGTCGATCCCGGCGGGGATCGAGCGGATGCGGCTGCCGAAGTTCGTGCTGCTGACCACCGCCGGCTCGGGCGTGTGGAACGCCCTGTTCATCGGCGCCGGCTGGATGCTCGCCGAGCGCTGGCAGCAGGTCGACCGCTTCAGCGCCCCGGCCGGCACCGCCGTCGGCGTCCTGCTCGCCGCCGGCGCGGTGACCCTCGCCGTCCGCAAGCTCCGCGCGTCCTGACGCCCTCGTCGTCGCGGGAATTTCGCCGGTACGGGCGGCGCTTGCACCTGATGGGTCCTGAGTGAACGGGAGTGACCAGTGGCGGGCAGCATCGTGGCGTGCACGGCGTGCGGCAAACGGAACCGGGTCCCGGCGGCGGCGTCAGGCAGACCCGCCTGCGGCAGCTGCGGCGCGAAGCTGCCGTGGATCGTCGACGCGGGCGACGACACGTTCGCCGAGGTCGCCGAGCGCTCGTCGACCCCCGTCCTCGTCGACCTGTGGGCCACCTGGTGCGGCCCGTGCCGCGCGGTGAGCCCCGCCCTGGAGCAGGTCGCCACCGAGCTCGCCGGCACCGTCAAGCTCGTCAAGGTCGACATCGACAAGGCCCCCGCCCTGTCCCGCCGCTTCGACGTCCGCGCCGTCCCCACCCTGATGATCGTCAAGGACGGCAAGATCGTCGCCCGCCAGTCCGGCGCCGCCAACGCCACCGTCCTCCGCCGCTGGGTCGAGCAGTCCCTGGCCTGACTGTGCACAACACCGCCAACGCCACCGTCCCACGCCGCCGAGTCGAGCAGCCCTCGACCTGACCGTGCACGACGCCGCCAACACCACCGTCCCACGCCACGGGGTCGAGCAGCCCCTGACCTGACCGCGCACGACGCTGCCAACGCCACCATCCGCGCCGCCGCGTCGAGCAGCCCCTGACCTGACCATGCACAACGCCGCCAACGCCACCATCCCACGTCGTCGGGTCGAGCAGCCCTTGACCTGACCATGCACGACCCCACCGCGCGCGCCCTTCCGGCCGGCGCCCGGCCCATGCGACACGCCCTTCGGCGCTCCTCTGAGGCCGGCCCGCACCCGCCGCGGCCGACCGCACCTTCGCGACGCGCCGGCCGGGGTCGCCGGTCATGACGAAGTCCTCGTTGGTCTGACCGCAATCCCGCGACGCCAGCGCCCACCCGCCGCGACGCGACGGTCCGCACTCCCGTGACGCCGACCCGCGCCGGCCGCGACGCAATGCCTCACTCGCCGCGCCGCGCCGGACCTGCGCGACGCACCCGGCCGCACCACGCGACCCGCCGAACCGCACCCGCCGCGGCGCCAGCCCACACCACGCGGCGGAACACACCCGCCGTGACGCCGCCCGCATTCGCGGCACCGAACCGCACTCACGCGGCACCGCCCGCACCACGCGACCCGCCGGACCGCACCCACCGCAACACCAGCCCTCACCCGCCGTGACGCGCTGAACCGCACTCACGCGACCCCGCCCGCACCACGCGACCCGCCGAACCGCACCCACCGCAACACCAGCCCTCACCCGCCGTGACGCGCTGAACCGCACTCACGCGACCCCGCCCGCACCACACGAGCCGCCGAACCGCACTTCCGTGACGCCGGACCGCACCCACGCAGTGCGGCGGGCGGGCGTGTGGTGGCATCCGGCGGCATGCGTTGGCGGGGTGAACCTGACGGACCCCGTGGGGGCGGCCGACCATCCGGATCCGCGCTCCACCGAACGGATCTGTGGCGGGGCAGGGCACGAACCTAGACTCGCGCCGTGACCGGTCGGCAGTTCTCGGTGTCGACTTCGGCACGTCGAACACCGTCGCAGCGTTGGGCTTGGCGTCCGGGGAGACGCGGCTGGTGCTGTTCGACGGGGCGCTGCTGCCGTCGGCGGTGTTCGCCGACGGGGGCGGAGGGCTGATCGTCGGCCGGGACGCCCAGCAGCGGGCGGCCGGCCCGCTGCGTTCGAGCCGAACCCGAAGCGGCGCATCGTCGAAGGTTCGCTGCTGCTCGGCGACGTGGAGGTGCCGGTCGTCGACGCGATCGCCGCGGTGCTGCGCCGGGTCGGTGCCGAGGCGGGGCCGGCGGTGCGGCGCACGGTGCTGAGCTTCCCCGTGTCGTGGGCTTCCCGCCGGCAGGGTGTGCTCGCCGAGGCGGGGCTGCCCGACGTCGTGCTGGTGCCGGAGCCGGTCGCCGCGGCCGCGTACTTCGCCCACGACGGGGCAGGACTGCGCGAGGGGCAGACCGCGCTCGTGTACGACCTGGGCGCCGGCACGTTCGACGCCACCGTGGTCCGCATGGCCGGCGGGGAGCTGCGGGTGCTCGCCTCGCACGGCCTGGCGGACGCCGGCGGGCTGGACATCGACGCCGCGATCGTCGCGGCCATCCACGCGCAGCTGCACCCGGCCGACCCCTGCCTGGGCCCGGCTGCACCACCCGCGTACCCCTGCCGACCTGCGCGCCCGGCAGCGGCTGTGGGACAACGTGCGAGCGGCGAAGGAGTCGCTGTCGCGGCAGGGGGCGACGTTCGTACACGTGCCGCTGCTGGACGTCGAGGTGCCGCTGGGCCGGGAGCAGCTCGAGGCGCTGGCCATGCCGATCCTCGACCGGACCGTCGGCGTGGCCCTCGGTGTCCTGCGGGAGGCGGGCGCGGTGCCGGACGCCGTCCACCGGGTCGGCGGGTCGAGCCGGGTGCCGCTCGTCGCGACGCTGCTGCACCAGCGGTTCGGGCTGCCGGCCGCGCCGATCGACCAGCCGGACCTGGCGGTCGCGCTGGGCACCCCTGACGGCGCCCGGCGCCGAGCCGGCCACCGTGCCCGCGACGGTGCCCGAGAACGAGCCCGCGGCACCGCCCGAGACCGTGCCCGCCGCACCGCCCGAGACCGTGCCCGCCGCACCGCCCGAGACCGTGCCCGC
>NZ_JBFANF010000107.1:0-25802 GCF_040674675.1 Dactylosporangium sp. NPDC049742 | reverse complement strand
CGAACCTGCCCCACCCAGTACTCCGGGTCGGTCACCTCGCCGGTCGACGTGGTCGCGATCGGAATCCCCGGCTCGTTGAATTCCACGGCGGCCAGGACCTCACGGAACGCGTCCAGCATCCCGTCCATGCGTGCCGAGTGGAACGCGTGACTCACCCGCAGCCGGCGCGTCTTGGCGAACCCAGCGGCGACCGCTTCGACCGCTTCCTCGTCACCGGAGACCACGACGGCGTCCGGGCCGTTGACCGCGGCGATCTCGGCACCGTCGACCAGCGCTGAGCGGACCTGCTCCTCCGAGGCCTGGATCGCCACCATCGCACCACCGGCCGGCAGCGCCTGCATGAGACGACCGCGAGCGGCCACCACCTTGCAGGCATCCTCAAGCGACCACACCCCGGCGACGTGCGCCGCTGCCAGCTCACCGATCGAATGGCCGAGGAGGAAGTCCGGGCGCAGACCCCAGGACTCCAGCAACCGGTACACCGCGACCTCAACCGCAAACAGTGCAGGCTGCGTCCACCGTGTCTCGTCGAGATCCGCGCCCTCGACGTCGCGCAGGCCCTCGATGTGCGCGCACACCTCGTCATACGCCGCAGCGAACACCGGGAACGCCTCGTAGAGGCCGCGACCCATCCCCGACCACTGCGCACCCTGACCCGTGAACAGCATCGCGTTTCCGCCGCCGGCGGCGGCCTTGCCGCGGATCACGGCGTCGCCGAGCACGACGGCCCGGTGGTCGAACGTGGACCTGCCCGTCGCGAGGGAGAATCCAACGTCGGTTGGATTATCGGTGACTCCGCGCAGCCTGGCGACCTGGCCGTCGAGCGCGTCAGCGGTCCGCGCCGACACCGGCCACGGCACCACCGGCAGCGGCGCCGCCGGGGCGGCCGCCTCGGCGGGAGGCGCCTGCTCGAGGATGACGTGGGCGTTGGTGCCGCTCATCCCGAACGACGACACGCCCGCGCGGCGGGGCCGGTCCGCCTCCGGCCACGGCCGGGCCTCGGTCAGCAGCTCGACGTTGCCGGCGGTCCAGTCGACGTGCGGGGACGGCTCGGTGACGTGCAGGGTCCGCGGCAGCGTCCCGTGGCGCAGCGCCTGGACCATCTTGATGACGCCGCCGACGCCGGCCGCCGCCTGCGGGTGGCCGATGTTCGACTTCAGCGAGCCGAGCCACAGTGGACGGTCGGCGGCGCGGTCCTGGCCGTAGGTGGCCAGGAGCGCCTGCGCCTCGATCGGGTCGCCGAGCGGGGTGCCGGTGCCGTGCGCCTCGACCGCGTCGACGTCGGCGGGTGCGAGGCGGGCGTTGGCGAGGGCGCGGCGGATGACCCGCTGCTGCGCGGGGCCGTTCGGGGCCGTCAGGCCGTTGGAGGCGCCGTCCTGGTTGACGGCGCTGCCGCGGATGACGGCGAGGACGGTGTGCCCGTTGCGCCGCGCGTCGCTGAGCCGTTCGAGGAGCACCATGCCGGCGCCCTCGGACCAGCTGGCGCCGTCGGCGGCGGCGGAGAACGGCTTGCACCGCCCGTCGGGGGCGAGGGCCCGCTGCCGGCTGTAGTCGATGAGCGACACGGGTGTCGACATGACGGTGACGCCGCCGGCGAGGGCGAGGGTGCAGTCACCGGCGCGCAGCGACTGGATCGCCCAGTGCAGCGCGACCAGCGACGACGAGCACGCGGTGTCCACCGACACCGCGGGTCCTTCGAGCCCGAACGTGTACGCGATCCGGCCGGACAGGACGCTGAACGAGTTGCCGCTGCCGATGAGGCCCTCCGCGGACTCCTTCGCGAGCATCAGCAGGCCGACGTAGTCCTGGTAGGTGACGCCGGCGAACACGCCGGTCTGGCTGCCGCGCAGCGACACCGGGTCGATGCCGGCGTGCTCGACGGCCTCCCACGAGGTCTCCAGCAGCAGCCGGTGCTGCGGGTCCATGGCGAGCGCTTCGCGGGGCGAGATGCCGAAGAACGCGGGGTCGAAGTCGCCGGCGTCGTGCAGGAATCCGCCGCCCTGCGCGTAGCAGGTGCCGGGCGCGTCGGGGTCGGGGTTGTAGAGCGCCTCGACGTCCCAGCCGCGGTTCGTCGGGAACGGGGTGATGGCGTCGCCGCCGGCCACGACGAGGTTCCACAGGTCGTCGGCGCTGCTGACGTCGCCCGGGTAGCGGCACGCCATGCCGACGATCGCGATCGGCTCGTCGACGGTCGCGGACACCGTCTCCGGCTCGGCGACCTCGTCCGGCAGGCCCAGCAGCTCCTGCCGCAGGTGCGCGGCGACGGCGGCCGGGGTCGGCTGGTCGAAGACGAGCGTGGCGGGCAGCCGGACCCCGCTGGCCTCGGTGAGGGCGTTGCGCAGTTCGACGGCGGTGAGGGAGTTGACGCCGAGGTTCTTGAACGGCTGGTCGGCCTCGACGGCGCTCGCGTCGGCGTGGCCGAGGACGGTGGCGGTGCGTTCCCGGACCAGGTCGGTGAGCAGCGTGCGCTGGTCGGCCTCGGTGAGCCCGGCGAGCCGTTGCCCGAGGGCGTTCCCGGCCGGTGCCGTGGCGGCCGCCCTTCTGCGGGCCGTGGGCGCTCCTGTTTGCTGTTGCGGCGTCGGTACCGCCACCGCCGGCTCGACGATCGCCGCCTCGACGGTCGGGGCCTTGCCGGTCGGGGCCTTGCCGGTCGGCCGCATCACGAGCGCGTCGACGGAGACGACCGGGGCGCCGGTCGGGTCGGTGGCCAGGATGGTGACGGCGCCCGGGCGACCGGTCGGGGTGAGGCGCACCCGCAGCCGCTGGGCGCCGGTGGCATGGAGCGTGAACCCGTTCCACGCGAACGGCAGCAGGTCACCGTCGAGGCCCGGCAGCAGGCCGAGGGCGAGGCCGTGCAGGGCCGCGTCGAGCAGCGCGGGGCGCAGCCAGAACTCGTCGTCGCCGGGCTGCGGCTCGACGTCGGCCTCGGCGTAGAGGCTGTCGCCGGACCGCCACGCGGCCCGCAGCCCCTGGAACGCGGGCCCGTAGGCGAAGCCTGCCTCGGCCCACCGCTCGTACAGCGGCTCCACGGCGACGGGTTCCGCGCCCGCCGGCGGCCACTGCGCCAGCTGCTCTCCCGCGGGCGCGGGCCCGGTCGAGACGCTGCCGTGGGCGTGCCGGGTCCAGGGACCGTCGTCGGCGCGGCTGAACACGGTGACCTGCCGGGAGCCGAGCCGGTCGAGGTCGCCGACCGCGACCTGCAGCTCCACCGTCCCGGACGCGGGGACCGGCAGGGACGCCTCGAGGACGAGCTCATCGAGGCGGTCGCAGCCGGCCTCGTCGGCTGCGCGCACGGCGAGGTCGACGAGGACGGCGCCGGGCACGTACGCGACGCCGTGGACGACGTGCTGGGCCAGCCACGGGTGCCGGTGGACGGATGCCTTGCCGGTGACGAGGATCCCGTCGCCGCCGGCGACCGGGACGACCGTCGTCAGCAGCGGGTGCCCGATGCCGGGCTCGCCCCGCTCGGGGGTGTCGAGCCAGTACCGCTGCCGCTGGAACGCGTACGTCGGCAGGTCGACGCGGCGTCCCCCGGCGAGCAGCTGAGTCCAGTCCGGCGACCAGCCGGCGACGTGGGCCCGGGCGATAGCGGTCATCAGCGTGACGACCTCGTCGCGGTCCTTCCGCATGGCTGGGATCCCGTCGACCATCGCCGACAGCACCCCGTCCGGGCCGACCTCCAGGAACCTGGTCACGCCCTTCGCCTTCAGGCTGTCGACGGCGTCGGCGAAGCGGACCGTGCCCCGGACCTGCGCGACCCAGTACTCCGGGTCGGTCACGTCGCCGGCGGACGTGGTCGCGACCGGAATCCCAGGCTTGTTGAATTTCACGGTGGCCAGGACCTCGCGGAACGCGTCGAGCATCCCGTCCATCCGTGCCGAGTGGAACGCGTGACTCACCTTCAGCCGCCGCGTCTTGGCGAACCCTGTTGCCACCGCCTCGACCGCGCCCTCATCACCGGAGATGACGACCGCGTCTGCGCCGTTGACGGCGGCGATTTCCACGCCGTCGACCAGCTTGGTGAGGACGTCCTGCTCTGACGCCTGGATCGCGACCATTGCGCCACCAGTCGGCAGCGCCTGCATGAGACGGCCGCGGGCGGCCACCACCTTGCAGGCGTCCTCCAGGGACCACACCCCAGCGACGTGCGCGGCGGCCAGCTCACCGATCGAGTGGCCGAGCAGGTAGTCGGGGCGCAGGCCCCAGGACTCCAGCAGCCGGTACACCGCAACCTCAACGGCGAACAGGGCGGGCTGCGTCCACTGCGTCTCGTCGAGCCGTGCATCGTCCACTTCGACGTGGGCGCGCACCTCGTCAAACGCCGCAGCGAAGACCGGGAACGCCTCGTAGAGGCCGCGGCCCATCCCCGACCACTGCGCACCCTGACCGGTGAACAGCATCGCGTTGCCGCCGTCGCGGGCGCGGCCGCGGATCACGGTGTCGCCGAGCAGGACGGCTCGGTGCTCCAGCGCGGACCGGCCGGTGGCGAGGGAGTAGCCGACGTCGAGCGGGTCGAGGTCGGCGACCGTGCGCAGCCGGTCCAGCTGGGCGTCGAGCGCGTCCGCGGTGTGCGCCGCGACGGGCAGCGGCACCAGGGGCACAACCGGCAGTGCCGGGCCGGCCTGCGCATCCGCCGCCGGTGCCTGCTCGACGATGACGTGGGCGTTGGTGCCGCTGACACCGAACGCGGACACGCCGGCGCGGCGCGGCCGGTCCAGGGCGGGCCAGTCGCGGGGCTCGGTGAGCAGCTCGACGGCCCCTTCGGACCAGTCGACCTTGCTGGACGGGGCGTTGACGTGCAGCGTGCGGGGCAGGACGCCGTGCCGCAGCGCCATGACGGTCTTGATGACCCCGGCGACGCCGGCGGCGGCCTGGGTGTGGCCGATGTTCGACTTCAGCGACCCGAGCCACAGCGGGGTCGGCCGGTCCGCGCCGTAGGTGGCAAGGAGCGCCTGCGCTTCGATCGGGTCGCCGAGGCTGGTGCCGGTGCCGTGCGCCTCGACCACGTCGACGTCGGTGGGGCGCAGGCCGGCGTTGGCGAGCGCGGCGCGGATGACCCGCTGCTGCGCCGGACCGTTCGGGGCCGTAAGGCCATTGGAGGCGCCGTCCTGGTTGACCGCGGAACCGCGTACAACGGCGAGGACGGGGTGGCCGTTGGCGACGGCGTCGGAGAGCCGTTCGACCAGCAGGAGGCCGGCGCCCTCGCCCCAGCCGGTGCCGTCGGCGTCGTCGGAGAACGCCCGGCAGCGGCCCTGCGCGGCGAGGCCGCCCTGCCGGCTGAACTCGGCGAACACGCCGGGGGTCGCCATGACCGTCACGCCGCCGGCGACGGCGAGCGTGCACTCACCGCGGCGCAGCGCCTGCACGGCCAGGTGCAGCGCCACCAGCGACGACGAGCACGCGGTGTCGATCGTGACGGCCGGTCCTTCGAGGCCGTACGTGTAGGAGAGCCGGCCGGACAGGACGCTGCCCGAGTTGCCGGTGAGCAGGTGCCCGGCGAGCTCGTCGGGGACCGTGGTGAGGTTCGACGCGTACCCGGACGGCGACGCACCGACGAACACGCCGGTGCCGCTGCCCTTGAGGGACGCGGGGTCGATCCCGGCGCGTTCGAACAGCTCCCACGACGTCTCCAGCAGCAGCCGCTGCTGCGGGTCCATCGCCAGGGCCTCGCGCGGCGAGATGTTGAACAGCCCAGCGTCGAAGAGGGCGGCGGTGTCGAGGAACCCGCCCTCGGTGGTGGTGCTGTGGCCTTCGTGCCCCGGCCCGTACAGGCCGGCGACGTCCCACCCGCGGTCGCCTGGCATGCCGGCGACGGCGTCGGTGCCGTCGACGACCAGCCGCCAGAGGCTCTCGGCGTCGCTGACGCCGCCGGGGAAGCGGCAGCTCATGGCGACGATCGCGATCGGCTCGTCGGCCGGGCCGCTCGTGACGGTGGTCGCGGCGGTCGCGGCGGTCCCGTCGGGCAGCAGGACGGTGGCGAGGTAACGGGCGACGGCGCGGGCGGTCGGGTGGTCGAACACGAGGGTCATCGGCAGCCGCAGCCCGGTCGCCGCGCCGAGCCGGTTGCGCAGCTCGACGGCGGTGAGGGAGTCGAAGCCGAGCTCCCGGAACGGGCGGGCCGCCTCGAGGTCGCCCGCTCCGCCGAGCCGCAGGACGGCGGCGGCCTCGGCCCGGACCAGGTCGAGCAGCAGGGCATCGCGTTCCGTGGCGGTCAGCGGCGCGAGGCGGTCCCGCAGTGCCGCGCTCCCGTCGGTGGTGGCGGCTGCTGTACCGGCGGCCGTCAGCTCGGCGACGCCGGGCAGGTCGCCCAGCAGCGGGCTGGGTCGCGCGGCGGTGAACGCGGGCACGAACCGGGTCCAGTCGACGTCGGCGACCGTGATGACGGCGTCGCGGCCCGCGGCGGCACCGGCGAGCGCGGCCAGGGCCGTCTCTGGCCGCATCGGCCGGATACCGCGGCGGAGCAGTGCGTCGCGGCTGGCGTCGTCGGCGGCCATGCCGCTACCGGCCCACGCGCCCCACTGGACGGCGGTCGCGGCGAGCCCGCGGGCCCGGCGGTCCTCGGCAACGGCGTCGAGGACGGCGTTGCCGGCGGCGTACGCGGCCTGTCCCCCGCTGCCCCAGGCTGCGGCGATCGAGGAGAACAGCACGAACGCGTCGAGGTCCCGGCCGGCGAGCAGCTCGTCGAGGTGCTGTGCCCCGGCGGCCTTCCCGGCGTAGACGGCGGCGAAGCCGGCGAGGTCCATGTCCGGCAGCGCCTGCGACTGCGGCAGCCCGGCGGCGTGCACGACGGCCCTGATCGGTCCAGCCACGCCGGTACCGGCGCTTGTGCTGACGGCGCTTGTGCTGCCTCCGTCTGTGCTGCCGACGTCTGTGCTGTCGGTGCTGGTGCTGCCGGTTGCCGTGCTGTCGGTGCTGGTGCTGCCGACGGCCGCGCTGTCTGCGGCGGTCAGGGCCGTTTCGACTTCGGTGAGCATGGTGGCGACGGCGTCGCGGTCGGCGAGGTCGCAGGCGACGATCGTGACGCCCACGCCGAGGGCGGTCAGCTCCGCGCGGAGCTCGTCGGCGCCGGGGGCGTCCGGGCCGCGGCGGCCGGCGAGGACGAGGTGGGTGGCGCCGCGGCCAGCCAGCCAGCGGGCGACCCGGCCGCCGAGCGCGCCGGTGCCGCCGGTGACCAGGACGGTGCCGGAGGGCTGCCAGTCGCCGATGGCGTCGGTGGGCGGCGCGGTGACGAGGCGCCGGCCGAAGACACCGCCCGGCCGGATCGCGACCTGGTCCTCGTCGCCGCCGCCGGTGAGCACGGCGGCGAGCCTGCGCAGCGCCGCGTCGTCGAGGCCGTCCGGCGTCGTGCCGCCGGTCCCGGCCGGCGTGGGCGCCGGGTTCGCGGGCAGGTCGACGAGGCCGCCCCAACGGCCGGGGCGTTCCAGGCCGATGACGCGGCCGAGACCCCAGACGGCCGCCTGCGCCACGGCGCGGAGCGGGTCGCCCGGGCCGGTCGAGACCGCGCCCGCGGTGACGCACCACAGCGGGGCGTCGACGGCGAGGTCGCCGAGGGCCTGGGCGAGCAGCAGCGTCGCGGCGGTCCCGGCGGTGAGGTTCGGCTGGTCCGGGTGGGGCCGTTCGTCGAGGGCGAGGAGCGACAGGATGCCGGCGGCCGCCGGTACCGACGCCAATGCCGCGGCAAGAGCGCTGCGGTCGGCCGTGGCGGCGTCGACGGTGACCGGCGTGACGTCGAGTCCGAGCCGGCCGAGCCCGTCGGTCGCGGTGTGCCCCGCCGGGATCAGCGCCAGCCACGGGCCCGACGCCTTCGGGGCGGGCGGCTCGACGGGCTTCCACGTCGTGCGGAGCCGCCAGCCCGCGATCGCGGCACCGGTGCGCTGCTCGGCGTGCCAGGCGGTGAGTGCGGGCAGCAGCGGGCCGAGCGCCTCGGGCTCGACGCGCAGTGTGGTGGCGAGGCCGTCGAGGTCGGCGTGCTCGACGGCGTCCCAGAAGCGGCCGTCGAGCGTGCCCGCCGGGGCCGCGACGGGCTTGAGGGTGGGCCAGTAGCGGGTGTGCTGGAAGGCGTACGTGGGCAGTTCGACGGTCCGGGCGCCGCTGCCGGCGAAGATCGCGCTCCAGTCGACCGTGCCGCCGCCGGCCCACAGCTGGGCGAGGGCGGTGAGGAAGCGGCCCGGTCCGCCGTCGTCGCGGCGCAGCGTGCCGGTGACGACCGCCTCGGACCCGGCGCTGTCCAGGGTCTCCTGAACTCCGACGGTCACCACGGGGTGCGGGCTGACCTCGACGAACGCGGTGAACCCCACGTCCGCGAGGGCGCGGATGGCGGGCTCGAACTCCACGGTCTGCCGCAGGTTCGTGAACCAGTACGCCGCCGAGCCGGGCACGACGTCGCCCGCGCCGGCGACCGTCGAGCGGAACGGGATGCTCGGCTCGGCGGGCGTCACCGGGGCGAGCACGTCCAGCAGCGTGTCGCGGATCGTCTCGACGTGCGCGGAGTGTGAGGCGTAGTCGACGTCGATGCGGCGGGCCCGCACGTCGCCGGCCGCGCAGGCGGCCAGCAGCTCGCCGATCGCGTCGACGTCGCCGGACACGACGACCGAGGTGGGGCCGTTGACCGCGGCGACCGACAGCCGCCCGGGCCGGGCGGCGATGCGGCGCTGGACCTCCTCGACGGGCGCGGACACCGACATCATGCCGCCGTGCCCCGCCAGCTCCAGCAGGGCCTGGCTGCGCAGCGCGACGACGCGGGCCGCGTCGGGCAGCGTGAGGAGCCCGGCGACGCAGGCGGCGGCGATCTCGCCCTGGCTGTGGCCGACGACGGCGGCCGGCTCGACGCCGTGGGCGCGCCACAGTTCGGCGAGGGAGACCATGACGGCGAACAGGACCGGCTGGACGACGTCGACCCGGTCGAGGGACGGCGCGCCGGGGTTGCCGCGCAGCACGTCGGTGAGCCGCCAGTCGACGAACGGCTGGAGCGCCTCCTCGCAGCGGCCGATCTGGTCCCGGAACACGGGCGCGGCGTCGAGGAGGTCGACGGCCATGCCGGCCCACTGCGAGCCCTGACCGGGGAACAGGAACGCGACCTTCCCCGCCGGCGCGGCGTGGCCCGTCACGGCGCCGGTGGTGGGTGTGCCGCGGGCGAGGTCGGCGAGGTGTCGCAGCAGCGTGTCGCGGTCTGGACCGGTGACGACGGCGCGGTGCGGGAGGGCGCCGCGGGCGGTGGCGAGGCTGTGCCCGACGTCGGTGGCGCCGAGTTCCGGGCGTTCGCTGATGTACGTGTGGAGCCGCTCCGCCTGGCCGCGGAGCCCGCCGGCGGACCGGGCGGACAGCAGCCACGGCACCGCCGGCAGGTCCACCGTGGACTGATCCTGCTCCGGCGCCTGTTCCGGGGCCTGCTCGAGGATGACGTGGGCGTTGGTGCCGGACACGCCGAACGACGACACCCCGGCGCGGCGCGGGCGGCCGGTCTCCGGCCACGCGACGGCCTCGCGCAGCAGCTCGACCCGGCCCGCGGACCAGTCGACGTGGGACGAGGGGGTGGTGACGTGCAGGGTGCGGGGCAGGGTCTGGTGTTGCAGGGCGAGGACCATCTTCATGATGCCGGCGACGCCGGCGGCGGCCTGGGTGTGGCCGAGGTTCGACTTGACTGACCCGAGCCACAGCGGGGTCTGCCGGTCCTGGCCGTAGGTGGCGAGGAGTGCTTGGGCTTCGATCGGGTCGCCGAGGCTGGTGCCGGTGCCGTGCGCCTCGACGACGTCCACGTCGGACGGCTGGAGGTCCGCGGCGGCGAGCGCGGCCCGGATCACCCGCTGCTGCGACGGACCGTTCGGGGCCGTCAGACCGTTCGACGCACCGTCCTGGTTGACCGCGCTTCCACGAACGACGGCCAGGATCGGGTGGCCGTTGGCGACGGCGTCCGAGAGTCGCTCGACGAGGAGGAGGCCGACGCCCTCACCCCAGCCGGTGCCGTCGGCGTCATCGGAGAACGCCTTGCAGCGCCCGTCGACGGACAGGCCGCGTTGGCGGGAGAACTCGACGAACAGGCCGGGCGTGGACATGACGGTGACGCCGCCGGCAAGGGCCATGCCGCACTCGCCGCGGTGCAGCGCCTGGACGGCGAGGTGCAGCGCGACGAGCGACGCGGAGCACGCGGTGTCGACGGTGACCGCCGGTCCTTCGAGCCCGAACGTGTAGGACAGCCGCCCGGAGACGACGCTGGCGGCGTTGCCGGTGCCCTGGTAGCCCTCGACGTTCTCGGTGGCGTGGGCGAGGACGGCGCCGTAGTCCTGGCCGTTGGTGCCGACGAACACGCCGGTGGCCGTCCCACGCAGCGAGTTGGGGTCGATCCCGGCGCGTTCGAACAGCTCCCACGACGTCTCCAGCAGCAGCCGCTGCTGCGGGTCCATGGCGAGGGCCTCACGCGGCGAGATGCCGAAGAAGCCGGCGTCGAACCCGGCGACCCCGGGCAGGAACGCGCCGCTGCGCGTGTACGAGGTGCCGGTCCGCTCCGGGTCGGGGTCGAAGAGGGTGTCGAGGTCCCAGCCGCGGTCGGCGGGGAACTCCCCCATCGCGTCGCGGCCGTTGACGAGCAGCTCCCACAGGGTCTCCGGGGACGTGACGCCGCCGGGGAACCGCCCGGCCATGGCGACGATCGCGATCGGCTCGTCGATGCGAATGGCCGCGGCGGGCTTTGCTGTGGCCGGGTCGGCACCGACGAGGGTGTCGAAGAGGTGCTGGGCGAGCACCTCTGGAGTCGGGTAGTCGAACACCAGCGTCGACGGCAGGCTGAGTCCGGTGGCACTGCCGATCGCGTTGCGGAGCTCGACCGCGGTCAGCGAGTCGAACCCGAGGTCGCGGAACGCCCGGTCGATGCCGACGGCGCCCGTGCCGGCGTGGCCGAGGACGGCGGCGGCGCGTTCCCTGACGAGGTCGAGCAGCATCGCCCGCCGTTCGGCCGCGGGCAGCGCGGCGAGCGGCGACGCCGCCTCTGCCGTGGTGTCGCGGGCGGGGGCCAGGCCGGCGATGAGGGATGCGGGCCGGTTGGCCGTGAACGCGGGCGCGAACGTGTCCCAGTCGATGTCGGCGACGACGAGCGTGGCGTCGGCTCCGGTACGGGCGAGCGCGGTGACGGCGGTGGCGGGGTGCATCGGGCGTACGCCGCCGCGGCGGTGCCGCTCGCCGAGGTCGCCCGCCATACCGGCGCCGGCCCAGCTGCCCCAGGCGATGGAGACGGCGGGAAGTCCGGCGGCGCGGCGCTGCTCGGCGATCGCGTCGAGCGCGGCGTTCGCGGCGGCGTAGTTGGCCTGACCCGCCGACCCCACCGACCCGGCGAACGACGAGAACAGCACGAACGCGTCCAGCGGCAGGTCCCGGGTGGCGGCGTCGAGGTGTCTGGCGCCGTCGACCTTCGCGGCCATCACCGTCGCGATCCGCTCCGGCGTCAACGCATCCACGGTCCCGTCGTCCAGGACGCCGGCGGCGTGGATGACCGCGTTCGGCGTGAACCGGGCGACGAGGTCGGCGACAGCGGCGGGATCGGTGACGTCCGCGGCGACGACCTCGACACCGTCCGCCTGTACAGCGTCAGAGCCGCGGCGGCTGATCAGGACGACCCTGGACGCGCCTTCGGCGATGAGCCACTTGGCGACGTGGGCGCCGAGGGCGCCGGTGCCGCCGGTGACGAGGACCGTCCCGGATGGGCGCCAGCCTTGCGTCGCGGCGGCCCTGGTGAGGCGCCGGCCGTGAGCGGTGCCGGACCGGATGGTGACCTGGTCCTCGGTGCCGGTCAGGACGCCCGGCAGCAGCGCCAGGTCGGCGTCGTCGGCGTGGTCGACGAGGCCGCCCCACCGGTCAGGGTGCTCCAGGGCGACGACCCGGCCGAGACCCCACACGGCACGCTGGGCCGGGTCGGTGGCAGCGTCCCGGGTCACGCACCACAGCGGCCCGGCATCGCCGACGGTCTGGACGATGGTGAGCGCTTCGGCCGCGTCGGCGGGCAGTGCCAGTACACCGGCGAATGAGCCGTCAGGGAGGCCGCTGTGAACGGCCGGCACGGTGACCGTCTCGGCACCCGCCGCCGCCAACGCCGCCACGACCGCCGCGGAGCCACCACCGATCACGAGCCACGTGCCGGTGAGTGTCGCTTCGCGGCGCGGTAGCGGCGCCCACTCCTCGCGGTACAGCCAGCCGTCCACAGTGGACTTCCGGTGTCGCCACCTGGCGAGCGCGTCGAGGTCGCCGGACTCGACGGCGGACCAGAACTCGGCGTCGACCTGGATGCTCTGGCGGACGGTCGGCCAGTACCGCTGCCGCTGGAACGGGTACGTGGGCAGGTCGACGCGGCGTCCCCCGGCGAGCAGCTGAGTCCAGTCCGGCGACCAGCCAGTGACGTGGGCGCGAGCGACCGCGGTCATCAGCGTGAGGACCTCGTCGCGGTCCTTCCGCATGGCCGGGATCCCGTCGACCATCACCGACAGGACCCCGTCCGGCCCGACCTCGAGGAACCTGGTCACGCCCTTCTGCCTGAGACGCTTGGCGGCGTCGGCGAACCGGACCGTCCCCCGAACCTGACCCACCCAATACTCCGGGTCGGTCACCTCGCCGGTGGACGTCGTCGCGATCGGAATCCCCGGCTTGTTGAATTTCACGGTGGCCAGGACCTCGCGGAACGCGGCGAGCATCCCGTCCATGCGCGCCGAGTGGAACGCGTGACTCACCTTGAGCCGGCGCGTCTTGGCGAACCCCGCGGCGACCGCTTCGACCGCGTCCTTATCGCCAGAGATGACGACGGCGTCAGGACCGTTGACCGCGGCGATCTCGGCACCGTCGACCAGCGCTGCGCGGACCTGCTCCTCGGAAGCCTGGATCGCGACCATCGCGCCGCCCTCTGGCAGCGCCTGCATCAACCGGCCCCGCGCCGACACCACCTTGCACGCGTCCTCAAGGGACCAGACCCCAGCGACGTGGGCGGCGGCCAGCTCACCGATCGAGTGACCGAGCAGGAAGTCGGGCTTGAGACCCCAGGACTCCAGCAGCCGGTACACCGCAACCTCGACCGCGAACAACGCCGGCTGCGTCCACTGCGTCTCATCGAGCCGTGCATCGTCCACCTCGACGTGGGCGCGCACCTCGTCATACGCCGCAGCGAACACCGGGAACGCCTCGTAGAGGCCGCGACCCATCCCCGACCACTGCGCACCCTGACCGGTGAACAGCATCGCCGACCCGCCGGTGGTGACCTGCCCGCGGATGACGGCGTCGCCCAGCAGGACGGCCCGGTGCTCGAGTGCGGACCGGCCGGTGGCGAGGGAGTGGCCGACGTCGACGGGGTCGAGGTCCGCCACGGCCCGCAGCTGCTCGACCTGCGCGTCGAGGGCGTCGGCGGTGTGCCCGGAGAGCGGCCACGGCACGACCAACAGCGACGGCGGCGCGTCGGCCGGGGCGGGTGCGGGCGCCTGCTCCAGGATCACGTGGGCGTTCGTGCCGGAGACACCGAACGACGACACCCCGGCGCGGCGCGGACGGTCGGTGTCCGGCCAGGCCCGGGCCTCGGTGAGCAGCCGAACCTCGCCCGTGGACCAGTCCACGTGGGACGAGGGTGCGGTGACGTGGAGAGTGCGGGGCATGGCGCCGTGCTGGAGCGCGAGGACCATCTTGATGATCCCGGCGACGCCGGCGGCGGCCTGGGTGTGGCCGAGGTTCGACTTCACCGACCCGAGCCACAGCGGCTCGTCGCGGCCCTGACCGTAGGTGGCGAGCAGCGCCTGCGCCTCGATCGGGTCGCCGAGGCTCGTGCCGGTGCCGTGCGCCTCGACGACGTCGACCTCGGTGGCGGCGACCCCGGCGGCGGCGAGCGCGGCGCGGATGACCCGCTGCTGCGCCGGGCCGTTCGGGGCCGTAAGGCCGTTGGAGGCGCCGTCCTGGTTGACGGCGGAGCCGCGCACGACGGCGAGGACCGGGTGGCCGTTGGCGACGGCGTCCGACAGCCGCTCCAGGAGCAGGACGCCGACGCCCTCGCCCCAGCCGGTGCCGTCGGCGTCGTCGGAGAACGCCTTGCAGCGGCCGTCGACGGCGAGGCCGCGCTGCCGGGAGAACTCGACGAACACGCCCGGGGTCGACATGACGGTGACACCGCCGGCGAGGGCTAGCCGGCACTCGCCGCGGCGCAGCGCCTGCGTCGCCAGGTGCACGGCGACGAGCGACGCGGAGCACGCGGTGTCGACGGTGACCGCGGGACCTTCGAGCCCGAACGAGTACGACAACCGCCCCGACACGACGCTGGCGGCGTTGCCGGTGCCGAGGTAGCCCTCGACGTTCTCCTCGGCGTGGGTGAGGAGGTTCAGGTACTCCTGGCCGTTGGTGCCGACGTACACGCCGGTGGCGGTGCCGCGCATGGCCCGCGGGTCGAGGCCGGCGCGTTCGAACACCTCCCACGACGTCTCCAGCAGCAGCCGCTGCTGCGGGTCCATCGCCAGGGCCTCGCGCGGCGAGATGCCGAAGAGCGCGGCGTCGAACGCGGCGGCGTCGTCGAGGAAGCCGCCGACCCGAGTGTAGGTGCTGCCCGGCCGGTCGGGGTCGTCGTCGAAGAGCACGTCGAGGTCCCAGCCGCGGTCGGCCGGGAAGTCACCGATCGTGTCCCGGCCGTCCACCAGCAGCTGCCACAGGTCCTGCGGCGACGCGACGCCGCCGGGGAACCGGCAGCCCATCGCCACGATCGCGATGGGCTCCTGCTGGGCGGCCTCCAGCTCCCGCAGCCGCGCCCGGGTCTGGTGGAGGTCTCCGGTCACCCATTTCAGATAGTCCCGGAGTTTGTCTTCGTTCATGACAACCCCACCCGTCGCCCCGGGCTCACCTCATGACCGACCGAGTTCCTCGTGGATGAACGAGAAGAGCTCGTCGTCCGTCGCCGCGTCGAACCGCAGTGAGGTGGCCGATTCTGATTCCGTCGTGCGCGCCTTGTCGAGCTTCGAAAGCATCACATGCAGCCGGGTGCGCACGGCAGCGTGCAGGTCATCCTCTGGGGAAATCACCGAAATCAGGTTTTCGACCTTGTCGAGGTCCGCGAGGATCGATAGCTGGGGGTTTTCCGGTGCGCCGCCGGCCGCCTCGGCGTGCAGGTGGGCGGCGAGCGCGGCCGGGGTCGGGTAGTCGAAGACGGCGGTCGCGGGCACCTTGAGGCCGGTGCGGGCGGCGAGCCCGTTGCGGAACTCGACGGCGGTCAGCGAGTCGAACCCGAGGTCCCGGAACGCGTGCCCGGGCTCGACGAGCTCGGTGCCGCCGTGCCCGAGGACTTCCGCGGCCTGCCGGCGCACCACGTCGAGCATGGCGGCGAGGTCCCACGTCTCGGTGTCGTTCTGCGGTACTGGCGGCGTGTAGAGCCCGCTGACGAGCGGTGCGGGGCGTCCTGCGGTGAACCCGGGCCCGAACCGTTCCCAGTCGATGTCGGCGACGACGACGGTCGCGGCGGCGCCGGTCCGGGCGAGGGCGGTGACGGCGACGGACGGGTCCATCGGCCGGACGCCGCCGCGGCGGTGCCGGTCCCCGAGGTCCCCCGCCATGCCGTCGCCCGCCCACGGCCCCCACGCGATCGAGACGCCCGGGAGCCCGGCGGCGCGGCGCTCCTCGGCGATCGCGTCCAGGGCGGCGTTCGCGGCGGCGTAGTTGGCCTGACCGGCCGACCCCACCGAGCCGGCGAACGACGAGAACAGCACGAACGCGTCCAGCGGCAGGTCCCGGGTCGCGGCATCCAGGTGCCTGGCGCCATCGACCTTCGCCGCCATCACCGCGGCGATCCGCTCCGGCGTCAACGCATCCACGGTCCCGTCGTCCAGGACGCCGGCGGCGTGGATCACAGCGTTCGGCGTGAACCGGGCGACCAGGTCGGCGACAGCGGCGGGATCGGTGACGTCCGCGGCGACGACCTCGACACCGTCCGCCTGTACAGCGTCAGAGCCGCGGCGGCTGACCAGCACAACCCTGGACGCGCCCTCCGCGGTCAGCCACCTGGCGACGTGCCCGCCCAGGGCGCCGGTGCCACCCGTGACCAGCACCGTCCCCGACGGGCGCCACCCTTGCGTCGCGGTCGCCGGGACGAGGCGTCGGCCGTAGACCGCGCCGGACCGGACGGTGACCTGGTCCTCGGCACCGGCAAGCACCCCGGGCAGCAGGGTCAGGTCGGCGTCGCTGTCGAGGTCGACGAGGCCGCCCCACCGGTCAGGGTGCTCCAGGGCGACGACCCGGCCGAGACCCCAGATCGCGCGCTGCTCCGGATCCGTCGCCGCACCCCGGGTCACACACCACAGCGGGCCCTTGTCGCCGAGCGACTGCACGATGGCGAGTGCCTCGGCCGCATCGGCAGGCAACGCCACCACGCCCGCGAACGAAGCGTCCGGGAGGTCGCTGTGAACGACCGTCTCGGCACCCGCCGCCGCTAGAGCCGCCACGACCGCCTCGGAGTCACTACCGACCACGAGCCAGGTGCCGGTGAGCGTCGCTTCGCGGCGCGGCAGCGGGGTCCAGTCCTCGCGGTACAGCCAGCCGTCCACAGTGGCTTCACGCTGCAGCCACCTCGCGAACGTGGGGGCAGCGCCGCGCCGGACCGTCGGCCAGAATCGTTGCCGCTGGAACGCGTACGTGGGCAGGTCGACGCGGCGCCCGCCGGCCAGGAGCCGGGTCCAGTCCGGGGACCAGCCGGCGACGTGGGCCCGGGCGACGGCGGTCATCAGGGTGCTGGCTTCGTCGCGCCCCTTCCGCATCGCCGGGATGCCGTCGACCAGCGCCGACAGGATCCCGTCGGGGCCGACCTCCAGGAACCGCGTCACACCCTTCTGCTTGAGACGCTCGGCGGCGTCGGCGAACCGGACCGTCCCGCGAACCTGCCCCACCCAATACTCCGGGTCGGTCACCTCGCCGGTGGACGTCGTCGCGATCGGAATCCCCGGCTCGTTGAATTTCACGGTGGCCAGGACCTCACGGAACGCGTCCAGCATCCCGTCCATGCGCGCCGAGTGGAACGCGTGGCTCACGTTGAGCCGCCGCGTCTTGGCGAACCCCGCCGCGACCTTCTCGACGGCGTCCTCGTCGCCGGAGACCACCACGGCGTCCGGGCCGTTGACGGCGGCGATCTCCGCACCGCCGACCAGCACCTCACGGACCGCCTCCTCGGAGGCCTGGATCGCCACCATCGCACCACCCGCGGGCAGCTCCTGCATGAGACGGCCGCGGGCGGCCACCACCTTGCACGCGTCCTCCAGGGACCACACCCCGGCAACGTGGGCCGCGGCCAGCTCACCGATGGAGTGGCCGAGGAGGTGGTCGGGGCGCAGGCCCCAGGACTCCAGCAGCCGGTACACCGCGACCTCAACCGCGAACAGGGCGGGCTGCGTCCACTGCGTCTCATCGAGCTGTGCATCGTCCACCTCGACGTGGGCGCGCACCGCGTCATACGCCGCAGCGAAGACCGGGAACGCCTCGTAGAGGCCGCGACCCATCCCCGACCACTGCGCACCCTGGCCGGTGAACAGCATCGCGTTTCCGCCGTCGCGGGCCCGGCCGCGGATCACGGCGTCGCCGAGCACGACGGCCCGGTGGTCGAACGCCGTCCGTCCGGTCGCGAGGGAGTAGCCGACGTCGACGGGATCGGTCAGGGCCGCCTGGCGGAGCCGGGTCACCTGCGCGTCGAGCGCCTCCGGGGTCCGCGCCGACAGCGGCAACGGCACCACCGGCAGTGGCTCGGGTGCGGCGGCCGGCGGGGTCGCGGGCGCCTCCTCCAGGATCACGTGGGCGTTGGTGCCGGAGATCCCGAACGACGACACCCCCGCCCGGCGCGGGCGGCCGGCGGAAGGCCACGGCTGCGCCTCCGTGAGGAGGGCGACCGCGCCCTGCGTCCAGTCCACATGGGACGACGGGGCGGTGACGTGCAGGGTACGGGGCAGCGTCTGGTGTTGCAGGGCGAGGACCATCTTCATGATGCCGGCGACGCCGGCGGCGGCCTGGGTGTGGCCGAGGTTCGACTTGACTGACCCGAGCCACAGCGGCGTCTGCCGGCCCTGCCCGTAGGTGGCGAGGAGCGCCTGGGCTTCGATCGGGTCGCCGAGGCTGGTGCCGGTGCCGTGCGCCTCGACGGCGTCCACGTCGGACGGCTGGAGGTCCGCGGCGGCGAGCGCGGCCCGGATCACCCGCTGCTGCGACGGACCGTTCGGGGCCGTCAGACCGTTCGACGCACCGTCCTGGTTGACCGCACTTCCCCGAACGACCGCCAGGATCGGGTGGCCGTTCGCGACGGCGTCCGAGAGTCGCTCGACGAGGAGCAGGCCGACGCCTTCGCCCCAGCCGGTGCCGTCGGCGTCGTCGGAGAACGCCTTGCAGTGCCCGTCCGGGGCGAGGCCCCGCTGGCGGGAGAACTCGACGAAGGCGCCCGGCGTCGACATGACCGTGACGCCGCCGGCCAGGGCGAGGCCGCACTCGCCGCGCCGCAGCGCCTGCGCGGCGAGATGCAGGGCGACGAGCGACGCGGAGCAGGCGGTGTCGACGGTGACCGCCGGTCCTTCGAGCCCGAACGTGTAGGACAGCCGCCCCGACACGATGCTGGCGGCGTTGCCGGTGCCGAGGTAGCCCTCGACGTTCTCCTCGGCGGCGGCGAGCATCGTCGGGTAGTCCTGGCCGTTGGTGCCGACGAACACGCCGGTGGCCGTCCCACGCAGCGAAGCGGGGTCGATCCCGGCGCGTTCGAACACCTCCCACGACGTCTCCAGCAGCAGCCGCTGCTGCGGGTCCATCGCGAGGGCCTCACGCGGCGAGATGCCGAAGAACCCGGCGTCGAACCCGGCGACGTCCGGGAGGAACGCGCCGACCCGTGCGTACGAGGTGCCGGACTGGTCGGGGTCCGGGTCGAAGAGGGACTCGAGGTCCCAGCCGCGGTCGGCGGGGAACTCACGGACCCCGTCGCGGCCCTCGGCGAGCAGCTCCCACAGCGCTTCCGGGGTCGGCGCGCCCGGGAAGCGGCCGGCGATCGCCACGATCGCGACCGGCTCGTCGGCCGGGACCGCGGCTCGGACGGTGTCCGTGGTCCGGGCTCCGGTGATCTGGGACAGCAGCAGCCCCGCGAGCGACTCCGGCGTCGGGTGGTCGAAGACGACGGTGGTCGGCAGGGTGACGCCGGTGGCCGCGGTCAGCGCGTTGCGGAACTCGACGGCGGTCAGCGAGTCGAAGCCGAGGTCGCGGAACGCCCGGTCGCGGTGGATCGCGGCGGCGTCCGCGTGGCCGAGGACGGTGGCGGCGTGGCCGCGGACCAGGTCGAGGAGGTGCCCGGCGAGCTCACCGTCGGGCACATCCGCGAAGTGCCGCCCAGGCACGGGCGTCTTGGCGGGTGCCTGGGCCGGCGCGAGGCCGTCGAGGAGCGGCGCGGGCCGGGTCGCGGTGAACGCGGGCCCGAACGTGTCCCAGTCGATGTCGGCGACGACGAGCGTGGCGTCGGCTCCGGTACGGGCGAGCGCGGTGACCGCGGTCGCGGGGTGCATCGGGCGTACGCCGCCGCGGCGGTGCCGGTCCCCGAGGTCCCCCGCCATGCCGTCACCCGCCCACGGCCCCCACGCGATCGAGACACCTGGGAGCCCGGCGGCGCGGCGCTCCTCAGCGATCGCGTCCAGGGCGGCGTTCGCGGCGGCGTAGTTGCCCTGACCGGCCGACCCCACCGACCCCGCGAACGACGAGAACAACACGAACGCATCCAGCGACAGACCCCGGGTCGCCGCATCCAGGTGGCGGGCGCCATCCACCTTTGCCGCCATCACCGTCGTGATCCGCTCCGGCGTCAACCCGTCAACAGTCCCGTCGTCCAGGACACCGGCGGCGTGGATCACAGCGTTCGGCGTGAACCGGGCGACCAGATCGGTGACGGCGGCGGCGTCGGTGACATCCGCGGCCACGATCTCGACGCCGGGGATGTCCGCCTGTACAGCGTCAGGGCCGCGCCGGCTGACCAGGACGATCCTGGACGCGCCTTCCGCGGCGAGCCACTTGGCGACGTGGACGCCGAGGGCGCCGGTGCCGCCGGTGACCAGGACCGTGCCGGACGGGCGCCACGCGGCCGTGGTCGCGGCCCGGGCGAGACGCCGGGCGTGGACGGTGCCGGACCGGACCATCACCTGGTCCTCGGTGCCGGCGAGGATGCCCGGCAGCAGCGCCGCGTCCGTGTCGTCGAGGTCGACGAGGCCGCCCCACCGGTCCGGGTGCTCCAGGGCGACGACCCGGCCGAGACCCCAGATCGCGCGCTGCACCGGATCCGTCGCCGCACCCCGGGTCACACACCACAGCGGCCCCATGTCGCCGAGGGTCTGCACGAAGGTGAGCGCCTCGGCGGCATCCGCTGGCAGCGCCACCACGCCCGCGAACGACTCCTCCCGCAGCCGTCCTTCGCGGACCGGCAGGGTGACCGTCTCGGCACCCGCCGCTGCCAGCGCCGCCACCACCTCCTCGGATCCGCCACCGACCACGAGCCACGTGCCCGTGAGCGTGGCGTCGCGGTGCGGCAGCGGCGTCCACGTCTCGTGGTACAGCCATCCGTCGACGCTCGGGAGGGCAGGAGTGCCGGCGTCCAGCCAGTACCGCTGCCGCTGGAACGCATACGTGGGCAGGTCGACGCGGCGTCCCCCGGCGAGCAGCCGGGTCCAGTCCGGGGACCAGCCGGCGACGTGGGCCCGGGCGACCGCGGTCATCAGGGTGCTGGCTTCGTCGCGCCCCTTCCGCATCGCCGGGATGCCGTCGACCAGCGCCGACAGCACCCCGTCGGGGCCCACCTCCAGGAACCGGTTGACGCCTTGCGCGCTGAGCGTGGCGACCGCATCCGCGAACCGGACCGTCCCCCGGACCTGCCCCACCCAATACTCCGGGTCGGTGACATCGCCGGTCGACGTGGCCGCGATCGGAATCCCCGGCTCGTTGAATTCCACACCGGCCAAAACCTCACGGAACGCGTCCAGCATCCCGTCCATCCGCGCCGAGTGGAACGCGTGACTCACGTTGAGCCGCCGCGTCTTGACGAACCCAGCGGCGACTGCTTCGACCGCTTCCTCGTCACCGGAAACGACGACCGCGTCAGGACCGTTGACTGCGGCCAGCGAAACACCGTCGACCAACGCCGCGCGGACCTGCTCCTCGGAAGCCTGGATCGCCACCATCGCACCACCGGCCGGCAGCGCCTGCATGAGACGACCGCGAGCGGCAACCACCTTGCAGGCATCCTCAAGAGACCAGACTCCCGCAACGTGCGCGGCGGCCAGCTCACCGATCGAGTGACCGAGCAGGTAGTCGGGGCGCAGGCCCCAGGACTCCAGCAACCGGTACACCGCGACCTCAACCGCAAACAGGGCAGGCTGCGTCCACTGCGTCTCATCCAGCAGGTCACCCTCGACGTCCCGCAGACCCTCGATGTGCGCACACACCTCGTCATACGCCGTCGCGAACACCGGGAACGCCTCGTAGAGGCCGCGACCCATCCCCGACCACTGCGCACCCTGACCCGTGAAGAGCATCGCGTTGCCGCCGTCGCGGACCCGTCCCCGGACCTGCGCGTCACCGAGCAGCACCGCCCGGTGCTCGAACATCGACCTGCCGGTCGCCAGGGAAAATCCAACGTCCATTGGATTTTCGGTGACCTCACGCAGTCTGGACACCTGGCCGTCGAGGGCGTCCGCGGTGCGGGCCGACACCGGCCACGGCACCAGCGGCAACGCCGCCCGCTCCCCCGCCGGCGCCGCGTCGGCGGGTGGCTCCTCCACGATCACGTGGGCGTTGGTGCCGGAGATCCCGAACGACGACACCCCCGCCCGGCGCGGACGGCCGGCGGCTGGCCACGGCCGGGTGTCGGTGAGGATCTCGACGGCCCCCGACGACCAGTCGACGTGCGACGACGGGGCGGCGACGTGCAGGGTCCGCGGCAGCTGGCCGTGCCGCATGGCGAGGACCATCTTGATGACGCCGGCGACGCCGGACGCAGCCTGGGTGTGGCCGAGGTTCGACTTCACCGACCCGAGCAGCAGCGGCGTCTGCCGGCCGGGCCCGTACGCGGCGATGAGCGCCTGCGCCTCGATCGGGTCGCCGAGGCTCGTGCCGGTGCCGTGCGCCTCGACGGCGTCCACGTCGGACGGTTCCAGGCCCGCGGCGGCGAGCGCGGCGCGGATGACCCGCTGCTGCGACGGGCCGTTCGGAGCCGTAAGGCTGCTGGACGCGCCGTCCTGGTTGACGGCCGAGCCCTTGATCACCGCGAGGACCGGGTGGCCGTTGGCGACGGCGTCCGAGAGCCGCTCCAGGAGCAGCAGGCCCACGCCCTCGCCCCAGCCGGTGCCGTCGGCGTCGTCGGAGAACGCCTTGCAGCGCCCGTCGGGGGCCAGGCCGCGCTGGCGGGAGAAGCCGACGAACGTGCCGGGCGTCGACATGACGGTGACCCCGCCGGCGAGGGCCATGCCGCACTCGCCGCGGCGCAGCGCCTGCGCCGCCAGGTGCAGCGCGACCAGCGACGACGAGCACGCCGTGTCGACGGTGACCGCGGGTCCTTCGAACCCGAACGTGTAGGCGACCCGGCCGGAGGCGACGCTCGGGGCGCTGCCGTTGCCGAGGTGCCCTTCCAGGCCGTCGGGGACGTCGTGGACGCGGGCGGCGTAGTCGCTGTACATGAGGCCGACGAACACCCCGGTCGGGGTGCCGCGCAGCGTGGCCGGGTCGATCCCGGCGCGCTCCAGCAGCTCCCACGACGTCTCCAGCAGCAGCCGCTGCTGCGGGTCGGTGGCGAGGGCCTCGCGGGGCGAGATGCCGAAGAAGTCCGCGTCGAACGAGGCCGCGTCGTACAGGAAGCCGCCCTCTCGCGCGTAGCTGGTGCCGCGGTGGTCGGGGTCGGGGTGGTAGAGCCGGTCGACGGGCCACCCGCGGTCGCCGGGGAACGGACCGACGGCGTCGATGCCGTCCGCGACGAGCCGCCACAGGTCCTCCGGGTTGCCGACGCCGCCCGGGTACCGGCAGCTCATCGCCACGATCGCGACCGGTTCGTCGGCGGCGGGCGCGGTCCGGGCAACGGGCGGTGCGGTGACCACGGCGGGCGCCAGGTGCAGCTCGTCGAGGAGGTGCCGGGCCATCGCCGCCGGCGCCGGATGGTCGAACAGGACGGTGGCGGGCAGCGTCAGCCCGGTCGCGGCGGCGAGCCGGTTGCGCAGTTCGAGAGCGGTGAGGGAGTCGAACCCGGCCTCCAGGAACCCGCGGTGCGGGTCGACGTCGTCGCCGGCGGCGTGGCCCAGGACTGTCGCCGCCTCGCTCCGCACCAGCCGCAGCAGCGCCGGGATCCGGTCGCCGTCGGGCATCCGCCGCAGCCGCTGCCGGAGCGTGTCGTCGTCCTCGCCGCGGGCCGCCCGCCGCCCGGCGACCGCGATTCCACTGAGGACGGCGGGACCGCCGGCGGCGGGGCGCAGCCGGGCCGGGACCGCCAGGGCGGCGGGGGCGGCGCAGGCGACGTCGAGCAGGGCGAGCGCGTCCGCGGCCGGCAGCGGCGCGACGCCGTTGCGGGCGAGACGGCGACGGTCGGCGTCGTCGAGGTGGGCGGTGATGCCGCTGGCGGTGTCCCAGAGCCCCCAGGCGAGCGACAGCGCCGGCAGCCCTTCGGCGCGGCGCTGGGCGGCGAGGGCGTCCAGGACGCTGTTGGCGGCGGCGTACCCGGCCTGCGCGGCGCCGCCGAGTGTCCCGGCGAGCGACGAGTACAGCACGAACGCGGTCAGCGGCAGGCCCTTGGTCAGCTCGTGCAGGTGCAGGGCGCCGTCGGCCTTGGGGCGCAGGATCGCGGCGACCCGGTCGGTCGTGAGGTCGGTGACGACGGCGTCGTCGGCGACCCCGGCGGTGTGCACGACGGCGGTCAGGGGATGCTCCGCGGGCACGGCGGCGAGGAGGGCGGCGACGGCGGACCGGTCGGCGACGTCGCAGGCGGCGACGGTGACGGTGGCGCCGTGCCCGGCCAGCTCGTCGCGCAGCGCGGCGGCGCCGTCGGTGTCCAGGCCGCGGCGGCCGGCGAGCAGCAGGTGCCGGACGCCGTGGACGGTGACGAGGTGCCGGGCGGCGAGCGCGCCGAGCCCTCCCAGCCCGCCGGTGACGAGCACGGTCCCGTCACCGCCGAACGTCGCCGCCGACGTCGCCTTTGCCGCGGCGGGAACGGCCCGGGCGAGCCGCGGGACGAGCACCTCGTCGCCGCGGACCGTGACAGTTGGCTCGTCGACCGTGAAGGCGGCGGCGAGGGCGGCAGCGTGGGCGGCTGTGGAGGCGGTGGTGTGGGCCGCGCCGGCGGGCTCTTGGTCGTGGAGCTCGACGACCCCGAACGTCCCGGGGTGCTCGGCCTCCGCGGAGCGGATCAGCCCGGCCACGCCGGCCGACGCGACCGCGTCCGCTCCGGAGGCGGGCACGACGACCCGCAGCGCGGCCCCGGCAGGCGGGTCGGCGAGCCACTCCTGGACGACCGCGAGGGCAGCGGAGGTCCGCCGGTGCACGGCCGCCACGAGGTCGTCGCCGGCGGCGTCGATGGTGACCACGACGCGGCCCGGGGCGGAGGCTCCCCCGGCGATGGCGGCGTGGAGCGTGGTGAGGTCGGCGTACGCGTCGACCGTGGCGCCGGCCTCCGCCAGCGCCGCGGCGACCCCGGACGGGTCGGTGCCGAGCACGGCGAAGCGGTGCCGGTGCCCGCCGGTGGGGCGGGCCGGGACGAGGTCGAGCCGGAACAGGTCGGCGGCGCGGCCCGCGGCCAGTTGCCCGGCGGTCACCGGGCGCAGGTCGAGCGCGTCGATCGACGCCACCGGCCCGCCGGTCTGGTCGGCGACCTCGACGGCCACGGTCGAGGCGCCGGTGAGCGTGAGGCGGGCGCGGACGGTGACGGCGCCGGTCGTACACAGGGAGACGCCACGGAACGCGAACGGCAGCAGCGTGTCGCCGGCGGCGTGCTCCGCCAGGCCCAGGGTGTGCAGGACGGCATCGAGCAGGGCGGGGTGGACGCCGAAGCGGGCCACGTCGTCGCGGGCCGTCTCGGGGAGCGCGACCTCGGCGAACAGGTCGCCGTCGCGGCGCCAGACGGCCCGCACGCCCCGGAACGCGGGACCGTAGTCGAGTCCGGCGCCGGCGAGGGTGTCGTACAACCCGTCGACGGGGACCGGGGTCGCGCCCGGCGGCGGCCAGGCGGTCAGGTCGGTGGTGTCCCGGTCCTGCCCGGGCTGCAGCCGTCCGGTCGCGTGCCGGGTCCAGTCGGCGGCGGTGTCGTCGGCGGCGCGGGAGTACACGGCGACGGGGCGGGCGCCGGTGTCGTCGGGGGCGCCGACGGTGAGCTGCAGGTGCACGGCGCCCGGGTCGGGCAGCGCCAGGGGTGCCTCCACGGCGAGCTCGTCGAGGCGCCCGCAGTCGAGCATCTCCCCGGCGCGCAGCGCCAGGTCGACGAGGGCGGTGGCGGGCACGAGCGGCACGCCGAGCCCGACGTGGTCGCGCAGCCACGGCTGGTCGCGCAGCGAGAGGCGGCTGGTGAAGACGAAACCGCCGCCGTCGGCGAGGCCGAGCGCGGCGCCGAGCAGCGGGTGGTCGACGGGCAGGAGCCCGGCCGCGGCGGCGTCGGCGCGGGCGGCGGGGTCGTCGAGCCAGAACCGGGTGCGGCGGAACGCGTACGTCGGCAGGTCGACGACGTTGCCGCCGCCGAGGACCCGCGTCCAGTCCGGCGACCAGCCGGTGACGTGCATCTGCGCGACGGCGGTCATCAGGGTGCTGGCTTCGTCGCGGCCCTTCCGCATCGCGGGGACCCC
>NZ_JBFANF010000106.1:0-27723 GCF_040674675.1 Dactylosporangium sp. NPDC049742 | reverse complement strand
AACGCCACCTCGATCCAGTCGTTGCCGGTCCCCTGCAGGTTCGACTGCCGGCGACTGCCGTCCTCGTTGAACGCCTCGTTCACCACGTCCCAGTACGCCAGCTTGCCCCGGTAGTGACCCATCACCCCGTTGATGTGGTCGATCATCGCCTGCCGCAGGGTGGAGCCGGACAGGCTCTGCATCCACCCCGGCTGCTGCCCGTGCCATGCCAGGGTGTGCCCGCGCACCTTCATCCCCCGCTGGGTCGCCCAGTTGTAGATCTGGTCGCCCGAGCTGAAGTTGAACTGCCCCCGCTGCGGCTCCGTCGCATCAGGCTTCATCTCGTTCTCGGCCGTGATCATGTTGAACTCACGGCCGGTGATCGTCGTGTACGTCGAGTCGCCCAGCCGACCGGCCGCGACCGCCGTGCCGAAGTACCGGCCCGACTGCGCCGCCGCCGCACCCAGCGTGCTCGCCGCCGCGTCCGCCGCCGGCATCATCACCGCGGCAACAGCGACGGCCACGACACCGACCACACCGGCGGTCAGCGCTCTGATGGCGGACGATCTCTTCCGCCGGCTTCCAGCCACCTCAGTCTCCCTTACTTCCGGTAATCGATGCATCGCGTGAGCGCTAACATTCCCGACCGGGCGTGACCTTGGCGCTAGCAGCGCCGGCCAATCAGCGAGCGCCTGGCGGAACGTTCGCACCTGAGACCGCGACGCTGCCAGAACCGCCGGAAACATTCAAGTCGAACGACGGCAGAATCGTACACGAAAATGCATACTCCCAGCTAGGATGGCTTTCCGGTCGATCCATAGATTGCGTAATTTTCGGCGACGACCCGGCCGCCGTGTCACGAATAACAGTTTTGCGACGCCAATTTCCGAGGCACCCGAAGTGCCGCCACGGTTTTCGAAACAATTGACGCACCAGACGCGCGCCACACACCATGCAGTCATTGATCAACATCAAATTTGAAGGAGCGCCCTGACCGGTTCGTACATCGTCCGCAACGGTCGCAGACGACCGGCCGTCGTGGCCGGCGCCCTCGCGGCGGCCGCGGCGCTCGCCGGCACGGTCGTGGCCGTCCGGGCGCGGCACCACGAACGGCACGGCGGTCGTGATCTGGGACTGCAACGGCAACCCGTACTGACCCGGGCCGCGCCACGCGCCGCCCGCGGCGTCCGCCAACGCCGCGGGCGGCGGGGCGCCGTACGGCCGGCCGGTGGACCCAGCCGGCCGTACGACCCCGGCAGCGATAGCCTTCAGCCGCGCAGGCTCCACTGCTGGTTGCTGCCGCCGTTGCAGGACCAGAGGATGATCTTCGTGCCGTTGCCGGCGCCGGCCCCGTTGGCGTCCAGGCACAGGCCGGACTGCACGCCGGTGATGGTGCCGTTGGCGTTGAGGTTCCACTGCTGGTTGGTCTGACCGTTGCAGTCCCAGATGACCACGGCCGTGCCGTTGGTCGTGCCCCGGCCCCTGGCGTCCAGGCATTTGGTGCCGAACACCGTCAGCTGCTTGCCCGAGGTGGCGGTGAACCGCTGGTTGGTCCCGCCGTGGCAGTCCCACAGCTGCGCCTGGGTACCGTTGGCCGGGTTCGTGCCGCCGATGTCGACGCACCGGCCGGACGCGCCCCCGGCGATCATCACGTTCTGCTGGCTGCTGCCGCCGCCCTGCTGCCGCACGATCCACTTCGACTCGGCCGACCGGTTTCCCTGCGCGTCGAGCACGAACAGCCGGTACTCCCCCGCCGTCGCCGGCACGGCGATGGACGTCGCGGTGCCGCCCGCGCTGGTCATCGTCGATCCGGGGACGAAGCTGGTCGTGCCCGACGGGGCCAGCCAGACGGTCCTGGTCGCGTCGCCGGCGCTGCGGATCGGGATCGTGGCCGTCGCGCCGGCGACGAAGGTGCTGGCCGGCAGCACGAGGTTCGCGGGCTGACCCGAGGCGACGATGTCGCGGTACGACTCCTCGATTCCGGCGTTCACGGCGATGCCGTACGCAGGCGCCGGCCAGACGTAGTCGGCGGCGACGACGATGTCCTGGACGGTGCTGTTCGGCAGCGTCTTGTTCGAGACCTTGTTGATGGCGCCGTAGGTCTGCGTGATGCTCAGGTCGTGCTTGCGGCCCCAGTCGTCGGAGTTGATGAGCCATGTGACGTTCTTGTCGACGCTGAGCACGTTGTCCTTGAAGGTGATGTACGCCGATCCTTCGTCCGGGTGCAGTCCGTACTTGTGACCGGCCGGGACGCCCTCGAGGTAGTTGTTGGTGACGGTGGTGCCCGGCTGGCTGCCCAGCGTGTAGATCGGGGCGGTGTCGCTGAGGCGCTGCACGGTGTCGATGATGTGGTTGTAGCTGATGGTGTTGTTCCTCGCCGTGGTGGTCGGCCGGTTCGGCGCGATGGAGCCCGCTGACCCGTCGAAGTTCCACCAGCCCCAGCCGAGGGTGATGCCGGCCCAGGGCGCTTTCTCGATCCGGTTGTGCTGGATGGTCAGCGTGTCGGCGAAGTACGCGGAGATGGGGCTGTGCCCGTTGAACAGCACGGCGCTGTCGTAGAGGTAGTTGTTCCTGATCTCGATGTTCTTGCTCAGGCCCTCGACCTGGGCGGAGTACTTCTCGCGGTTGGTGGAGGTGCCGTCGCCGATGTACACGTGCTGGGGATGGCCGACCGTGATCGCGGAGCCGGCGATGTCGTTGGTGACGTTCCCGATCAGCCGGCTGTTCTGCACGTCGTTGACCATGTTGACGCCGTCGGCGCCGGTGTGCTGGATGCGGTTGCGTTCCAGCAGGATCCCGTCGGCGTTGTCGATCTGGACGGCACCGGGTGCGACGTCGACGTTGCGGTAGTAGTAGTCGTGGAAGTTGCCCCTCGCGTACGCGGAGGCACCGAGGTTGCCCTGCTGCGCCTGCTTGAAGGCGGAGCCGGCGACGTTGAACAGATTCCAGTCGGAGTGCTCGACCGTGAGCCCGGAGAACGTGATGTTCCGGACGTGGCTGCTCGTGGACTGACCGGCGACCCGCAGCGCGGTGCTGACGTTGTTCGGCGCGTACACCGGCGCCGTCGTCATGTCCTCTGAGCTCGCCTTGTAGTAGTACAAGACCCGGCTCGTCTTGTCGAAAAAGAACTCGCCGGGCGTGTCCAGGAACTCGTAGGCGTTCATGAGCTTGTGGCTGCCGCCGGCCTGGGCGTCACCGTTGTAAGCGCCCTGGGCGATCGCCGCGCCGGGCTGCTGGAAGAGCGCCACCCGGCTCGCGCCGTCCGCGCTCGTGGTGACCTGGCGGACCCCGACGATAGCGGTGGTCCAGGTCGTCGCCGTCTCGATCTCGATGTCGTCCTGGTTGCGGGCGACAGCGGGGAAGTCCGAGAGGCTGTACTTGGAACCGTCGCACTCCGAGCCCGACTCCCACGCCCAGGCGGCCTGTCCCGTGCTGACGTTGTAGGTGCCGTAGCACCCGGCCGAGCTGACCGTCTTGGTGGCCATCACCGCCCGCTTGCCGTTCACGTACAGCGACCGCAGCTTGTTGCTCCGATTGAGCGGCGCCTTCCAGATGTTGCCGCTGTGCTGCGTCCAGCCGGTGACCTGGACGCCTGCCTCCAGCACGGGGCGCTCGTTCTGGTAAGTGGCGTAGACGATGCGGTAGCCGTTCGTCCCCGAGTCGCCCGGCGTGAACTCAACGGTGCTGGAGATCGGATAGCTGCCGCCGCGGAGGTACACGTAGATGTCGCCGGTCATGTTCGCGTTGACGGAGCGCACGACGTCCCGCGCACGCTGCACGGTCCTGAACGGAGCCGCGAGCGTGCCGGCGTTGGTGTCGCTGCCGTCGGGGGCGACGTAGAACGTCGCCTGCGTGGCGGCCGCGGCCGGTGGCGGGGCTGCGACCGCCGGCAGCAGCACGGCGGCGGTCGACACCGCAACCGCCGTGAGCCACCTTCCAGCGGTGGAGAACGCTGACTTCACGTTTCGGTCCCTTCTTCTCTGCCCGTCGGCGGGCTCGACGGCCGTTCGTTCGGCGGTGAACGACGCGCCGGCGGGTGATCGCATCGGCGGAGGTGCCGGTCGGCGCAGGGCTCTTGTAGGCCGGCGCGTCACCTCGGGCCGACGCGCCACCCACGCAGAGGGTAAACATCATACGTATGAGGAGCAAGGTCTTGCATGTGTCGATGCTTCCCTCCGCGCAGAGTGCGGCCGTGCGCGTCGACGTTGCCGGGAAAGTTTCCGGAACACCGCGCCGACCTGAGCGGCGCCGCCGTCACCGCCAGGAACGTCGGATACGACGGCGGCATCTCACGGGTCCGCCGGAGAGTGGCCGGCGCAGGTGACGCAACCCGGGTCACCGGCCGAGCCAGCCGCCGTCGACTGGGATGACCGCGCCGTGCACGTAGCTCGACGCGTCGGAGGCGAGGAACACCGTGACGCCGGCCAGGTCCTCAGCGCGACCCCAGCGCCCGGCCGGGATCCGCTCCATGATGGCGCGGTTGCGGTCCGGCTGGTCCCGCAGCGCCTGGGTGTTGTCGGTGGCGATGTAGCCGGGTGCGATGGCGTTGACGTTGACGCCACGGCCGGCCCACTCGTTGGCCAGGGCGCGGGTCAGGCCGGCGATGCCGGACTTCGCGGCGGCGTAGCCGGGCACCGTGACGCCGCCCTGGAAGCTCAGCATGGACGCGGTGAAGATGATCTTCCCGGCGCCGCGCCGCAGCATCCCCCGGCCGACGTCACGGGCGAGCACGAACTGGGCGCTGAGGTCGACCTCGACCATCGCCAGGCCGATGCCGCGGCGGCATCCGGTGACCACGGCGAGCTTGCCGGTCAGGTCGAACGGGTTCGGGTCCGGCGGGTTCACGCGGTGCCTCCGCAGTCGACGAGCACCTTGACGTCGCCGCCGGCCTCGAGGGCCTGGAACGCCGCCGCCACGTGCTCCAGCGGCACGACGCGGGAGATGAGCCGGTCGGCCGGCACCTGCCCGCCGTGCACCAGGCGGACGGCCTCGTCGTAGTCGTCGCGCTGGTACACCCGGACGCCGATCATCTCCAGTTCGCGCCAGAAGACGCGGTGCAGGTCGACCTCGCGCGGGGCCGGGTGGATCGCGACGACGACAAGGCGCCCCCGCACGGCGAGCAGGTCCGTGGCCATCCGCACGCCGGCGGCGGAGCCGGAGACCTCGAACACGACGTCGGCGCCCGCGCCGCCGGTGGCGTCCCGGACGTGGGCGGCGGGGTCGAGCGCTGCCGGGTCGACGGTCGGCAGGCCGAGGTCCGCGGCGACGGCACGGCGGTGCGGCTCGAGCTCCAGGACGGTGACCGCGGCGCCGGTGCTCTGGGCGACCTTGGCGATGAGCAGCCCCACCGGGCCGGCTCCGATGACGACCGCGTGCTCGCCGGCGCGCAGCCGGGACCGGCGCACGTCGTGCACCGCCACCGCGGTCGGCTCGATCAGGGCCGCGTGCCGCAGGGGCAGGTCCGCCGGGAGTGGCACCAGGATGCCGGCCGGCACGGTCCAGGACCGTTGCATCGAACCGGTCGAGTCGATGCCCACGAAGTTCAGCCGGTGGCAGATGTGGGTGTGCCCGGCGGCGCACGCGGGGCAGTCGCCGCACCAGTGCAGCGGCATGACGGTGACCGGGTCACCGACGGCGTGGCCGGTGACGCCGTCGCCGAGCGCAGCGATCCGGCCGGACATCTCGTGCCCGATGACCGCGGGCAGGTGCACCCGGTGGTCCATGGCGCCGTGCAGGATGTGCAGGTCGGTGCCGCAGATGCCGGTGTACGCCACGTCGATGCGCACCTCGCCCGGCCCCGGCGGCACCGCTTCGGTGTCCTCGACGACGAACGTGCGGTTGCCGACGTAGCGGGCGCTGGGGTTCATGCGTCCTCCTCGCTCAGGTGCCACACCTCGCGCATCGGGGCCCACCAGTGCCCGGAGCCGGGCTCGGCCAGGGATTCCTGACAGGGGTCGGTGAGTGTCCACCACTGCTGGGTCTGCGGGTCTGCGGCGATGGTGGCCTGATCGGCGGCGTGGTCGGCGCCGACGTACTCGTAGTAGCCGAACAGCAGGTCGCCGTGCAGGAAAATCGTGTAGTTGCGGATGTTCGCCTGTCGCAGCGTCCGCTGGACGCTGGGCCACACGGCGGCGTGCAGCCGCAGGTACTCGTCCCGGCGCTCCGGCCGGAGCCGGATCACGGAGCCGTAGCGTTGCATCTGGGTCCTCTTTCGGATGCGGTGTCGTCGTCCTCGCCGGAGCCGGCACGGCCGGGGTGTCCGACCGCGGCAAACATCTGATGTATCTATAGTGGAGGTCCGCCGGGACGCCTCCCGTGCCGGCGGGTCCAGGACCGGCTCGGAGGAGGCGCGGTGGCACTGACCGACGAAGCCATCACCAGGATCCGCGCCATGATCCAGAGTGGTGAGCTGCCGCCGGGTTCGAGGCTGCCGCCCGAGCAGCAGCTGGCCGCGCAGATGGGGCTGTCGCGCAGCGGAGTGCGGGAGGCCGTGAAGGTGCTCGAGTCGGCCCGCGTGCTCGACGTGCGCCGCGGCGACGGCACCTACGTGACGAGCCTCGCGCCGCGACTGCTGCTGGAGGGTCTCGGCGTCGCGGTCGAGCTGCTGCGCGACGACACCCTGCTGGAGGTCATGGAGGTGCGGCGCATGCTGGAGCCGGTGGCGACCGGGATGGCGGCGCTGCGCATGTCCGAGGACGACCTCGACGAGCTCGCGCAGATCCTCGAGGACATGCGCGGCGCCGCCGACGACGCCGAGAAGCTCATCGGGTTCGACACGGCGTTCCACCGCACCGTGGTCGCGGCGACCGGCAACGAGACGCTGACCTCGCTGCTGGACGGGCTGTCGAGCCGGACCGTGCGGGCCCGGGTGTGGCGCGGGCTGATCGAGGGCAACTCGGCGCACACGACGATCGACGAGCATCACGCGATCTACCTCGCGCTGCGGTCCCGGGACCAGCTGCTCGCCCACGCCAGCGCGTTGCTGCACGTCAACACGTCCGAGGCGTGGCTGCGCGCAGTGCTGTCCGCGCCGATCGCCGACGGCCGGTAGCGGGACCCGGCGCGACGGGCGGTCCGCGACGGCGCCGCGGGTCATGCTGGCGCACCGGACGGCCGTTCGGGCACCAGCCGCCCGGCAAGGCCGTAGATGCGCATCGCCGTCCCGGCGAAGATCTCGGCGTGGTCCCTCGGCGACAGCGCCGGCAACGCGTCGCGCAGGGCGGCGAGCACGCCGCGGTAGTCGGCGACCAGCAGACACACCGGCCAGTCCGAGCCGAACATCAGCCGCCCGGGGCCGAAGCGCTGCACCGCGACGGCGACGAACGGGCGCAGCGCCTCGACCGACCACCCGGGCCCCGCCTCGGTCACCATCCCCGACAGCTTGCAGGTGACGTTCGGGTTGGCGGCCAGGGCGGCGAACGGCTCCCGCCACCGCCGCAACCCCTCCTCCCCCTCGTCGATGCGTGGTTTGCCCAGATGGTCGAGCACGAGGCGCAGGTGCGGGAGCGCCCGCGCCGCACGCGCGGCGCCCGGCAGCTGATCGGCGCGGATCACCAGGTCGAAGGCGAGCCCGGACGCGCCGATCTCGGCGAGGCTGCGCCGCACCGCCGGCCGGTCGAGGTAGTCGGGGTCATCCTCGCCCTGCACCTGGGAGCGCAGCCCGACCAACAGCTCGCCGCCGCGCAGCCGCCGGTACCGCCGGATCGTCGCCGCCACACCCGGTGCCGCCACGTCGATCCACGCCACGACCCCCGCGATCGCCGGGGTGTCGGCGGCATGGCCCAGGAACTGCGCGGCCTCGTCGACGTGGCACCGGCCGCCCTCGACCAGGACGGTGCCGGTGACGCCGGCCGCGGCGAGCTCGGCGGTCAGGTCCGCGGGCGTGAACGGCCGCCGGATGGCTTCCAGACCCGGCCCGTCGAGCCAGTCGTAGCCCTGTTCGGGCCGCCACAGGTGATGATGGGCGTCGATGATCACGTCGCCTCCGTCGTCGTGGTGGATGCGGGCGTCAGGCGACGGTGGTGAGCGGCTGCTCCTGCGCGGCCCATTCCGGGCCGTCCGGGAAGCGGAACGCGGCCAGCGACGCGGGGACGATCTGCGCGCTCATACCCGGTGCCGTCGGTGCCAGGTAGCGGCCGCCGCTGATACGGACCGGGTCGACGAAGTGTTCGTGCAGATGGTCCACGTACTCGATGGCCCTGTCCTCGACGCTGCCGCTGACCGCGACGAAGTCGAACATCGCCAGGTGCTGCACCAGCTCGCACAGCCCGACGCCGCCGGCGTGCGGGCAGACCGGCACCCCGAACTTCGCCGCGAGCAGCAGGATCGCCAGGTTCTCGTTGACGCCGGCGACCCGGCACGCGTCGATCTGCACCACGTCGATCGCACCGGCCTGCAGCAGTTGCTTGAACATCACGGCGTTGTGGCCGTGTTCGCCGGTGGCGACCTTGATCGGCGCGACCGCCCGGCGGACCGCGGCGTGGCCCAGCACGTCGTCCGGTGACGTCGGCTCCTCGATCCAGTACGGGTCGAAGGCGCTGAGCTCGCGCATCCATCCGATGGCGTCGGGCACGCCCCAGATCTGGTTGGCGTCCACGGCGATGCGGATCTCCGGGCCGACGGCCTGCCGGGCGATGCCCATCCGGCGCACGTCGTCGGCCAGGTTGCCGCCGACCTTCAGCTTGATCAGCCGGTAGCCGGCGTCGACGGCCTCCCGGCACAGCCGGGCGAGCTTCTCGTCGTCGTAGCCGAGCCAGCCCGGCGTGGTGGTGTAGGCGGGATACCCGCGCTCCAGCAGGATCCGTTCCCGGTCCGCCCGGCCGCCGGCGGCGCCCCGCAGCAGGGCGAGCGCCTGGTCCTCGGTGAGCGCGTCGCGCAGATAGCGGAAGTCGACCTGGGCCACCACCTGTTCCGGGGTGAGGTCGGCCAGCAGCTTCCACAACGGCTTGCCGGCCCGCCGGGCGGCGAGGTCCCACACGGCGTTGACCAACCCGCCCGCGGCCATGTGCACGACGCCCTTCTCCGGCCCGAGCCAGCGGATCTGGCTGTCCCCGGTGAGGCGCCGGGCGACGGCGCCCGGGTCGGCCAGCAGCTCCTCGACAGGCTGTCCGACGATCATCCCGGCGAGCGACCGCATCGCCGCGACCGCGATCTCGGTCCCCCGGCCGACGGTGAACACGAGACCGTGGCCTTCCGCGCCCGAGGTGGTGCGCAGCACCACGTACGCGGCGGAGTAGTCCGGGAACGGGTTCATCGCGTCGGACCCGTCCCGGTGGCGGGAGGTGGGGAACCTGACGTCGACGGTGTCCACGGACGAGATGCGCTCAGTCACCGATGCTCCTTGGGGGGTCTTGGACGGTTCTTGGCGCTGCACGGCAGCACCCGGGCGGTCGCGGGCCCGGCGATCGGCCGTGTCACGTCTGTGCCTTGCCGCCGGTGATCCGGGAGAGCACCAGCGCGACGAGGATGACGGCGCCGTTGAGGAAGTTGGTCCATTGGGCGGGCACGCCTGCCAGCGTCAGCACATTGATGATCATGAACAGCAGCAGGACGCCGGTGAACGCGCCGAACACGGTGCCCTTGCCGCCGTTGAGGCTGACGCCGCCGATGACCGCCGCGGCGAAGACCTGGAAGATGGCGCCGTTGCCCTGCGCGGCGGGCACGGCGGCGAGCCGGCCGCTCATCATCAGGCCCGCGAGCGCCGCCAGCGCACTGGCGACGATCAGCGTGGTCCACAGGATCCGGTCGGTGCGGATACCGGCCGCGCGGGCCGCGTCGACGTTGCCGCCGATCGCGTAGAGCGCGCGGCCGGCGCGGGTGAAGCCGAGCACGACGATCCCGGCCGCGAACAGCAGCAGCGAGATCCAGACCGACGCGGGAACCCCGAGCCAGGTGGTGGAGCCGAGGTAGGTCATCGACGTCGGCAGGGCGAAGAAGGTCTTGCCGCCGGAGATCCCGGTCAGCAGTCCGCGCAGGACGATGAGCATGCCGAGGGTGACGATGAACCCGTTGAGGCCGAAGCGGACGATGAGCAGACCGTTGAAGGCACCGACCAGGACGCCGACGAGCAGCACGACCGGGATGGCCAGGGCCGGCGGCAGGACGTGGACGCCGAGCCCGTGGGTGACGGCCGGGTCGATGATCAGCCAGGCGGCGATGCCGGGGGCGAGCCCGAACGTCGACTCCAGCGACAGGTCCATCTTGCCGGTGATCAGCACCATGGTCTGGGCGAGCACCAGCACGGAGATCTCCGACATGCTCTGCAGGACATTGACGATGTTGTCCGACCGCAGGAAGACCGGATTGACGATGTATCCGACGACGGCGACGGCGACGATCGCGGGGACCAGCGCCAGGTCCCGAAGCCGCGCGAAGGCGAGACTCCGGCGCACCTCGGACGGCGCGGACACCGCGGTCTCGGGCAACGTGTCAGTCATGGTCGACATCGACCCCCTCCATGGCGGCTACCAGTTCGTTGTCGGTCCAGCCGTGCGGCTTCTCCCCGACCACTCGGCCCCGGAACATCACCAGCACCCGGTCGCACTGGCGCAGGTCGTCCAGTTCGTCGGAGACGATGAGCACGGCGGTCCCGTGACGACGCACCGTCTCCACGACACCGAGCAGCGTCTGCTTGGAGCGCACGTCGACGCCGGCGGTCGGCGTGATGAGCACGAGCAGCTTCGGGTGGCCGGCCAGGGCGCGACCCATCACGACCTTCTGCTGGTTTCCGCCGGAGAGCTCGGAGACCGGCACGTGCGGGCCGGGCGCCTTGACGGCGAGGTCGGCGATCGCGGCACGGGCGAAGACGTCGCGGCGGGCCGGGGAGATGAACCCGTTGCGTCCGATGCGATGCGGGACGGTCATCGTGACGTTCTCCCCGATGGACAGCTGCGGCACCAGGCCCTCCCGGTGCCGGTCCTGCGGCACCAGGCCGACGCCGGCGTCGAGCGCGTCCGCCACGTTGCCCGGGCGCAGCACCCGGCCGTCGAGCACGACCGTCCCGGCCGCGGGGCGGGACAGACCGACGATCGCCTCGGCGACCTCGACCTTGCCGCTGCCTCCGCCGCCGGCGATGCCGACGACTTCTCCCGCCCTCGCGTCCATCGACAGCTCGGCGCCGGAGCGGGTGGTCAGCCCGCGGACGGACAGCAGCACCGGCGCGTCGGCCGCCAGCGGCCGGTGGGTGGCCTCGGGCATGCTCACGTCCTCGCCGGTCATCGCGGCCACCAGTGCCTGGCGGCTCAGCTGCGCCACCGGCGCGGTGAGGATGTGCCGGGCGTCGCGGAAGACCGTCACCTGATCGCAGATCTCGTAGATCTCCTGCAGGTGATGGCTGATGAACAGGAAGGTGACCCCTTGTGCCCGCAGGTGGCGGATCCGTTCGAACAGCCGGTTGATGCCGGCGGCGTCCAGCTGCGCGGTCGGCTCGTCGAGGATGATGAACCGCGCGCCGAACGACAGGGCCCGTGCGATCTCGACGAACTGCCGCTGCTCCACCGACAGCGTTGCGGCCGGCTGGCGGACTTCGACGTCGACCGCCCAGGTGGCGAGCAGCCGCTCGGCCTCGTGCCGCAGTGCGGACCAGCGGATCAGCCGGCCGGAGCCGCGCGCGTGCCGGTTGAGGAACAGGTTCTCCGCCACGGTCAGTGCCGGGATGATGGTCGACTTCTGGTACACGCACGCCACGCGCCGCCGCCACCCGTCTCGGTCGCCGAGCGACGGTGCCGGCGTACCGTCGAAGGCGACGGCGCCGTCATCGGGCGCCTGCAGGCCGGTGAGGATGCCGACGAGGGTCGACTTGCCGGCGCCGTTGCGCCCGACCAGGGCGTGGGTCTCGCCCTGCTGCACCACGATGCCGGCCTCGGACAGCGCGACGGTCGAGCCGAACCGTTTGGTGATGTTGACGGCCTCGACGACGGGCCGGCCGCTGGGGACCGGCCCGTCGGTCGTGCCTTGCCGGGCGGAGCTCATACGCTGTTGCCCCACAGGGACTTGTCGTCGAACTTGAGGCTGGGCTGGCCGCCGATGGTGGCACCGTCCTGGGTCACCAGCGGCGCGGCGAGCTGGTCCTCGAGCAGGCCGTCGCGGACCTGGATGATGGTGCTGCCGTGGTCGGTCGGCCCGGGCTGGAAGGTCTTGCCGTCGATCGCCGCCTTGACGTAGTAGAGCCCGTACTTGGCGTAGAGGTCGGCCGGCTGGCTGACGGTCGCGTCCATGGCGCCGCTGCCGATGTTCTTGAGTTCCTCGGGGATGCCGTCGTTGGAGACGATGAAGACGTGCTTCGGGTCCGACGGCGGGACCTGCAGGCCCTTCTGCTTGAGGATCTGCAGCGTGCCCGACAGCGCGAACGACGACTGCATGTAGATGCCCTTGATGTCCGGGTCGGACGCGAACCGGGTCTGTAGCTTCGCCGCGGCGACGTCGGCCTTCCAGTCGGTGGCCTCGCCGAAGACGGTGATGCCGGGGAAGTCCTTCTTCATGCACTCGTTGAAGGCTTCGGTGCGGTCCCGGCCGTTGATCGAGGCGAGGTCGCCCTGCAGCATGACGACCTTGCCCTTGCCGCCGAGCTTCGTGCCCAGGAACTGGCACGCCTTGGTGCCGTAGGCGCGGTTGTCGGCCCGCACCACCATGAACACCTTGCCGGTGTCCGGCCTCGTGTCGATGGTGACGACCGGGATCTTCTTGGCGTCCAGCTGCCCCAGCGTCGGGGCGATCGCCGCGGTGTCCTGCGGCGCCATCACGACGCCCTTCACGCCCTGGCTGATGAACGTCTGCGCGTTGGAGATGAGGTTCGCGATGTCGTTCTGCGAGTTGGTGGCCTTGAGCTCGACACCCAGCTCCTTGGCGAACTGGGGCGCGTACTTGATGTAGGAGTTCCAGAAGTCGGTGTCCGAGCGCGGGTAGTCGACCCCGACCAGCGGCGCCGAGCTCCCTGTGGTGCCGGTCCCGGACCCGCCGTCGTTGCCGCAGCCAGTGGTGAGCGTGGCCGCGCCGAGCGCGACAGCCAGACCGCAGCCGAGCAGAGCTTTACGGTTCACGGGTCTCCTTCCGTGGTGCGCTTCGAATTGGGTGCGCGCCGCGAAGCGCAGGTCGGCACGGTCGACCGCCGCTGCCCGCGGACGCGGGAGCGTGGACCGGATGTCGGGGTGTGGGTGGCGCACGCGGCGCGCGAGGGGTGTTGTGCGGGGCGTACAGCGGACCTGCCTGACGAGGCGTCCGCCAGACATCAGATGTATTTATAGACCAGGCTCTGACGACTGTCCATAGCCCTGCACTTATGACCCACCGTTACCGCTACCGCCAGCACTTCCTGGCGGAACATCTGATGTTCTCGCCAACGTCGCCGGCGGTCAGACCGCGGTGATGGTCCACTGCAGGTTGGTGCTGGAGCCCGCCGCCCACAGCTTGACCCGGGATCCGACAGTGGTGTCGCCGCCGCTGTCCAGGACGGTTCCCGTGCCGCGGTTGACGATCTGATAGCGGCCGTTGCCCATGCTGTCGAGCCGCCACTGCTGGTTGTTGCCGCCGTTCCACGGCGCCTGCCTCGCGGTCGCGCCGTTCGCGGTATCGCCCCAGCTGTCGGCGACCATCCCGTTGGTGCGGTTCACGATGCGGTACCAGCCGCCCCCGGCGTCGACGAGCTGCCACTGCAGGTTCGCACTACCGTCCCAGCTCCACTGCTTGAGCTGCGATCCGGACGCGACGCCGCCGCCGCTGTCCAGCGCCAGGCCGGTCGCGACGTTGGAGATCCTGGCCCAGCCGCTGGGGACGCCACTGCCGCCGCCGAGCGCCGGGATGGAGCCTGAGAAGGTCAGCTTCACCACGTAGGCGGGAGCGCTGTACGGCGCCGTGCCCGACGGCATGGTGATCCGCAGGCCGCTGCCGTCCTGGGTGCGGGTGGGCAGGTTGATGTAGGTCCCCGCGGTGGAACCCAGCAGCTGCACGGAGGTCAGCGTGCCAAGGTTGATCCGGCTCGCGGACAGCGTGGTGACGTTGACCGTGCTGCCGGGCCAGCCGAGGATCGTCGCGTACAGCACGCGGCTGTCCTTGCTGCGGGTGAACCGGATGTCCTGTGCGGTGCCGGTCCGCGGCGTCTGGAACGTTCCGCCGCCCATCTGCGTCGGCCCCTCACCGAACGCGCTCCAGGCGCGGGTGCTGTAGACGGACTCGCCGAAGCGGCGCAGGTAGTCGCCGATGCTCAGCAGGACGGTGCGCTGCCCGGACGGGATGGTGCCGTCGGCCATCGGCGCGATGTTGAGCACCATGTTGCCGTTCTTGCTGACCCGGTCGATCAGCGTGTGCAGCAGCGCGTTCGCCGGGTAGTAGCCGATGCCGACCGTGTAGCACCAGCTGGAGCTGGAGATGCTGTCGTCGGTGAGCCAGTACGGGGCCTGGATGCCGGCCGGGCCGCCGCGCTCGAAGTCGAAGACCTCGCCCCGGTTGTTGAAGCCGTCCTTGTAGGTGGCGACGACCTCCTTGTTCCAGGCGACGGCGCGGTTGTAGTAGTACGACAGGAAGTCCAGCCGCCGCGACTCGGGCACCTGCGAGAGGTTGAAGTCCTGCCACAGGATGTCCGGCTGGTAGCCGTCGATGACCTCGCGGAGCTTGTCGTACCAGAGCTGCTGCTCGGCGGCGGCGCCGAGCTGGCCGTACAGCTTGCGCAGGCTCGCGTCGGACTGCGCCGGCGCCCACTGGTAGAAGCCGGTGAAGTTGTACGCGTGGTGCATCGCGACCAGCAGCTTCAGGCCCTTGCCGCGGATCGCGTCGGCGTGCAGCCGCAGCAGGTCGAGCCGGGGTCCCCGGTTGACCGAGTTCCACTCGTTGACGCTGCTGTTCCACATGGAGAAGCCGTCGTGGTGCTCCGCCACCGGCCCGGCGAAGCGGGCACCGGCGTCGAGGAACAGCTGCGCCCACTCGTTCGGGTCGAAGTTGCCCCCGGCCGACCGCAGCCGCGGCGCGAACTGCACGAGGTTGCCGGCCTTGTCCCGGGCGCCGTTGATGAAGTTGTGGTACGGCCACACCGACGGATCGCCGTACACGCTCTTGTGGTGGCTGTTCTCGTTCGAGCCGTTGTTGTACATGTTTCGCGGGTACCACTCGTTGGCGTACGCGGGCACGCTGAACGCGCCCCAGTGGTAGTAGATACCGAACTTGGCGTCCTGGAACCATTCGGCGGCGGGCGGATGCTGGTCGACCGACGCCCACGTGGCGGAGTAGCTCGTCGGTCCGGGGATGGCGGCCGCGGCGGGCAGCGCGCGGATGAGTTCGGCGCCGCCGGCGGTCAGCGCGGCACCGGTCGCGCCGAGAACGGTCAGGAACCTCCGGCGGGAGAACGGGGATCGAGACATGGTGATCCTCCAAAGGACGGATGGAGCACCCAACCGGGACGCACGTCCCGGCCGGTGTGCGGGGGTGATGGACCTACGGGGTCACCCGGAAGGTGGCGTCCTGCCGGTCCGCGGCGCTGGAGCTCGCGCTGAGCGGGTCGATGCGCAGCGCGTAGTTGACGTGCCTGAGGTAGCGGCTCGGGTAGTTGTACGACCGGACCGACGACCAGGCCGCGTCGGCCAGCCCCGCGATGCGGGTGAAGGTGGCGTCGGCGCGGAACGTCGAGGTGTTGTCGTTCGGGTCGAGCCGGACGACGTAGCCCACACGTAGGCGGTGTTCGGCGCGGCGAGGGCGGCGCGCGGGAGGCTCACCGCACCCGCGGCCCGTGGCGGACAGCGCCGCGAGGGTGAAAGCTCGTGTTCCAACTGTTCCACCCCATCGGCGGGGTACGGGCGACGCCGTTCTCGAGGGCCTGTGCGGACGTCGTGCGCAGGACACCGACGGCGCCGGCCAGCAGCAGCGACGCCGCCACCAGCAGGGCACCGATGCGGCCGCGGCGAGAAAGGGCTTCATGCATCACGCTCCGGTTCGACGTGCGACAGGTGGCGGCGTGCCGTTGCCGACCTGCGAGCACAGGGAGAGTTTGTTAGCGCTCACACGCAAGGGCGGTGCGGTGAGGTGGCATCAAGAGCAACTTTGGCGGCGGAAGCGCTCGGATCAAGCGTTCAATGACAGTGCCAGAATGTCGCTCAAGCTTCAAGGGGTGGATCGCGGCGGACCGCTTACGTCCCGTCATCACGTCGCGCCAGTTCAATGAAGTACCAGCTCAAGCCGCATACGGCAAGAGTCCCTGACCCGGGTCGACGGATTTGTAAATGACCGTCGTCCATACGGTTCACACCAGCGCGACTCGGCGACGAGATGCCATATAACGCTTTCTTTGAACCTGAAGCTTCACTCGCCCGCGACCGTCACGCATCCAATGGGACGATGTTGGCGGTCTCCTGAACAGCATTGACACAGATATCAGATGTTTGTAGCGCCCTGGGCGATCGCCGCGCCGGGCTGCATCCGGGCGACGCTGGAGCCGCGCCGCGCCGCGCGGCACCGGGCCGCCGGACCGGCTGACCGACCGGGAGCCGGACACCCTGGCGTCGATGGCCGAAGGCCTCACCGCCCGGGCGACGCCGAGCCGATCGGCGTCTCGGTCACCACCGTCGGCACGCACGTCCGCGCCGTCTTCCACACGGTTGACCCGCCCGACGGCGTCGCCGACAACCGACAGGTGCCGGCCGTGCTCACCTACCTCGACCGGCGCTGACGCACCAGCCGGCGCACCCAGTCCCGAGGGAGGTCACCGCTCGTGCGGCGGCCCGCCCGCCAAGCCGTGATCATCCGGAGCGCTCCAGGCGCAGCATCGTCCAGGACACCGGCGGCAGCTCGACCCGCACGCCGTCCGCGTCCCGGGTCGCCGACGGGTTGCGGCGGGGCAGGACGGTCTTCGCGTCGTCCGCCGTCGCCGACCACGTGTGATCGGGGTTCGACAGGGTCAGCGCCTCGACGACCCGCAGCGCGGGAAAGCCCCGCAGGTCGACGGTCAGCCCGACGGGCCCGGCCGTCGACCGGTTCACGGCGAAGAGCACCAGCCCGCCCGCGTCCGGCTCATACGTGGCGACGGCGTCGACGAGCGGCACCGGCCCGAACCGCGCCGTGTCGTGGGCCGGCGCGTCGATCGCGACCCGCAGCACCTCCCCCGCGGCGTGCCGGGCGGTCAGCGCGAACGGATGGAACGTCGTCTGCCGCCAGGACCGGCCGCCCGGCTCGGTCATGATCGGCGCGATGACGTTGACGAGCTGGGCCAGCGACGCCGCGTGCACCCGGTCGGTGTGCCGCAGCAGCGAGATCAGCAGGTTGCCGACGACGACGGCGTCGGCAACGTTGTAGCGGTCCTCCAGCAGCACGGGGGCGACCGGCCAGTCGTCGCCGGACGGCGGGCGGGACTCGGCGCGCTTGACGTACCAGACGTTCCACTCGTCGAACGAGAGGTGGATGCGCTTGTCCGCCTTGCGTGCGGCCCGGACGGCGTCCGCGGTGGCGACGACCGACTCGATGAAGTGGTCCATGTCGACGGGGGAGGCGAGGAATGACGCGAGGTCGCCGTCCTCCTCGCAGTAGTAGGCGTGCGCCGAGACGAGGTCGACGACGTCGTAGGTCTCGCCGAGGACGATGCGCTCCCACTCCCCGAACGTGGGCATGCCCGGCCCGGACGACCCGCACGCCACCAGCTCCAGGTCGGGCTGGAGCTGCCGCATGGCCCGCGCGGTCTCGGCGGCGAGCCGCCCGTACTCGTGCGCCGTCTTGTGCCCGAGCTGCCACGGGCCGTCCATCTCGTTGCCGAGGCACCACATCCGGATGCCGTGCGGCTGCTCAGCGCCGTTGGCCCGCCGCCGGTCCGACCAGGCCGTGCCGCCGCGCACATTGCAGTACTCCAGCAGGTCCAGCGCCTCCTGGATGCCCCGGGTGCCGAGGTTGACCGCCATCATCGGCTCGACGCCAGCCTTGCGCGCCCAGCGGACGAACTCGTCGACGCCGACGGTGTTCGGCTCGGTCGAGTGCCAGGCGAGGTCGAGCCGCACCGGCCGGTCCACGCGCGGGCCGACGCCGTCTTCCCAGCGGTACCCGGACACGAAGTTCCCGCCCGGGTACCGCACCGTGCTGACACCCAGCTCGCGGACCATGTCGACGACGTCGCCCCGGAAACCGTCCGCGTCGGCGGTCGGATGACCCGGGTCGTGCAGCCCCGTGTAGACGCAGCGGCCCAGGTGCTCGACGAACGAGCCGAACGTCCGCCGGCGGACCGGCCCGACGACGAACGCAGGATCGACCGTGACGCTCGCGAGCTGCATGCATCCTCCTGGACTGACGTGTCGTCGCGGCGGCCGACGTCACCGGCGCCGCGGTCCCAGCGCATATCTCATCAACGACGCCCGGCTATGACCAGCACCAGATCGTGGTTGTCCACGTACCGGTGCACGGGTCGCGGCTGCTGTCAGCGGCGGCTCCAGCGTTGGTTGGCCGCCGCGGTGCAGGTCCACAGGATGACCTTGCTGCCGTTGGCGGTGGCCGCGCGGTCCACGTCGAGGCACAGCCCGGACCGGGCGTCGCGGATGGTGCCGTCGGCGTTGAGGTTCCACTGCTGGTTCAGGCCACCGTTGCAGTCCCACAGCTGGACCTTGGCGCCGGCGGTCGCGTTCAGTGGCGCGTCCAGGCACTTGCCGAGGGAGCGCAGTGACCGGCCGTTGAGGGTCCACTGCTGGTTCGCTGCGCCGTGGCAGTCCCACAGCTGCGGCTGGGTGCCGTTGGTGGCGCTGCTGGCGGGCAGGTCCAGGCAGCGTCCGGAGGCGGCGCCGACGAGTGTGGTGGTGGCGCCGGTGCTGGTCGTCGGGCTCGGCGAGGTGGGGGTCGGGGAGGTGGGGGTGCCCGCACCGTCCAGGCCGAGGAAGGCGACCGCGTACGCGAGCTGACCGGACATCGGCAACTGGTGCCCGACGCCGCCGATGCTGATGCCCTCGACGGTCGCCTGGGTGCCGGTGCTGCCGTAGCGGGTGCGGGTCCAGTTCGACTGCGGATGATCGGTGAACGCCGGGGTCTGGCCCAGCCCGTTGAGGTTCGTCCACTGCTTGATCGCCTCGCCGAAGTTCGGGTAGGCGACGGTGGTGTCGGTCGTGCCGTGCCACAGCTGCATCCGCGGATAGCGGCCGGTGTAGCCGGGGTACATCGCGCGCGCCGTGTCGCCCCACTGCTGGGCGGTGCGGATGATGGTGCCGCCGGAGCACTGGCTGTTCCACAGCGATCCGTTGGTGGTGGCGAAGCAGCCGGCGGGGACGCCGGAGAACGCGGACGCGGCGGCGAACACGTCGGGGTACTGCGCGGCCAGGACGTTGGTCATCATCGCACCGGAGGAAAAGCCGGAGACCACGATGCGCGACGCGTCGATCGGGTGGTTCGCGCGGGCGTAGGCGACCATCGACATGATGCCGGTGGAGTCACTGCCGCCGTTGCGTTGCAGGGCCGCCGGCGTCGACACGTCGAAGCAGTTGCCGCTGCGCGTCGCCTCGGGCAGCACGATGATGAAGCCGTACCGGTCGGCCGCGTTGACGTAGTCGTGGCCGTTGCCGTTGAAGATGCCGCTGGCGGAGCCCCCGCAGTAGTGCACGAGCACGAGCAGAGCCGGCCGGGGGGCGACGTTGACCGGCACGTAGATGTACATGTTGAGGCCGGTGGGATTGTTGCCGAAGTTGGTGACCCGGGTCATCCCGGCGGCCGCCGCCGGCCGGATCGCCAGCAGCACGGTGGCGATCATGAGGGGTAGTGCCGCGGCGAGCAGCAGCACCCGGAATTTGCGTCGCATCAGGATCTCCTTGCTGCGGTGTGCGCTCAGAGCGCGGTCACGGTCCACTGGTTGTTGGTGTTGGTGTTGGGCGCCCACAACGCGACGGTGGAGCCGGCCGAGGCGTTGCCCATGCCGTCCAGCGCGGTCCCGGTGCCGCGGTTGATGATCTGCCGGCGGCCGTTGCCGGTGTCGTTGAGCCGCCATTGCTGGTTGACGCCGCCGGTCCAGGTCGCCTGCCGGCACGGCGCGCCGTTGGCGGTGTTGCCGGCGCTGTCCAGCACCAGGCCGTTGGTGCGGTTGACGATGCGGACCCAGCCGCTGCCGAGGTCGGCCAGCTGCCACTGCAGGTTGCTGCTGCCGTCCCAGTTCCACTGTTTGAGCACGGAGCCGGAGGCGACGTTGCCGCCGCTGTCGAGCACCAGACCGGTGGTCGCGTTGCCGATGCGCACCCACGTCTGCGTCTGTACCTGCGCCGTCACGCGGTAGCTGCGGCCGGCCAGGCCGGACAGCTGGACGACGTCGGCCTCCGGCCGGGTGACGGTGACGGTGCCACCGGTAGTGGTGTCGACGACCGCGACCGTGCCGGTGAGTGACCGGCTGCGGACCTTGACGGTGGCGTCCCGGTCGAACCGGATGGTGATCTCGGCGGCCTGACCGCCGCTCCATCGGGCGCCCACGGTGTAGCCGCCCCTGCCGCGCAGGCCCTGCACCTGCCCTGCGGGCCAGGCGGCGGGCAGCGCCGGCAGCACGTGCAGCTCGGCGTTGTGGCTGTGCAGCAGCATTTCGGCGATGCCGGAGGTGGCGCCGAAGTTGCCGTCGATCTGAAACGGCGGGTGCAGGTCGAACATGTTCGGCGCGAGCCTGGCCGTGGTCACCAGCAGGCGTAGCAGGTCGTGCGCGCGGGTCCCTTCCTCCAGCCGGGCCCAGTAGTTGATCTTCCAGGCGAGGGACCATCCGGTGCCGTCGTCGCCGCGCAGTTCCAGGGTGCGGCGAGCGGCGTTGTACAGCGTGGGGGTGCCGCGCCTGGTGATCTGGTTGCTGGGGTGCAGGCCGTACAGGTGCGAGACGTGCCGGTGGTTCTGCTCGGTCTCGGTCCAGTCGTACAGCCACTCCTGGATGTTGCCGCGGGAGCCGACCTTCATCGGTGCGAGCCGGTCGCGGGTGGCCAGCACCCGGGTCCGCAGGTCGGCGTCGACGCCGAGCACCTGGGCGGCCTGCGCGACCGCGTTGAACAGGTCCCGCAGGATCTGGTTGTCCATGGTCGGCCCGGCGCACACGCTGACGCCCGAGTGGTGGGCGAGCTCCGGGGAGTTGGACGGGTTGGTCACCAGGTAGCGCAGCGACGGCTCCTCGACCAGCGTGTCGAGGAAGAACTGCGCGGCGCCCTTCATCGCCGGGTAGTTGGCCTGCAGGAAGGCGACGTCGCCGGTGAACTGGTAGTGCTCCCAGATCAGGGTGGACAGCCACGCGCCGCCGGTCTGCCACATGCCCCACAGCGCGCCGTCGACGACCGACGAGCCGCGCCACCCGTCGGTGTTGTGGTGGGTCACCCATCCCCCGGCGCCGTACTGCACCTGGGCGGTGCGCGCGCCGGTCACCGCAAGCTCACGGATCATGCCGAACACCGGCTCGAAGCATTCCGCGAGGTTCGTCGTGTCCGCCGGCCAGTAGTTCATCGGCAGGTTCGCGTTGATCGTGTACTTGGAATCCCACGACGGGCTCAGCGAGTCGTTCCAGATGCCCTGCAGGTTCGCCGGCTGGGTGCCCGGCCGCGAGGACGAGATCAGCAGGTACCGGCCGAACTGGAACAGCAGGGCCGAGAACTGCGGGTCGTCGGTGGAGGCGTGCCGGCTGATCCGCACGTCGGTGGGCTGGTCGGCGGCGGAGGTCCGGCCGACGTCCAGCGTCGTGCGGTTGAACAGCTGCTGGTAGTCCGCGACGTGCCGGCTGCGCAGCTGGTCCCAGGTCCGGGCGGCGGCCAGGTCGAGGAAGGCACGGGCCCTGCCCTGATGATCCCCGCTCGTGTCACGGTAGTTGACGTAGCTCGTGCCGATCGACACGAGCAGCGTGACGCTGTCGGCCCCGCGGACCTGCAACGTGCCGCCGGAACTGCTGACGGTGCCACCGTCGGCGACCGCGCGGGCAAGACCGCGGAACCTCACCTTGCCGGTCAGCCCACGCTGGTCGCCGCTGACCCCGTCGACGGCAGCCGTCACCGCGTCCGGGCTGGACGGCGTCGTGCGCTGAGGGCTGTCGAACGCCGCGGAGAAGGTGATCGACCCGGCCCGGTCCGCAGTCAGACGGACCGCGATCACCTGGTCCGGCGCGCTGGTGAGCACCTCCCGCCGGAACCGCACACCGTTCTGCAGGTAGCTGACGCCGGCCACGGCCGTGGTCAGGTCCAGGAACCGCGTGTACTGCGACACGCCGGAGCCGCCTGCGGCGAACGTCAGCCGGAGGTTGCCGACGGTCTGGTAGGCCAGCTGCGCCGACGGGATGCCCAGCATGTTCTGGTCGACGAGGGTCTGTGCCTGGCCCCACTGGTTGGCGAAGACCAGCTGCCGGATCTGCGCCAGCGCGCCGGCGCCGCGCGGGTTGCTCTGGTCGTAGGGGCCACCGGCCCACATGGTGTCCTCGTTGAGCTGCAACCGCTCCACGTCGACGTTGCCGAACACCATGGCGCCGAGGCGCCCGTTGCCGACCGGTAGGGCGCGCAGCCAGTCGGTGCCGGCGGCCTGCTCGTACCACAGTGCAAGGCCGTTCGCGGCGCCGACCTCCGGCGGGGCCGCGGCCGACGCCGGCGACGCCGTCCACGGCAGTGGCAGCGCCGCCCCGGCGATCACGGCACCGGCGATCAACACCTGCCTGCGGGTCGGGTCGGACGACGACGGGGTGTGGTCATGCTGCACGGGATGCTCCTTTGCCGTGGCGGATCGGCTGGTCGAGCGCGGGTTCGGGGGTGCGCGCCGGTGGCCGTGCGGCCACCGGCGACGTCGCGCGTCAGCTGAGGCTGAAGCGCTGGTTGGCCTGGCCGTTGCAGCTGTAGATCTGCATTGCGGCGCCGTTGCCGGAGCCGGCGGCGTCCAGGCACATGGAGCCGCAGACGGTCAGCTGCCTGCTCGACGTGGCGGTCCACTGCTGGTTCGCCCCGCTGTGGCAGTCGTACAGCTGCACCATTGTTTGAATAACCACCGGATGACCCGCCGACGCCGGCCATCCGGTGGAAACGAATCACGTTCTCCTACTGCACCGAGACGTCGTCGAGGTAGAGGTTGTCCGTTCCGCTGGTGGTCTCCACGTAGAAGGTGGCACCGGTCAGCGTGCCCGTCCACGACACCGTCGACGTGCCGGACAGCAGGGTCCAGCCTCCGGAGTTCACCGCGGTCGCCGGGGCCAGTTGCACGTAGCTGGTCGTGCCGTTGGCGGTGACGGCCAGCATCGCCTTGGCGCTCGGGCTACCGCCGCCGGTGCGGACCCAGGCACTCGTCGTGTAGGTACGGCCGTTGACCAGCTTGGCCGTCACGTCCTGGCCGGCGCCGTTCCACGCGGCGGTGCGCCCGGTGACCTGCAGCGACTGGTTGCCGCCGTGCGCGGTGGCGGTGCTCGCCGCCAACGTCCCACTGCCGAACATCGCCCAGCCGGACGTGCCGCTCTCCATGGAGCCGTTGGTGATCAGGTTCCCGTCGCTGCTCCCGCCGCCGGCGAACTGCCACCAGTTGACGTTGAACAGGTTGCCGCTGCCGCCGGTGAACTTGAGGTACAGGTCGTGGGTGCCTGTCGCGCCGCTCACCGGGCAGGTGGCGCTGGTCCAGGTCTGCCAGCCGCCGGTGCCGGCGACGGTGCAGGTGCCGACGAGGGCACCGTTGACGCCGTCGAGGTGCAGCTCGATGCGGCCCCCGCTGGTGGCGGAGGCGACCCTGGCGGTGAACGACGTGGCGCCGCCGCCGAACGCGACGCCCTTGGCCTTGATCGAGTCGTTGTTCTCGATCCAGCCGACGTTCATGCCGCCCTCGCTGGAGGGTTCGGTCTCGACGCCGGTCTCCCAGGCGATCGTCTCGGCCTCCTGCCGCACGTACGGGTTGAGCGTGCCGACCTGGGGTGCGCCGCCGGTGGTCATGGTGATGGTCGGGATGGTGCCGTCGGCGTTGTAGCTGAACTTCTCCACGGCCACGGAGCGGGTGTAGCCGCCACCGCCGGGCAGCGCGCCGTTGTGGTAGAAGAAGTACGAGCCGCCGTTGAAGTCGATGACGCCGGCGTGGTTGGTGAAGCTGCCGCCCTGCGTCGGCATCACGGTGCCGCGGTAGGTCCACGGGCCGGTCGGCCCGGGGGCGGTGGAGTAGCCGATGAACTCCGAGCAGCACTTCGCGGCGAACACGTTGTAGTAGAGGCCGTTGCGCTTGTAGACCCAGGGGCCTTCCTCGTACAGCGTGGGCCGGCTCGCGTTGCCGGTGCGGGTGCCGAACCCGGCGGTGGTCAGCGGGATCTGCGTCACGCCGCCGGAGTAGGAAGTCATGTCGGCGTTCAGCCGCACGTACCACAGGTTGGGGTTGCCCCAGTACAGGTAGACCTGCCCGTTGTCGTCGATGAAGACGGTCGGGTCGATCTCGTTGTTCTCCACCAGCGGCCGGCCGATCGCGTCGGTGAACGGCCCGGTGGGGCTGTTGGAGACGCCGACGCCGATGGCCATCCGGCCGGTCGAGCGGTTCGTGACCGGCACATACCAGTAGAACCTGCCGTTGCGGTTGACCACCTGACCGGCCCACGCGTTGGCGCTGGCCCAGCTGAACGTCGCGAGGTTCATCGGCGAGCCGTGGTCGGTCCAGTTCACCATGTCGGCGGAGGAGTAGACCCGCCACTCCTTCATGGTGAAGTAGGTGGAGTTGTCCTCGTCGTGTCCGGTGTACAGGTAGACCCGCCCGTTGTACACCAGCGGGGCCGGGTCGGCGGTGTAGACGGTCTGCACGATCGGGTTGTCGGCCAGGGCTGCGGGCATGGCAGCGGCCACGACGACGGCGGTGCCGCCGACCAGCAGGATACCGGCGGTGAGCAGTCCGGCGACTCTTCGCATCGTCATCCTCTCGTCCAGCGCTGGTTCGCCGCGGCCGTGCACGTCCACAGCAGCACCGGCGTGCCGTTGGCGGTCAGGTTGTGGTCGACGTCCAGGCACAGGCCGGACGCGACGCCGCGGACGGTGCCGTCGGCGTTGAGCGTCCACTGCTGGTTGGTGCCGCCGTTGCAGTCCCACAGCTGCGCCTTGGCGCCGGCGGTGGCACCCAGCGGCGCGTCGAGGCACTTGCCGAGGGCCTGCAGCGTCTGCCCGGTGACCGTCCAGCGCTGGTTGGCGCCGCCGCTGCAGTCCCAGATGACGGGCTGGGTGCCGTTGGTGGTGCTGCTGTTCGGCACGTCGAGGCACCGCCCGGAGGCGGCGCTGACGAGCGTCGACCCGGCCGGCGGGGTGGTCGTGCCGCCGCCGCTCACCCGGTACACGACGGTGCCGTGCGCGGGCACGCTCGCGCTGATGCTGCCGGTCGTGGTGCTCGTGGTGTTCGTCCATGCGTCGCGCAGCGTGAACGAGCCGCCCGACTTGCCGGCCGCGGCCGCCGTGGTGCTGACCGTCGTCGCCGACCCACCCTGGTTGAACAGCGCGACCGCGACGTCACCGTTCGCCAGCCGCTTGGCCAGCACGCGCCGGGTGCCGTCGTTGGACACCTGGGTCGCCTGCAGACCGAGGCTGTCCTGGTTGATCGCGACCAGTTGCTGGTTCTTGAGGATCGTCGCGGTCGCGGCGCTCTGCGAGCGGATGTCGTTGCCGGCGATCAGCGGCGAGGCCATCATCGCCCACAGCGCGAAGTGGCTGCGCATCTCGGTGTCGTTCATGCCGCCGCGGCCGACCTCGAGCATGTCGGGGTCGTTGAACCGGCCCGGCGCGGCGTAACCGGCGAGCGGCACGGTGACGTTGACGATGTTCTGGATGCCCATCGGGTAACCGTTGCTCTGCCCGGTGTCCCAGGCGTTGGTGATGTCCTCCGTGGTGCGCCACATGTTCGCGACGTCGCCCCAGTTGCGCTGCGGGCCGGTCTTCGCGTGGATGCTGTTCGGGTTGATGCTGTACACGATCGGCCGGCCGGTCGCGGCGAGCGCATCACGCATCTTCGCGAACGTGGTGACCTGCTCGCTGATCGAGCCGGTCGGTGAGCACCAGTCGTACTTCAGGTAGTCCACGCCCCAGGCGGCGAACTGGCGGGCGTCCTGCGCCTCGTGCCCCTGCGCGCCGGTCGCGCCGGGATAGCTGCCGAAGTACTGCGCGCAGGTCTTGTCCAGCGGCGCCTGGTAGATACCGAAGAGCAGGCCGCGGGAGTGCAGGTAGTCACCGAGAGCCTTCATGCCGTTCGGGAACCGGCTCGCGTTGGCCTGCAGATTGCCCTGCGCGTCGCGGGTGGAGTTCATCCAGCAGTCGTCGACGACCACGTACTTGTAGCCGAGATCCCGCATGCCGCTGCTGACGATCGCGTCGGCCATCTGCCGGATCAGCGTGTCGTTGATGTTGCAGCCGAACGTGTTCCAACTGTTCCAGCCCATCGGCGGGGTACGGGCGACGCCGTTCTCGAGGGCCTGCGCGTCCGGGCCGCGCACGACGGCGGCGAGGATGCCGGCGGTCAGCAGGACCACCGCGGCCAGGAGCACACCGATACGTTTCATGCTCATCTCCTTGTCCAGCGCTGGTTCGCCGCCGCGGTGCAGGTCCACAGCTGCACGGGGGTGTTGTTGGCGGTCGCGTTGCCGGCGACGTCGAGGCACAGGCCCGACTGCGCGTTGCTGATCGTGCCGTTGGCGTTGAGGTTCCAGCGCTGGTTCACCCCGCCGTGGCAGTCCCACAGCTGGACCTTGCTGCCGGCGGTCGCGCCGGTGGGCGAATCGAGACACTTGCCGAGCGACTGCAGCGCCTGGCCGTTGAGCGTCCAGCGCTGGTTGGCCGCGCCATTGCAGTCCCAGATGATCGGCTGGGTGCCGTTGGCCGAGTTGCTCCCCGGCACGTCGAGGCAGCGCCCGGACGCGGCGCTCGCCAGCGCGCTGCCGGTGCCGCCGGTCGGGGTGCTCGGGCTTGTCGGCGTGCCCGGGTCGCCGATGCTGCCGGGGACGGCACGCAGCGCCGTGTACCAGGTGGCGGCCATCTTGTCGTAGCCGCCGGCGGTGGGGTGGACGCCGTCGATGAGGTCGGCGGTGGTGAGCGCGGCGTGCATGTCGACGAAGTGGACGCGCTTACCGGCGTTGGCCTTGCTCTGCACCATCCCGGGGATGGTGGCGTTGAAGGTGCGGACCGCCGTCTCCTGGCCGCTGTTGCTCAGCGGGATGATGCTGGCGACGAACACGTCGGCGTTCGGCGCGGCGGCGGTGATGTGGTCGATGAGGGTGGAGAGCCGGCCGGGTGCGCCGGCGACGTTGGAGTTCTGCAGGATGTCGTTGGTGCCGATGTGCAGCAGGACGGTGCGCGGGGTGGTGGTGCGCAGCCAGCCGGTGATGTTGGCATCGATCTGGTCGATCCGCCAGCCCGGGTGGCCTTCGTGGTCGTGGTCCCACAGCGATGCCGGCCCGTTGAACTGGGAGCCGACGAAGTCGTTGCGGTAGCCGCCGGCGGCGAGCCGCTGCCAGAGGCCGATGCGGTAGCCGCCGGGGACCTGCGTGCCCTCGGTGATCGAGTCGCCGAGCGGCATGATCCGCACGCCGCCGTTGGACTCCGCCGAGGCGGGTGCGGTCAGGGCCGCGGCGCCCGCCGCGGTGAGTGCGGCGGTCAGTGTCGCGGCGATGAGCCAGTGTCGTGCCGTGCGCATGGCGGTGCCTCCTGGAAAGGGAGGGCCGGCCGCCCCGGGAGGCGGCCGGCCGGGGAACGACTAGCGCTGCAGGGTCAGCACACCGGGGCGGTACGGCAGGAGGCCGTAGTCGCCGCCGGAGCTGGGGCTGCGGCCCTGGTACAGCAGTTGCAGGTTGCACGGGTCGACGGTCTTGGTCTGGTCGGGGTTGCTGCG
>NZ_JBFANF010000105.1:0-28471 GCF_040674675.1 Dactylosporangium sp. NPDC049742 | reverse complement strand
ACCAGCCCCACCACCCCCCCACATCGTCTGCCACCCCCCCCCCCATACACTCGCTGCTGGGGGCTCGGTTCGTGTCGGCCCCCCCACCCGCTACTCGATCATGGACGGCAACGGTGAGCGGGTCGGCGCGGTAGCGCTTGCCGGAAAACACCACGCGCGAGCCTCCTGGCCGCGGGGGTGGTGATCCCCGGCGGCGGGAGGCTCGCGCGGACGTGCGGCTGGGCGTCGGTGGTCAGGAGGTGGGCTTGTCCGTCTCCGTCTCCGGGGCGGGGCCGCTGGCGTTGTCGGCGGGGGTGCTCGGGGAGGCCGGCGGCTGGGGCTTGTCCTCCAGGCCCTCCTCGACCGCCTCGGCCTTCGCCGGGTCGTCCAGGATGGCGGTGAGGGCGAGACCCGTCAGCCGGCGGAACGTGCGGCCCGGGCGCTGCCGGTCCAGGACGGCGACCTCGAGCTGGTTGGCCGCCAGCTTCCTCGGCTGGCCGCCCTCGCCGCCGACGCTGCCCAGACCCTCGACCGCGAGCTTCAGGGCCTCAGCGAGCGTCTGGTCGGGCCGCAGGCGGGTTTTCACGGCGCCGGAGATGGTGTCGGACTGGCCGCCCATGGTGACGAGGCCGGGCTCGTCCTGGACGGAGCCGTCGTACGTGATGCGGTAGAGCTCGTCGTCCTCGGCGGTGGCGCCCACCTCGGCGACGCAGATCTCGACCTCGTACGGCTTCTGCTCCTGCGTGAAGATGGCGCCGAGGGTGCGGGCGTAGGCGTTGGCGACCTGGCGGCCGGTGACGTCGCGCCGGCCGTAGGAGTAGCCGTGCAGGTCGGCGAGCCGGACGCCGGCGGAGCGCAGGTTCTCGAACTCGGGGTAGCGCCCGACGGCGGCGAAGCCGATCCTGTCGTAGATCTCGCTGACCTTGTGCAGGGCGGTCGACAGGTTCTCCGCGACGAAGAGGACGCCGCCCTCGTAGCTGAGCACCACGACGCTGCGACCGCGCGCGATGCCTTTGCGCGCGTATTCCGAGCGATCCCGCATGATCTGCTCGGGCGAGGCGTAGAACTGCATGGCCACGGGGCGGGTTCTCCTTCTGTCGTGGGAGCTGGCTGACGTGGGGGCGGGGGGACGGAGGGCTCAGACGCCCGGGTTGTCGGCGCGCTCGGCGATGACGGCCTCGGCGACCGCGCGGGTCTCCTCGTCGGTGAGCCGGTGGGTGCCCTCGACGGTGGCCGTCATGATGACCGGGAAGATGCCGCGCAGCAGGTCGGGGCCGCCGGTCGCGGTGTCGTCGTCGGCGGCGTCGTAGAGCGCCTCGACGGCGATCTTCACGGCCTCGGCGGTGGTGATGCCGGGCTTGTACCGCTTCTTCATCGACGACTTCGCGAACAGCGAACCCGAGCCGATCGAGTCGTAGCCGCGCTCCTCGTAGACGCCGCCGGCGACGTCGAAGCTGAAGATGCGCCCGGCCTTGTCGACGGACTTCGCGTCGACGTCGAACCCGGCGAACAGCGGCACCACGGCCAGGCCCTGCATCGCGGCGCCCAGGTTGTTGCGGACCATGGTGGCGAGGCGGTTGGCCTTGCCCTCCAGCGAGAGCATCGAGCTCTCGATCTTCTCGTAGTGCTCCAGCTCGACCTGGAACAGGCGCATCATCTCCAGGCCGAACCCGGCGGTGCCGGCCATGCCTACGAGCGAGTACGCGTCGGCGGCGAAGACCTTCTCGATGTCGCGCTGGGCGATGAGGTTGCCCATCGTCGCGCGCCGGTCGCCGCCCATGAGCACACCGTCGGCGCAGGTGATGGCGACGATCGTGGTCGCGTGCGCGCTGACGTCCGCGGCCATGCCGGGCGGCAGCGGCCGGCGACCCGGGAGCATCTCGGGCGCGACGGCCGACAGGAACTCGCTGAACGACGAGGTCCCCGCGGCGTGGAACGCGGCCGGCAGACGCCCAGAGTGGTCAAGACCCGTCGGCAACGGAGCTCCCTTCACAAGGATGATCGACTGCAGTTGACCAAACAATACGCCCGTCGGCCCGGATGCGTCCGGACCGACGGGCCTTCTCAGTGACGGCTACTGGCCGCCCTTTTGCACGTATCCGCGGACGAACTCTTCGGCGTTCTCCTCGAGCACCGAGTCGATCTCGTCGAGGAGGTCGTCGACGTCCTCGCCCAGCTGCTCGACCCGCTCGGCTGTCTCAGGGTTGACCTCGGGCGCGGCGACGTCCTCTTCCTCGTCGCGCCGCGACTTACCGGATTGGGACTGCCCGCCCGTATCCCTCGTCGCCATGTCTCATCCTCCTCGGGGGACCACCAAACAACCGCTGCATCGAACTTACCCGGAAGTGATCGCTTCGAGCAGATCCTTCGCGCTCGGGCATTTGTCGAACAGTGCACCGACGTGCTTCTTGGTCCCTCGTTCGGGCTCCATCATCGGCACCCGCACCAGGGACTCCCTGCCCACGTCGAAGATGACGGAGTCCCAGCTCGCCGCAACCACCTCGGCGGGGTATTTCGCCAGGCACCGGCCGCGGAAGTAGGCCCGGGTGTCGTCCGGCGGCTCGACGATCGCGCGCTGGATCTCGTCCTCGGTGAACAGCGTCTGCATCGACCCACGGGCGACCAGCCGCTGGTAGAGGCCCTTCTCCGCGCGGACGTCGGAATACTGCAGGTCGACCAGCTGCAGCTTGTGCGAGGACCAGCCCAGCGACTCGCGCTCGCGGTAGCCCTCCAGGAGGCGGAGCTTGGCGACCCAGTCGAGCTCGCCGGCGCACAGCATCGGGTCGCGGCCGAGCCGGTCCAGCACGCTCTCCCAGCGCTCGAGCACGTCGGCGGTCTGCTCGTCGACGTCGGACCCCTGCCGGGAGTCCACGTAGGCGCGGGCCCGCTCATAGAACGCCCACTGGATGTCCAGCGCGCTCAGCCGCCGGCCGTCGCGCATGCGGATCAGGTGCTTCAGCGACGGGTCGTGGCTGACCGCCTTGAGCTCGGTCACCGGGTCGGCGATGCCGAGGTCGCCCGGCAGCGCCTTGTCCTCGATCATGGCCAGGATGAGCGACGTCGTGCCGACCTTGAGGTAGGTGGAGATCTCCGACAGGTTGGCGTCGCCGATGATGACGTGCAGCCGCCGGTACTTGTCGGCGTCGGAGTGCGGCTCGTCGCGGGTGTTGATGATCGGCCGCTTCAGCGTGGTCTCCAGGCCGACCTCGACCTCGAAGAAGTCGGCCCGCTGGGAGATCTGGAAGCCGGGGCCGGACCCGTCCTGACCGATGCCGACCCGGCCCGCCCCGCACACGATCTGCCGGGTGACGAAGAACGGGGTGAGGTGCATGACGATGTCGGCGAACGGGGTCTGCCGCCGCATGAGGTAGTTCTCATGCGTGCCGTAGCTGGCGCCCTTGTTGTCGGTGTTGTTCTTGTACAGATGGATCGGCAGCGTCCCCGGGATCGTGGCCGCGCGGCGGGACGCCTCGGCCATCACCCGCTCGCCAGCCTTGTCCCACAGCACGATGTCACGCGGGTTGGTGCACTCGGGCGTGGAGTACTCGGGGTGCGCGTGGTCCACGTAGAGCCGCGCACCATTGGTCAGTATCACGTTGGCCAGGCCGAGGTCCTCGTCCGCGAGGGCCTCCGCCGGGTCGTAGAGGGCACCCGAGTAGGTGAACCCGCGCGCGTCGCGCAGCGGGGACTCCTCCTCGTAGTCCCACCGGGCCCGGCCGCCCTTCGTGAGCTCGGGTCGTGCGCCATAAGCGTTGACCACCTGGGATGACGTCACCATCGGGTTGGCTCCCGGCTGGCCGGGCACCGACACGCCGTATTCGACCTCAGTGCCCATCACGCGCCGCACACTCATGCCCACAACCCTAGTCGCAAGGTACGACAGTCTGCCTCCACCGCGGCGCGCCAGGTTTGCATGATGTCCGATTGTTGTGAAGCCGTCGCCGCCCGTAACATCCACGGATGCGAATCTTGGTCGCCTTCGAGGGTGCCGGCGCGGGTGAGGCGCCCCTGTCATGGGGGCAGCGGGACATCTGGGCGTCGATGACCAGGTTCGGCGAGCAGCTTCCGCTCGGCGGGGTGACGCCGCTGCCTCCTGGCCGGTCCGTCGAGGACGTCGCGGCCGAGCTGCGGTACCTCATGAGCCGCTACCAGGTGCTGCGCACGCGGCTGCGGTTCGCCGGCGACGGGACGCCCCGGCAGGTCGTCGCGGCCGGCGGCACCGCCACCCTGGAGGTCCTGGACACCGAGGACGACGCCGAGGCGTCAGCGGGCCGGATGCTCCACCGGTTCCGCCACGAACCCGTCGACTTCACCAGCGACTGGCCGATCCGGATGGGTGTCGTGCGCCACGCCGGCCGCCTCACCCACCTGTGCGCCGTGATCTGGCACATCGCGATGGACCGCTCCGGGGCCGCGGTGATGCTGCGGGAGGTAGCCGCGAGGGTCCAGGAGCCCGTCAGCGGCATGCAGCCCCTCGAACAGGCCGGCTGGCAGGCGTCCGACGCCGGCGCGCGGCAGAGCCGCAGCGCGCTGCGGCACTGGGAGCGGGTCCTGCGCGCGATGCCGCCGCCGTGGCCCCGCTCGTCGCGGCGGCGGGAGCGGCCCCGGCACTGGAAGGGCCGCCTGGTCTCCCCCGCGATCCCCCTCGCCACGCGGGTCCTCGCGGAGCGGACCGGCGCGGACCCCTCCACCACGCTGCTCGCCGGGTTCGCGGTCGCGGTGCGCCGCTGCGCGGGCGTCGACCCCGTGCCGGTGCTGCTGGTGACCAGCAACCGCTTCCGCCCCGGGCTGGCGGACGTGGTCGCGCCGGTCGCCCAGCCGGGCCTGTGCCTCGTCGACGTCGCCGACGCCACGTTCGACCAGGTCGTGGCGGGCGCCCAGCGAGCGGCGACGACCGCCTACAAGCACGCGTACTACGACACGGCGTCGAAGGAGTCCCTGGTCGCGCGGATCGCGGCGGAGCGCGGCCCGCAGTTCCGGGTCGACTTCCACCTCAACGACCGCCGCGGACCCGTCCCGCCGCCGGCGCGGGGCTCGCTGCGGGAGGCGGTGACCCGCCGGACCCTCGACTGGACGCCGTTCAAGGACACCCCGTCGAGCCGCCTCTTCGTGCACGCCGACGACGCCGGCCCGGCCACCGCGCTCACCTGCTACGCCGACACCCACCACCTCTCCCTGGCGGAGGCGTCCACGGTACTGACAACCCTCGAGACCGTCCTGACCGACGCCGCGCTCCAAGCCATTGGCTGACCAGCAGTCGTCTCTCGTCGTCGGCGGCGTCGCCGGTACTGACGTCCCCGTTCTCTCACACGGGCGCTGCGAGCCGCCGGCTGGGCAGCGGTTGACCACGACCTCGCAGCAGGGGAGGCGTCGCCGGTACTGACGGCCGTCCTGACCGACGGGGTGCTGCAAGCGGCCGGCTGGGCAGCGGTTGCCAGCGGCCTCTCCGGCGGCGAGGGCCGTCACGACCCAGCAGGCCCTTCCTGACCGACACAGCGCTGCGAGCCGCCAGCTGAGCAGCGGTCCGTCCACCGGCTCCCGGCGGCGAGAGCGTCGCCGGCGCAGACGACCCCGCGGGCCGTCCAGACCGGCACGGCACTGCGAGCCACCGGCCGACCTGCCGTCGCCCGCGGCCTCCCGGCGGCGAGGGCGTCGCTGACACGGGCAACCCCGCAGGCCGTCCTGACCGACGGGGTGCTGGGGGCGGTCGGCTGGGGGTGGTTTGTTCGCGGCCGGGACGGTCGCGTCGCGGCCTTGGCCGGGCGGGGCGCGGAGGCGCCCCGGCCGGCGCCGCGGTCTGCGCAACTACACGCGGACGTGCAGGGAGGGCCGCCAAGGCCCGACCGTTGGCTGCGGGAGCAACGGCCTTGCCCACGGCGGACCGGAGCCATGAATTTGATCTTGGCTCTTGGCTCTGGCTCCTGGCTCGCTGCTGGGCTCATGCGAAGCGGGCGGCGCCTCTGCCGAGGTCGCCGCCCGCCGGTGTCGCGGTGTTACAGATATTGGCCGGTGTTGGTGGCGGTCTCTATGGACCGGCCGGCCTCCGCGCCCTTGCCGCCGGAGACGAGCGTGCGGATGTAGACGATCCGCTCGCCCTTCTTGCCGGAGATGCGGGCCCAGTCGTCGGGGTTGGTGGTGTTGGGAAGGTCCTCGTTCTCACGGAACTCGTCAACGCAGGAGTCGAGCAGGTGCTGGAGGCGCATGCCCTTCTGGCCGTTGCTGAGGAAGTCCTTGATCGCCATCTTCTTGGCCCGGTCGACGATGTTCTGGATCATCGCGCCGGAGTTGAAGTCCTTGAAGTACAGGACCTCCTTGTCGCCGTTGGCGTAGGTCACCTCGAGGAACCGGTTCTCCTCGGTCTCGGAGTACATCCGCAGGACCACCGCGTCGATCATCGCCGCGACCGTCGCCTCGGGCGAGTTGTCGTGCTCGGCGATGTCGTCCCTGTGCAGCGGGACGGTGGTGAGGATGTACTTGGAGAAGATGTCCTTGGCCGCCTCGGCGTCCGGTCGCTCGATCTTGATCTTCACATCGAGCCGGCCGGGGCGCAGGATCGCCGGGTCGATCATGTCTTCCCGGTTGGACGCGCCGATGACGATGACGTTTTCCAGGCCCTCGACGCCGTCGATCTCGCTCAGCAGCTGAGGCACGATCGTGTTTTCGACGTCGGAGGAGACGCCCGAGCCGCGGGTCCGGAACACCGAGTCCATCTCGTCGAAGAACACGATGACCGGGGTGCCCTCGCTCGCCTTCTCACGGGCGCGCTGGAAGATCAGCCGGATGTGCCGCTCGGTCTCGCCGACATACTTGTTGAGCAGCTCGGGACCCTTGATGTTGAGGAAGTAGCTGGTCCTGCGCTCCTCGCCGCGTCGCTCGGCGATCTTCTTCGCCAGCGAGTTGGCGACCGCCTTGGCGATCAGCGTCTTGCCACAGCCGGGAGGGCCGTAGAGCAGGACGCCTTTCGGCGGACGCAACAGGTGCTCGCGGAACAGCTCCGCGTGCAGGAACGGCAGCTCCACGGCGTCGCGGATCTGCTCGATCTGCGAGAAGAGGCCGCCGATGTCGGTGTAGTCGACGTCGGGCACCTCCTCCAGCACCAGCTCCTCGACCTCGCTCTTCGGGATCCGCTCGTAGGCATACGCCGAGCGGGGCTCGATCATGAGCGAGTCGCCGGCGCGCAACGGCGCTTCGGCGAGGGTGTCGGCCAGGTGGACGATCCGCTCCTCGTCGGCGTGCGAGATGACGAGAGCGCGGTCACCACCTTCCAGGATCTCCTTCAACATGACGACCTCGCCGGCCCGCTCGAACCCGAGCGCGTCGACGATGTTCAGGGCGTCGTTGAGCAGGACCTCCTGGCCTCGGCGCAGCTCCTCGACCTCGATGGCCGGGGACACTGCCACGCGCAGCTTGCGCCCACCGGTGAAGACGTCAACAGAACCGTCTTCGTGGCGGGCGAGGAAGACGCCGTAACCGCTCGGCGGCTGTGCCAGGCGGTCAACTTCCTCCTTCAGCGTCACGATCTGGGCGCGGGCCTCCTTGAGGGTGGCCACGAGCCGCTCGTTGTTTTCGGTCAGCCGGGCAATCTGCGCCTGCGCTGCGGCAAGCCGCTCCTCGAGCTGTCGCACGTGTCGCGGGGTTTCCGTCAGCTTGCGCCGCACCAGGGCGAGTTCCTCCTGGAGGAAAGCGACCTGCGTGGAGAGATCGTGGGCGTCCTTCTCCCATCGTGCGGCGCGCGTCTCCGCGTCGTCGCTGCGTGCCACGTCCCACCTCCCCGGGGGCTTTGAACGTTGTGCTCTAACACTAACTGCTGTTCGCCGGTCTGGGCCCCTTCGAACCCGTGCGCCACAGGGCTTTTACAAATCGTGCGGCCTGGAGGCGCTTTCCACCAGCCCTGTAATGTTGCAGCGTGAGCGCTCTTGAGGTGTGGGTTGACCAGGACCTGTGCACCGGTGACGGCCTGTGTGTGCAGTACGCGCCTGAGGTATTCGAGTTCGACGTCGATGGTCTGGCCTACGTGAAGGGGACCGACGGCGAGCTGCAGCTGGCCCCCGGCACCCGCGTCGACGTGCCCGAACACCTCCGGCTCGAGGTCATCGACGCGGCCAAGGAGTGCCCCGGCGACTGCATCCACGTGCACCGGGCGGCCGACGACGTGCCCGTCGCCGGACCCAACGCCGACTGATTCCTCACAGCATCGGCTTGCCCACGAGAGAAGAGACCAGCCGGGCAAACTCCTCCAAACGGGCGATCTGTCCGGCGCCGCCGTCGTCGAGAGTTTTACCGAAGCGCAACGCGTCGTGGCGGATGACGGAGCCGGCCTCCTCTGCGGCGACGTTCGCCTCGTCGAGTGAGGTCAGCAACAGGTAGACATCGACGCTGTCCACTCTCGCGTGCCCGTTGGGGTTGCGGCTGAGCCGGCGGCGGCAGCCGACCTCGGTCACCGCCGACAGCGCCACGACGCGCAGCGACGACGTCATCGAGCCCGGCGGCGCCTCCTCGGGCGGGATGTCCTCGCCGTGCCACAGGATGAGCCGGGTGCCGTCGCAGACGACGACCTCCTGCCAGACCCCGTTGACGTCGTTGACGAACCGCTCGAGCGTGAAACCGAGCACACTCTGCCCGCGCAGGACGCCGGCCATCGCGTCGAGCGCGATGTCCGGGTCCCGCAGGTATGCCCTGGCCGCCGACTCGAGGTCCGGATAGGGCGACCAGTCCGGAAATACGGCAGGTAGGTCACTGAAGCTCGGACGGCTCATCCTTTGCCTCCTCCTCCCGTGCGACCGCGGCGGCTGCCAACCGCCGCGCCGCATACGCTTCGGCGCCCTTGCTCGGCTTTCGGCGCCGCGGCGGCGCCGTCACCCCCGGCGCCAGCTTCCGGGCACTGACGAGGAACGCGGTGTGCGCGATCATCCTGTGATCGGGCCGCACCGCGAGCCCCTCGACGTGCCAGTCACGCACCAGGCTCTCCCAGGCCCGGGGCTCCGTGTAGCCGCCGTCCTCGCGCAGCGCCTCCACCAGCTCGGACAGCTGCGGCGTGGTCGCCACATAGCCGATGAACACCCCGCCGGGGATCAGCGCCCGCGACACGAGCGGCAGGATCTCCCACGGGGTCAACATGTCTAGGATTATCCGATCAAAACCGACATCTTCGCAGCCCGCTACGTCACCTACCCGCAAGGTCCACCCCGTCTGGGGCCCGCCGAGGAAGGCCTCGACGTTGCGCCTGGCGATCGCTGCGAAGTCTTCGCGCATCTCGTACGACGTGACGCTGCCGCTCGGTCCGACCGCCCGCAGCAGCGAGCAGGTCAGCGCGCCGGAGCCGGCCCCGGCCTCCAGGACCCGGGCACCGGGGAAGATGTCGCCCATGGCGACGATCTGCGCGGCGTCCTTCGGGTAGATGACCTGGGCGCCGCGGGGCATGGACAGCACGTAGTCCGACAGCAGCGGCCGCAGCGCGAGGTACGCCGTGCCGCCGGCGCTCGTCACGACGCTGCCGTCGGGCGCGCCGATCAGGTCGTCGTGCGGCAGGGCGCCGCGGTGGGTGTGGAACTCCTTGCCCGGTTCGAGCACGATCGTGTGCATCCGCCCCTTGGGGTCGGTCAACTGGACCCGGTCACCCGGCTGGAAGGGTCCCCGGCGGGTGGTGGGGAGGTCGAGGGACACAGTCACGTGCGATTCCTTCTGCTGGTGGGTCGGCGTGTTTCGAGCAGCGAGAGCAGCTCGGCGCCGCGCAGGACGCCGTGCACATCCTCACCCGAGACCACCAGGTAGTCGCCGCCCGGGTCGTCCCGGATGGCGTGCAACAGGTCGGTGCCGCGCAGATCCCCTGCCAGGACGTGGTGCTCATCGATCCGGCGGGTGACGTCGCCGATCGGCACCCACGGCCGACGCTCCGCCGGGACCGCCCGCGCCGAGGCGCCGTGCACGAACCCGAGCATCGCCCCGGCCCCGTCCACGACGGCGAGGGGCTGGCCGCCGCTGCGCTCGGCGATCCGCTCCGCCTCCGCCAGCGGCGTGGCCGCGGCGACGGGGATCACCGGCCTGGCCAGCTCCCGCGCGTTGAACGGCGGCAGGCTCGACGCGACCCGCCCGTGCCGGATCGCCTGGCCGGCGCCGACCCACATCGTGATGCTGACCAGGAGCGTGAAGAGCAGGCCGAAGATCCTGTCGAGGACGCCCTGGGAGTACAGCACGACCACGGCGGTGGCGGTGGCGACCGCGACGAGGCGCCCCGACCAGCCGGCGACCCGCCGGCCGAGGTTCGGGTCGCCGCTGATCTTCCAGACGAGGGCCTGCAGCGCCCGCCCGCCGTCCAGGGGCAGGCCGGGCAGCGCGTTGAACACGGCCACCACGATGTTGCTCAGCGCCAGCTGGAACGCGAACGTCTCGGCCAGGCTGTGCGCCGGCAGCACCAGCGCGACACCGCCCGCCAGCAGCCCCAGCAGCAGCGACACGGCCGGCCCGGCGAGCGACACGAACAGCTCCACACCCGGCCGCGGCGCCTCCCGCTCCATCTCCGTGTAGCCGCCGAGCATCTCCAGCGTGATACCGCTCACACCGATCCCGCTGTGCCGGCTCGTCACCGCGTGGCCGAGCTCGTGCAGCAGCACCGACACCAGCAGGCACACCACGAACCCGAAGCCCAGCACGAACCCGGTCGTCATCGGCAGCGTCCGCTGCGCCGACAGGAACTGGCTATACGTGAGCGTGATCAGCGCGGCGAGCAGCAACCAGGACGGGGCGAGGAAGATCGGGACGCCGAACAGCCGCCCCAGCGGGATCCCCGAGCCGCGCTCCGGCGGCCGGGTCCGGGCAGCCGACGACGCCGGCGCGGGTGCCGAGCGGTAGTCGTCCATTGCCCATGATGCTACGTGTAGTCCGCGCCGAGGGGTCGGTCCGCGAAAACTGTCGTACCCGTGGCCTAACCTTCCACGCATGACGGAGACCATCACCACCCTGCCTACGTTGTCGCCGTCGCGCGCTGCGGACTTCAAGACGTGTCCGCTGCTGTACCGGTTCCGCAGCATCGACAAGCTTCCCGAGCGCCCGACGCCCGACCAGATGCGAGGCACGCTCGTGCACGCCGTGCTGGAGGTGCTGTTCGAGGAGCCGAGCGGCAGCCGAACTCCCGAGCGGGCCGCCGCCCTCGTCGCGCCCCAGTGGCAGCGTCTCGTGGAGACCGAGGAGGGCCTCGCCGACCTGTTCACGGACACGGAGGCGTTCCTGGAGTCCAGCCGCGAGCTGCTCGGCGGCTACTTCGCCGTGGAGGACCCCAACCGGCTGGAGCCCGCGGAGCGGGAGGCGTTCGTCCAGGCCGAGGTCGACGGCAAGCTCGTCATCCGCGGCTACATCGACCGTCTCGACGTCTCCCCCGCCGGCGACCTCCGCGTCGTGGACTACAAGACCGGCGGCGCACCCCGCGAGGCCTTCGAGGCGCGCGCCATGTTCCAGCTGAAGTTCTACGCGCTGGTCCTGTGGCGGACCCGCGGCGTGGTGCCCCGCGTGTTACGCCTCATGTACCTGAAGGACCGCGAGGTCTGCGACTTCTCCCCCGACGCCGACGAGCTGGCCAGGTTCGAGCGGACGCTGCTGGCCCTCTGGCAGGCGATCGAGCGGGCGACGGCCGAGCGCGACTTCAGGGCCCAGCCGAGCCGGCTGTGCGGCTGGTGCGCCCACCAGGCGCTGTGCCCGGCGTTCGGCGGGACGCCGCCACCGTTCCCCGAGCCGGCGGCGGCCGCGGCGCTGCCCTTGTCGACGGAGGAGGAGCCCACCACGGGCCGCGACGAGTAACCCGGGACCGCCCCGGCCTGGCGGTTCGGTCTGACGTGTACGGGCGTGGTGTGTCGGTCGACCCGCTCGGAACCGGCGCGGACGGCACGCCGCCGGATCGAGCCCGGACGCGGTGCGGGGCGACATGGTCGAAGCGACAGCGCTCAGGGCCCACACCGTCAGGCCGACGCGGCGAGCCCATCCCCGTCCCGTGAGGGGTGCCACCCGGCGCTGTGACTTGGTGAGCCGGGCACAGCCCAGGCCCTCCCGCGGGCACGGCGCAGCGCGGCCCGGCGCGGGCACCGCGCGGTACCAGGGCGGCGCTGGGTGCAGGCGGCACGGGCGCGGCATGGAGCGGGGCGGGCGGATTGTCGCTCGACTCGCACGGAATCGGCACGGGACCGGGCCGGATCGAAACGGCACGACACGGATCGAGACCGGACACGGTGCGGGGCGGCAGGGCCCGAGGGCCGCGCGATGCACTCAGGGCCACCCAGCCAGCCCAGCGCGGTGAGCCCAGCGCCGTCCCGTGAAGGTGCCACCCGGCGCATTGACTTGGTGAGTCGGCACAGCCCCAGGTCCTCCCGCGGTCACGGCGCAGCGCGGCCCGGAGCGGGCACCGCGCGGTGCCAAGGCGTCGCTGGGTGCAGGCGGCACGGGGCGCGGTGTGTCGATCGACTCGCTCGGGACCAGCACCGCACGGACGGCACATGGCCGGATCGAGACCGGACGCGGTGCGGGGCGGCAAGGTCCGAGTGCCGCACCGCACCCGGGGCCGCACCCAAGACCTACCCCGTGCCGTGCCGTTGCGGGGGCGCTGCCTGCTTGATCGAAGGACGGTTCTGGTCGCCGGGACGACCAGAACCGCTCTTTGATCACACGGCCGCGGACGTCGCGCTGCGGGGGTGGGGTGAGGGGCGTCTCATCCTCAAGCAGGAGGCGCGGGTCGGACGCGGCGACGAATCCAACCGGGGTTGGAGCCGATAGCGTACGAAGAGTGCTGAAGCGCGTGCTGAGCCGCCGAGCGGACCCGTTGGTGCAGGACATCGTGCTCGCGGTCGTGCTCGCTGTGGTCAGCGGGAGTTCGACGGCGCTCGCGGAGCAGGTGCTCGGGGCCGGCAACCTGGTCCTGCAGGTGGCGTTCGACACGGTCGGGTTGCTGGCGGTGGCGGTGCGGCGGCGGTGGCTGTGGGGGGCGGTGTGGTTCACGGCGGCGCACACCGTGGTGCCGTTCCTCGGGGTGCTGCCGGTGATGTACGGCGGGTTCGCCGTGATCGTCCTCACGTACACGGCGGCGGCGTACCTGCCGTTGCGGCGGGCGATCGCGGCCGGGTTGCTGATCTGGGTGCCGGGGATGGTGCTGGCGACGGTGCTGGGGCGCACCAATGACGAGCCGCTCGGGCTGACGCCCCAGGTCTTCCTCGTGTTCAACGCGATGAGCGCGGCGGTGTGCTTCACGGTCGGGCGGATGATGGCGACGCGGCGGGCGTATGTGGCGGCGCTGGAGGACCGGGCGAGGACGGCGGAGACGAGCCAGCGGGCGCTGACGGAGCAGGCGGTGGCCGACGAGCGGCGGCGGATCGCGCGGGAGCTGCACGACGTCGTGGCGCACCACGTGAGCGTGATGGGGGTGCTGGCCACCGGGTCGCGGCGGATGCTGCAGCGGGATCCGGGTGCGGCGGACGAGGCGCTCGCGACGATCGAGGAGACCGGCAGGACCGCGTTACGGGAGATGCGGCGGCTGCTGACGGTGCTGCGCACGGAGGCGGAGCCGGCCGGTGAGCTGGCGCCGCAGCCGGGGCTCGCCGGCGTGGAGGGGCTGGTGGAGCAGATCCGGGAGGCCGGTCTGCAGGCGGTGCTGCGGGTGGAGGGCGTGCCGGGGCAGCTGGACCCGGGCATCGCGCTGACGATCTACCGGATCGTGCAGGAGGCGCTGACGAACGCGTTGAAGCACGCCGGCGCGGCGACGGTCGAGGTGAGGATGGTGTTCAGCCGTTCGGACGTGGTCGTGGAGGTGTGCGACACCGGACGCGGGCCGCAGCTGGGCACCGCCGCGATCGGGCACGGGCTGCTGGGCATGCGGGAGCGGGTCATGTTGTACGGGGGGACGCTGCGCACCGGGCCGCGGCCCGGCGGGGGCTACCGTGTGCACGCGAGGATCCCCATCGAACAGCATGCGGACAGCGTGGAACCGCAGCCCGCATAGGAAAGGCGCAGAGCTTGAACGAGAGGCCTATCCGGCTCCTGCTCGTGGACGACCAGCCGCTGCTGCGCACCGGGTTCAGGATGGTGCTCGGCGGCGAGGCGGACCTCGACATCGTCGCGGAGGCGGGTGACGGGGTCGAGGCGATCGAGCTGGCCCGGCGGCTGCTGCCCGACGTGGTGCTGATGGACATCCGGATGCCCCGTATGGACGGCGTGGCGGCGACCCGCGCGATCGTCGAGGCGAAGCTGCCCGTTCGCGTGCTGATCCTGACCACGTTCGACCTCGACGAGTACGTGGTGGGCGCGCTGCGGGCCGGCGCGAGCGGGTTCCTGGCGAAGGACGTGCCCGCCGACGACCTGGTCGCCGCGATCCGGACGGTGGCGGCCGGTGAGGCGGTCGTCGCGCCGCGGATCCTGAAGCGGCTGCTGGACAAGTTCGCCGACGCGCTGCCGGACCCGGACGCGGAGCCGCCGCGGGACCTGCGGGTGCTGACGGACCGGGAGCGGGAGGTCCTGGTGCAGCTGGCGCGGGGGCTGTCCAACTCGGAGATCGCGCGGGCGCTGTCAGTGAGCGAGACGACGGTGAAGACCCACGTCGGGCACGTGCTGACGAAGCTCGGCCTCAGGGACCGCGTCCAGGCCGTCGTCCTCGCGTACGAGACGGGCCTCGTCCGCCCAGGCTCATAGGCCTCCTTCCCGAGGAGTACCCCCGACCGGCACCCCGGGAGGACGGCACACCCACGATCACCCCGTAGCGTGAGGGCATTCACGAAACCAGAGGGGGATCGAGCGTGACCACGACAGTCACGACCGGGCAGGCGGTCGCCGCCCGCGCGGTGGACGTGTGGAAGGTGTACGGCAGCGGCGAGGCCCAGGTCATCGCGCTGCACGGGGTGAGCGTCGAGTTGGAGCGCGGGCAGTTCACCGCGATCATGGGCCCGTCCGGGTCCGGCAAGTCGACGTTGATGCACACGCTCGCCGGGCTCGACTCGGTGACGCGCGGTGAGATCTTCGTCGGTGACACCCGGCTCACGGGCATGTCCGACGGGGACCTGACGAACCTGCGCAGGACCAAGGTCGGGTTCATCTTCCAGCAGTTCAACCTGCTGCCGACGCTGACGGCGGAGGAGAACATCCTGCTGCCGCTGTCAATCGCGGGTCGCAAGGCCGACCCGAAGTGGTATGACACGGTGATCGAGACGGTGGGGCTGCGGGACCGGCTGAAGCACCGGCCGAGCCAGCTGTCCGGCGGCCAGCAGCAGCGGGTCGCGTGCGCGCGGGCGCTCGTGGCGCGGCCGGAGGTCATCTTCGCCGACGAGCCGACGGGCAACCTCGACTCGCGGTCGGGGGCGGAGGTGCTGTCGTTCCTGCGCAACTCGGTGCGCGAGTTCGGGCAGACGATCGTCATGGTGACCCACGACCCGAATGCGGCCTCCTACGCCGACCGGGTCATCTTCCTGGCCGACGGCCGGGTCGTCGACGAGCTGCGCTCCCCGAGCGCCGACGCGGTGCTGGACAAGCTCAAGGGCCTGGACGCCAAGGTCGAGAGCGCCGCCGACGCGCCGCAGGCGGGCTGAGCCGTGCTGCGCGCGACGCTCAAGAGCCTGCTGGCGCGCAAGCTCCGGCTGATCCTGTCGACCCTCGCCGTGGTGCTGTCGGTCATGTTCGTGTCGGGGTCGCTGGTGCTCACCGACACGTTGGGCCGCACGTTCGACAACGTGTTCTCCAACATCTACAGCTACACCGACGTGCAGGTGTCAGCGAAGTCGGAGACGGCCGACGAGGCGTCCGGCAACAGCCAGGCGATCCTGCCGATCCCGGCCGCCGAGGTGGCGCGGGTCGAGAAGGTCGACGGGGTGCGCTCGGCGACCGGGCAGGTGTTCGTCACCGGCGCCCGCGTCGTCGGCAAGAACGGCAAGGTGGTCATCAGCCAGTCCGGGCAGTTCGGCGGCAGCTGGACCGGCGAGGACGAGCTGACGAAGCTGATCGCCGGGAAGGCGCCGGCGGCCGCGGACGAGATCGTCATCAACAACGGGCTGGCGAAGCTGGGGAAGTTCGCCGTCGGTGACTCCGTCGACGTCATCGCCCGCGCCGAGGCCCGCAAGACCTACAAGATCACCGGCATCATGCAGTACGCCGGCGGCCGCGACTCGATGGCCGGCGAGACGACGGTGCTGTTCACCGAGGCGACGGCGCAGCAGGTGATGCTCGGCGAGCCCGGCGTGTTCAACGTCATCGACGTCAAGGGCAACTCGGGCGTCACCGACAACCAGCTGCGCGACAACATCAAGGCGGCGCTCGGCCCGAAGTTCTCGGTGCAGACGGGCGAGGAGCTGTCGAAGGCGTCCAGCGAGGCGATCCGGGGGCTGCTGAAGTACTTCAACTACTTCTTCCTCGGGTTCGGCACGATCGCGCTGCTCGTCGGCGTGTTCCTGATCCTCAACACGTTCTCGATCATCGTGTCGCAGCGCACGCGGGAGCTGGCGCTGCTGCGGGCGATGGGCGCGAGCCGCTGGCAGATCATCCGGTCGGTGCTGCTGGAGGCGCTGCTCATCGGCGTCGTCGGGTCGCTGTTCGGGTTCCTGGTCGGCATGGGGCTCGGTGCGGTCGGGGCGAGCGCGTTCACGGCCCTGGCCAACATGGAGTCCGCGGGCCTGGGGCTGCCGGTGGCCGCGATCGTGACGTCGTTCACGATCGGCATCCTGGTCACGATGATCTCGGCGGTGCTGCCGGCGATCAAGGCGGCCCGGGTCGCGCCGATCGCGGCGATGCGGGACGCGGCGACGACGGACAAGCCGCTGACCGGCATCACCATCGCCGGTGCCGTCGTCACCGCGGTCGGTGTCGGCTCGCTGTCGTGGGGCCTGGCCGGCGCCGGCGACGCGACGCTGCTGCTGGTGTTCGGCGGGGTGCTGCTGACGCTGATCGGCGTGGCGCTGCTCGCGCCGATGGTCAGCCGGCCGCTGGTCGCCGGGCTCGGCGCGGTGTTCTCCTTCTCGGTGCCGGGCAGGCTGGGGCGGCGTAACTCGTCGCGCAACCCGCGGCGCACCGCGATCACGGCCGGCGCGGTCATGATCGGCATCGCGATCATCACGATGATCTCGACGATCTTCTCGTCGCTGTCGACGGCGATCGGCGAGTCGGTGGAGAAGGACCTGCAGGCCGACCTCGTCGTCTACGGGCAGCAGACGTCCGACGTGCCGCCGGTCATCCAGCCCGACGAGCTCAAGCAGATCAAGGCGCTGCCGCAGGCACAGACGGTCGCCGCCGTGACCTACGACGGCGTGCAGCTCAACGGCAAGCAGGACTTCGTGTTCGCCTACGACGACTCGTCGGCGGCGATCACCGTCCTGAAGCTGCGCCCGGTCGCGGGCCGGATCGACCGCCTCGCCAGCGGCGAGTTCACCACCGACGAGAAGACCGCGAAGGACCGCAAGTACACGGTCGGCACCACCATCACGGTGACGTTCGCGAAGGGGCAGACGAAGACGCTGACGCTGGTCGGGATCAGCAACTCGACCACCAACGGCAACGGCGTCGTCATCTCCAACGCCGACGCGCAGACCGGGTTCGCGTTCCCGCAGCCGATCCAGGCCATGGTCAAGGTCAAGGACGGGGTCACGATCGCCGACGCGAAGACCGCGGTCGAAGGGGTGCTGAAGAACAACCCCGAGGTCAGCGTCCAGACGAAGGACGAGCTCGTCGGCTCCAGCCGGCAGCAGTTCGACGTGGCACTGGTCATCGTGCAGGTGCTGCTGTTCATCGCGCTGGGCATCTCGGTGCTCGGGGTCATCAACACGCTGCTGCTGTCGGTGATCGAGCGGACCAGGGAGCTGGGGATGCTGCGGGCGATCGGCCTGCGGCGCCGGCAGACGTGGTCGATGGTGACGATCGAGTCCGTGGTGATCACGCTGTTCGGCACGGTGCTCGGGCTCGTCGTCGGGGCCGGGCTCGGCGCGGCGACGGTCACCGCCCTCAAGTCGGTGATCGGCTTCGGCGCGGTCACGCTGCCGTGGGGGTACATGATCGCCTACATCATCGGGGCGCTCGTCGTCGGCGCGGTCGCCGGCCTGATCCCCGCGATCCGGGCGGTGCGCCTCAACGTGCTCAACGCCATCGCGTACGAATAAGCACCAGCGCTGACAAAAAAGGCCGGTCGGGGGCGACCCCGACCGGCCTTTCCGCCTTTCCGGGGCCATTTCTGTGAAGGCTGAGAAAGGCGGGCTAGGGGTTGACCCTGATTTCCGCTCCGGGCCAAACCCCCGCCAAAAACCGGTGGTCGGGTCGCCCTGCGGGCGGACGAGACGAGCCGGAACCGCCCCGAGGATGAAGGCACACCATTCACCAGGGGGAATCATGACTGCATCGGTTGCGACGCGCACCGAGGTGGCCGCGAAGGCGGTCGACGTCTGGAAGACATACGGCACGGGCGAGGCGCAGGTCAACGCGCTCGGCGGCGTTTCCGTGGAGCTCGAGAAGGGCCGGTTCACCGCGATCATGGGCCCGTCGGGCTCGGGCAAGTCGACGCTCATGCACTGCCTGGCCGGGCTCGACGCCGTGTCGCGCGGCGAGGTCTACATCGGCGACTCGAAGATCACCGGCCTGTCGGACCGGGGCCTGACGAACCTGCGCCGCACCAAGGTCGGGTTCATCTTCCAACAGTTCAACCTGCTGCCGACGCTGACCGCCGAGGAGAACATCCTGCTGCCGCTGTCGATCTCGGGCAGGAAGCCGGACGCCGCCTGGTACAACACCGTGATCGAGACCGTCGGCCTGCGGGACCGGCTCAAGCACCGGCCGAGCCAGCTGTCCGGCGGCCAGCAGCAGCGGGTCGCGTGCGCACGGGCGCTCGTGTCCCGGCCGGAGGTCATCTTCGCCGACGAGCCGACCGGCAACCTCGACTCGCGGTCGGGCGCCGAGGTCCTCGCGTTCCTGCGCAACTCGGTCCGCGACTTCGGCCAGACCATCGTCATGGTCACCCACGACCCGAACGCCGCCTCGTACGCCGACCGGGTCGTGTTCCTCGCCGACGGGCACATCGTCGACGAGCTGTACGCACCGACCGCCGACGCCGTCCTCGACCGTCTCAAGCGTCTCGACAAGGCGGCCTGACGATGCTGCGCGCCACGCTGAAGAGCCTGCTCTCCCGCAAGCTGCGGCTGGTCCTGTCCGGCCTGGCCGTCGTGCTGGGGGTGATGTTCGTGTCGGGCGCGTTCGTGCTCACCGACACGATGGGACGCTCGTTCGACAGCCTGTTCGCGTCGGTGTTCGAGGACACCGACGTCCAGGTGACCCAGAAGCCGAAGGTCGACGGCCAGGACATGGGCCCGTCGCAGGCGTCGAACATCCCGGCGGCGACGCTGGACAAGGTGAAGCAGGTGCCCGGCGTCGCGAAGGTCGTCGGTGAGGCCACGTCCGACGGCGCCCGCGTCATCGGCAAGAACGGCAAGGTCGTCACCACGTTCGGCCCGCCGCGCCTCGGCGAGAACTGGACCGGCACGTCCGACCTGATGCAGCTGCGGGAGGGCCGCGGCCCGCAGGCCGACGACGAGATCGTGGTCAACGCGACCACGGCGAAGGCCGCCGGCATCAAGGTCGGCGACGACGTCGGCGTACTGACGCTGCAGCCCGGCAAGAAGGTGTTCAAGCTCGTCGGCATCGTCGGCTACAGCGGCGACCGCGACTCGCTCGGCGGCTCGCTCGAGGTCTTCTTCACCACGCCGGTCGCGCAGGAGCTGATGCTCGGCGAGAAGGACGTGTACAGCTCGCTGAAGGTCACCGCGGCGCCCGGCGTCACCCACGACCAGCTGCGCGCCGACGTCGCCGCCGCGCTCGGCGGCGAGACCGGCGGGTTCCAGGTCAAGACCGGCAAGCAGCTGCAGGACGAGACGACGAAGGACTTCCGGGAGGGGCTGTCGTTCTTCAACAACGTCCTGATCGGCTTCGCGGGTGTCGCCCTGTTCGTCGGTACGTTCCTCATCCTCAACACGTTCTCGATCATCGTCGCGCAGCGGACGCGTGAGCTGGCGCTGATGCGGGCCCTCGGCGGCAGCCGCGGCCAGACGCTCGGCTCGGTCATCATCGAGGCGGTCGCGATCGGGCTCATCGCCTCGGTCCTGGGCCTCGCCGCCGGCGTCGGCGTCGGTGTCCTGCTCGCCTGGGTGTTCGGCAACGTCAGCGGCGTCGCCCTCGCCAGCGTCGGAGTGCCCGCCGCCGCCGTGATCAGCGCGTTCGTGGTCGGTCTGCTGGTGACGGTCGTCGCCGCGGTCCTGCCGGCGCTGCGCGCCTCCCGCATCCCGCCGATCGCGGCGCTGCAGGAGGTCGCGACCCCGGACCGCCCGCTGACCAAGCTCACCGTCAGCGGCGCCCTCATCGGCGCGGCCGGCGGCACGATGCTCGGCCTCGGCCTGGCCGGTCAGGGCGGCAACACGCTGTGGCTCATCCTCGGCGGCGTCCTGATCAGCTTCATCGGCGTCGCGCTGCTCACGCCGCTGCTGGCCCGGCCGGTGGTCGCGCTGCTCGGCCGGCTGTTCTCCTGGTCGGTGCCGGGCAAGCTGGGCCGGCTCAACTCGGGCCGCAACCCGCGGCGCACCGCGATCACCGCGGCCGCGCTCATGGTCGGCCTGGCCCTGATCACCGGCGTCAACGTCATCCTCGCCTCGGCGAAGCAGAGCCTGTCGTCGCAGGCCGCGACCCAGGTCACCGTCGACCTGATCATCTCCGGCGACGGCGACGACAACGGGCCGGCGAAGTTCGACCCGGCCGTCATGACCGCCGCGGCGAAGCTGCCGGGCGTGTCGAGCACCGCCAGCGAGTACTGGGACTTCGCGCGGCTGGAGGGCACCGGCGGCACGGGCATCTCCGCCACGCCGGACATGGCCGCGTACGCCGGCATGTTCAAGCTGACCGCAACGGAGGGCACGCTCAACTGGACCGGCCCGAACCAGGCCGTGGTCGACACCGAGAACGCCAAGGAGCGCAACCTGAAGGTCGGCTCGACGATGACCATGCAGTTCACCCGCGGCGAGCCGCACACGGTGACGGTCGTCGGCCTCTACAAGCGCAGCGACGTCATGGGCGGCACGATCGTCTCCGGCGACGTGGTGAAGGACTTCCGCAGCGCACAGCCGTCCTGGGGCTACATCCGGGTCGGGCAGGGCACCGCGGTCGCGGACATCCAGCGGCAGGTCGACCAGCTCCTGGTCGACAACCCCGAGGTGTCGGTGGCGAACCGGGCGGAGTTCGTGGACGCGCAGTCCGCGCAGTTCGACCAGCTGCTCACCATGATCCAGATCCTGCTGGCGCTGGCGATCCTCATCGCGGTCCTCGGCATCGTCAACACCCTCGCCCTGTCGGTGCTGGAGCGCACCCGCGAGCTCGGGCTGCTCCGCGCGATCGGGATGCGCCGGGCGCAGACGATGCGGATGGTCACCGTCGAGGCGGTCGTCATCTCCACGTTCGGCGCGCTGCTCGGCCTCGCGGTCGGCACCGGCCTCGGCGCGGCCGTGGTCCGGGCGCTGAAGGACGAGGGCTTCTCGAAGATGGCCTTCCCGTGGACGCAGATGGCGACGTACCTGCTGCTCGCCGCCCTCGTCGGGGTCCTCGCGGCGATCCTGCCGTCGATCCGGGCCTCGCGGGTCAACGTCCTGCAGGCGATCGCGCACGACTGACCACGTCGCACGGACCAAGGGGCGCCTTCTCGGGGAGGCGCCCCTGCTCCGTTTCCGGTTTCCGCGTCGGTACGGACACCCGCGGCGCGACCGGTCCGCACAGTGATCCGCGACCTCGCCGGGCGACCGAAGACCGGACGCCGTCCCGCCGGTCGCGGGCGCCGCTACGCGACCATTTTGCGCAGGTACGCGACGTCCACGTCCAGCAGGGACCCGACGAGGGTCACGCCGGTGGGGTCCAGGTCGACCTCGCACGGCACGGCGAGGACCGCGCAGCCGGCGGCCCGGGCGCTGCGTACACCGTTCGGCGAGTCCTCCACCGCGACGCAGTCCATCGCGACCGCCCCGACGAGCCGCGCCGCCGTCAGGTACGGCATCGGGTGCGGCTTCGTCTGGTCCACCTCGTCGCCGGCGACGACCGCGTCGAAGTTGTCCGCCCCGATCGTCAGCAGGGCCACGTCCACCAGGTGCCGGTGCGTGGCGGTGACCAGCGCGAGCGGCACACCCTCCGCACGCAGCGCGGCGAGCAGCTCCTTCGCGCCGGGACGCCACTCGACGCCACCGTGGAAGAGCTCCTTGACCCGCGCCTCCAGCCACCGGACGCTCGCGTCGGTGCTGATGCTGGCCGGCAGACCGAGGTCGGCGTGCAGCAGCCGCATCGAGTCGGTCATGTTGCTGCCGACCATCGCGTGCCTGGCCTGCGCGGACAGTTCACCGCCGTAGTGCGCGGCGAGCTCGGTCAGGCCGACGGACCACACCTTCTCGCTGTCGACGAGGGTGCCGTCCATGTCGAAGAGCACGGCCGCGAGCCGGTCGTCAGAAGCCACCTGACGGATCCTGCCTGAGCGGGGCGGTCACCGTCCGTCGTTCGTGCCCAACGTCACGGCCGCGTCCACGGCGGCGAGGAACTCCGCGGGGGTCATGCTGCCCGGCCCGTCCTGCAAGCGGGCCGCGCGCTGCACGAGCCGCCGCGCCGTCTCGTTCGCCGGGGTCGGCACCCCGTGCAGGCGGCCGAGCAGCACGATCTCGCCGTTGAGGTAGTCGGCCTCCACGGTGCCGGTGCCCCTGGCCAGGCTCTGCCACGACGAACCGCCGGCCCGGCCCACGCCCCCGGGCCAGCGCATGATGTCGCCGCGGCGCTCCCGGTCCTCCGCCGCGGACGCCACGTCGATCCCCGCGTGCCGCAGCACCGCCTCGCCCTCCACCCGGACCGGCTCGGCCGCCTCGTCGACGCCGTCGACCCGGCCGCACAGCGCCTCCACGGCGTTGCCCAGGTTCATCAGCAGCTTGCGGTACTTCCAGCGCATGATGTCCGCCCGCGGCTGCGACACGAACCCGGCCGACTCCAGGTCCCGCGCCAGGGCCTGCGCGGTCGCGTCGCTGCCGGACGGGTACCGGCCGAGGTCGAGGATGCCGGGGACCGGGGCGCAGTGCGCGGTCACCACGCCGGGCTCCAGGTGGCTGCCGGGCAGGATCACGTGGACGCCGTACACCCGGGCGAAGTGCCGCAGGGCGGCGCGCTCGTTGGCGACCCCGTTCTGCAGGCACACGACCGGCCCGTCGAACCCCTCCAGGGCGACCAGCGCGGCCGCGGTGTCCATGCTCTTCATCCCGAGCACGACGACGTCCTTGTGCGTGTCCCCCGGGTGCTCGACCGCGTCGAGCTTGACGACCGTGTCACCCGACGGCTGGCGCAGCGTCAACCCGTCGCGGCGGATCGCCGCCAGGTGCGCGCCCCGCGCGACGACCGCCACGTCGTGCCCGGCCGTCGCCAGCCGGCCCGCGACCACACCGCCGACCGCGCCCGCCCCGTACATCAGCCATCGCATCGACCCAGAGTATTCGCCGCCGGCCGGACCGGACGTGATCTTGAAAATCGACACCCTGGGCGCGGCCGGCAAGCCATCCGGCGGTGTCCAACGTAGGCTGGGACCGTGACCGAGTTCGACGGCCTGCCCGTGCTGCGCTCCCCTGTCGCGATTGCCGCGTTCGAAGGGTGGAACGACGCTGCCGACGCGTCGACCGCCGTCGTCGAGCACCTCGAACAGGAATGGGGCGCCGAGCCCATCGCCTCGCTCGACCCGGAGGACTTCTACGACTTCCAGGTCAACCGGCCGACGGTGATGATGTCCGAGGGCGAGACCCGCCGCATCGAATGGCCCACCACCCGTTTCTCGGTGGCCACGCCGCCCGATGCGGAGCGTGACATCGTCCTCATCCGCGGGATCGAGCCCAGCATGCGGTGGCGCACGTTCTGCGAGCAGGTCCTCGAGGTCTGCCACAGCCTCGAGGTGAGCCGGATCGTGCTGCTCGGCGCGCTGCTCGCCGACGTGCCCTACACCCGCCCGCTGCCCGTCAGCGGCTCCGCGCCGCGCGGCGCCACCACCGGCGACGCCGGCGAGCGGCTCGGCCTGACGCCCACGCGGTACGAGGGACCGACCGGCATCGTGGGCGTCCTGCACGACGCGTGCGCCCGCGCCGACCTGGAGGCCGTGTCCTTCTGGGTGCACGTGCCGCACTACGCCAACAACCCGCCGTGCCCGAAGGCGACCCTCGCGCTGCTGCACCGCGTCGAGGAGGTCCTGGACCTGCCGGTGCCGACCGGCGACCTGGCGAAGGAGTCCTCGGAGTGGGAGGAGCGGCTCAAGCAGGCCGCCGAGCAGGACGCCGAGCTCGCCGAGTATGTCCGCGAGCTGGAGGAGCGCTCCGGCGACGCGGGCCTGCAGCCGCTGTCGGGCGACGAGATCGCGCAGGAGTTCGAGAAGTACCTGCGCCGCCGCGGGGGCCAGGCCGGCCCTTCCGCGACGGGCGCGTGGTAGCGGCTACGCCGGTCAGACCTGGCGGTACGTGCTGAGGAAGCGGCCGATCCGCCCGATCGCGTCCTCCAGGTCCGACACCCGCGGCAGCGTCACGATCCGGAAGTGGTCCGGGTTGTGCCAGTTGAACCCGGTCCCCTGCACGACCATGAGCTTCTCCTTGCGGAGCAGGTCGAGCGCGAACTGCAGGTCGTCCTTGATCGGGTGCACCTCGGGGTCGATCCGCGGGAACATGTAGAGCGCGCCCTGCGGCTTCGTGCACGACACGCCCGGGATCTCGTTCAGCATCCGCCACGCGGTGTCACGCTGGGCGAGCAGCCTGCCCCCGGGCAGGATGAGGTCGTTGATGCTCTGGTATCCGCCGAGCGCCGTCTGCACGGCGTGCTGCGTCGGCACGTTGGGGCACAGCCGCATGTTGGCGAGGATGTCCAGGCCCTCGATGTAGCTGGTCGCGTGCTGCTTCGGCCCGGACAGCACCAGCCAGCCGGTGCGGAAGCCGGCCACCCGGTACGCCTTGGAGAGCCCGTTGAACGTGAGCGTCAGCAGGTCCGGCGCCACCGCGGCCGTCGACACGTGCGTCGTGTCGTCGTAGAGGATCTTGTCGTAGATCTCGTCGGAGAAGACCAGCAGGTTGTGCCGGCGGGCGACCTCGGTGATCCGCTCGATCATCTCCCGCGAGTACACCGCGCCGGTCGGGTTGTTCGGGTTGATGACGACGATCGCCTTGGTGCGCGGCGTGACCTTCTTGGCGATGTCGTCGACGTCCGGCATCCAGTCGTTGGTCTCGTCGCAGATGTAGTGCACGGCCCGCCCGCCGCACAGGCTGACCGAGGCGGTCCACAGCGGGTAGTCCGGCGAGGGGATCAGCACCTCGTCGCCGTTGTCGAGCAGCGCCTGCAGCGCCATCACGATGAGCTCGGAGACGCCGTTGCCGAGGTACACGTCCTCGATGTCGACGCCGTAGACCTGCTTCTGCTGGTAGTACTGCACGACCGCGCGCCGGGCCGACAGCAGGCCCTTGGAGTCGCCGTAGCCGTGGGCGGAGGGCAGGTTCAGGATGACGTCCTGGAGGATCTCCTCCGGCGCCTCGAACCCGAACGGCGCCGGGTTGCCGATGTTGAGCTTCAGGATGTGGTGGCCTTCGGCCTCCATCTGCTTGGCGGCGGCCATGACCGGTCCGCGGATGTCGTAACAGACGTTTGCCAGCTTCGCGGACTGAGTCACCTGCATGCAGCCACAGTACGAGTCCCGCTCCCATGCTTCAGTAGCCAGTTCCCAGGATGTGGCGAAGTTGTGCCGCCTGTCGTGACCCGGTTCGCCTTGCGTAGAGCATCCTAGGAGGCTAGCCTTCTACCTATGACCATCAACCCTGGGGCCGCGGAGTTCCCGCACCGGCAGATCGCCGCGCAGCTCCGGGCCCGGATCCACCGTGGCGACTGGGCCCCCGGTGAGCGACTGCCGTCGATCCCGTCGCTCGCCACCCAGTTCGGGGTCGCCAAGCAGACCGTCCAGCGCACCATCGACCAGCTGCGGATCGAGGGCCTGCTGATCACCCGTCCCGGTTCGGGGACGTTCGTCCGCGGCACGAAACGCCGGATGAACCGGCTCTCCCGCGGGCGCTACGGCGCGGAGCGCGGCTACCACGCCGAGCTCGCCGCCCGCTACCGCCAGCACCTGATGCAGGTCGGCGCCATGCCCTGCCCCCCGGACGTCGCCGAGGCCTTCGGCATCGACGTCGGCGTCCACCTGCTCGTCCGCCGCCACCTCGTCCGCACCGGCGACGCCCCGGTCGAGGTCGGCGCCTCCTGGTTCCGCCCCGCCGACGTCCGCGGCACGTCCATCGAGCGCCCCGACGTGTTCGACCGCCCGCTGTACCAGGAGGTCGAGGCCGAGACGGGCCGCCGCTACACGAGCGCCCGCGACCAGGTCAGCGCCCGCCTCCCCACCCGTGAGGAGGCGGAGCTGCTGCAGATCCGCCCCGACACGCCCGTCCTGGTGCTGCTGCACATCGCATACGACGCCGAGCACAAGCCGATCGAGGTCGCCCAGGCCGCCTGGCCGGGCCCGATGACCTCGCTGACCGAGGAGTACAAGATCCCCGGCGTCCGCCCCGGCCTCCCCACCGACGAGCCCGACCTGGCCCTCGGCTAGGCCCCCACCTGGCCCCTCCGCCAGTCCCCCCACCGCCGCAGCCGGTCGTCGCACGACGACCGGCTTCCGGTGCGACGCCGCAGGTCAGGCCGGTCCGGCACACTTGCGACCGCGCATCCGAGAAAAGTTCCGGCGGGCGTGCAGCGTTCGGGTGGGCGGGGACCGTTCTATCCGCGGCGGAGGGAGCGGCCCTTTGAAGGCAGACGATCCGGACGGGTTCCGGGAGTTCGTGGCGGCGCGGATGGCGGCGCTGCGAAACCTGGCATACGTCACGTGCGGGGACTGGCACTCGGCGGAGGACGCCGTCGCCAACGCCCTGGCCAAGTTGTATCCGCGCTGGTCGCGGCTCGATCGACCGGACCTGTACGCGCAGACGATGGTCGTGCGGGCGGCGATCGACGAGACCCGGCGGCCGTGGTGGCGGCGGGAACGGTCCGCCGGCGACCGGGTGCCGGACGTCGCGCAGGCCGATCCCAGCGGTGCCGCCGACGAACGCCTGACCGTGCGCAGGGCGCTGCAGGCGGTGCCCGTCCGGCAGCGGGCGGTGCTGGTGCTGCGGTACTACCTGGGCATGACGGCCGAGGAGGCCGCGGAGGTGCTCGGGATCCGGGCCGCATCGGTCAGGAGCCAGACGACCAGAGGTCTGGCGAATCTCCGGGCGGCCCTCGCCGCCGGAGGCATGGTCTTGGATGAACCGTCTGAACTCGGAGAGTGGACCAATGCAGATGCAGGACCTGGTGGAGCTGGCGACGTCAGAGCCACCGCCGCTGCGGCACGACGCTGACCAGATCCTGGCGGCGGGCCGGCGGGTCCAGCGCCGCCGCCGGGTGGCGACCGGTGCCGCCGCGGCCGCGGTACTGGGGGTGATCGCCGCCGCCGTCGCCGTGCCCGCCCTCGGCCGGGGCGGCGAGGAGGCGCAGCTCCAGATGGGTGCCCCGGAGAACAACCAGCCGGTGCCCGCGACGGCGGAGCCGTTCACGTTCACGTTCGGCGGTTACAAGGTCGGGAAGCTGCGGGTGGCGCAGCCGGTCGACGTGTCGACGGCGTACCAGCTCGCCTCCGTGTACGCGGACGGGCTGACCACCACCGACAAGGCCGCCGACCCGAACGCACCGGCGCAGGACGGCAAGAAGCTGTACGCGTACCTGACCGTGTACCGGGCCGGCGCGTACGACCCGTCGAAGCTGACCGGCACGCAGCCGGTGACCGTCGCCGGGCGGCCCGGGCTGGAGGCCGGCGGCCCGTACCTCGGCTGGGCGACGCGGCGGACGCTGGCGTGGCAGTACAACACGGACGCGTGGGCGGTGATCCAGGCCAGCTCCGACGACGCCGCGTACCCGTCGGCGAAGGACCTGCGCGACCTCGCCGCCGGGCTGCGCGGCCAGACGCCGGTGCCGGCGAAGGCGCCGGTGAAGCTCGGCTACGTGCCGGCCGGGTACCGCCTGCAGGAGGCGTCGATGCACGCCATGACGGGGCTCAACGGGATCGCCGCCGCCCGCGACGGCGACTACGCGGGCCTGCTGTTCAGCAACCCGGCCCTGCCGACGACCGGGCTGACCGCGCCGTTCGGCGGTGAGGACGGCGCAGACCCGAAGGGCAGCTTCGTGGTGTACGTCGTGCCGGCCGCCAACTCCAACCAGCAGCCGTCGCCGGGCGTGACGTGCGGCAACGGCTTCTGCAACCGGTGGGTCGGCGGCGTGAACATCCAGGTCAGCAGCGGCGGACGGCTGACCGGCACGGAGATGACGAAGGTCCTCGACGGCGCCACCCTCGCCGACGTGAAGAACGAGCGCACCTGGACGCCCGTGCCGGCCTCACGTCCCTGACGACGGCGACGGGGCCCCCCCCCGGGGGGGGGGGGGGGGCCCCGATTCGGGGGGT
>NZ_JBFANF010000104.1:0-29314 GCF_040674675.1 Dactylosporangium sp. NPDC049742 | reverse complement strand
GCGGTCACGAACGTGTCCGGTCGTGGTGTGGGTATGGATGTGGTGAAGACCAACATCGAGCGCATCGGTGGTGCGGTCGACGTCGACTCGGTGGTCGGTAAGGGCACCACCTGGCGCCTCACGATCCCGTTGACCCTCGCCATCATCCAGGCGCTCACGATCGAGTGCGGCGAGGAACGCTACGTCATCCCCCAGGTCGCCGTGCACGAGCTCGTCTACCTCGACGGGCAGTCCGGGCGCGTCGTCGAGCACGCGATGGACGCCCCCGTCTACCGGTTGCGCGGCAAGCTCCTGCCGCTCGTCTACCTCGACGACACCCTCGGGCTGCACCGGGACGGCGACCACAACAAGGACGTCTACGTCGCGGTGCTGCAGGCGGAGGGCAAGCGCTTCGGCCTGGTGGTGGACCGGGTGCTCAACACCGAAGAGGTCGTGGTCAAGCCGCTCACGTCCAGGTTCAAGGACATCGGCACGTACGCCGGCGCCACGCTCCTCGGCGATGGCCGCGTCGCGCTGATCCTCGACGTCGCCTCCCTCGCCCGGCGGGCGCACCTCGCCGCCGGCGCGGAACGGACCGACAGCGACACCACCGTGCGCCGCGGCGGCGGCAACGGCGACCGGCTCCTCATCGCCGGTGTCGGTGACCGGCGGGTCGCGATCCCCCTGGACATGGTCACGCGCCTGGAGGAGTTCCCGGTCGAGCGGATCGAGCGGACCGGGAGCCGGGAGGTCGTGCAGTACCGCGACCAGATCCTTCCCGTGCTGCGGCTGTCGCACATGCTCGGCGCGTACGAGACGGAGTCCGGGCCGACCGTGCCGGTCGTGGTCTACACCGAGAACGGCCGGTCCGTCGCCCTCGCCGTGGAGAAGATCCTCGACATCGTCGAGGAAGGCCTCGACGACTCCCGTCGCGACTTCGGCGACGACGGGCTGCTCGGCTCCGCCGTCATCCAGCAACGCGTCACCGAGCTCCTCGACGTCCGCCGCGCCATCCTCGCCGCCGACCCGCTCTTCCACACGAAGATCGACACCTCGACCGACCCCTACGACCCGTACCAGTCGGACGCCAGTGCCGACTACACCTACCAGCACGCCGGAGCCTGACCATGGCCAGCCGCCAGTACGCCACCTTCGAGGTCGCCGACCAGCTCTTCGGGCTCGACGTCGCCAAGGTGCAGGAGGTCCTCTCCTTCGACCAGTACACCCCCGTGCCGCTCGCCCCGGAGTCGGTCGGCGGGCTGTTCAACCTCCGCGGTCAGGTGATCGCCGCGGTCGACCTGCGGGTGCAGCTCGGGCTGCCGCCCCGCACGAAGAGCGCCGAGCCGGCGATGAACGTGATCGTGAAGACCGAGGAGGAGTCCGTCTCGCTCCTGGTCGACCGGATCGGCGAGGTCGTCACGCTGCAGGACGACACGTTCGAGCCGCCGCCGGACACGCTGCACGGCCCGAGCCGGCACCTCATCACCGGCGCGTTCAAGCTCGACGGCCGGCTGCTGCTCGCGCTGGACACCACGAAGGCCGTCAACACCAGCCAGCCCGGCTCCGGCAACCGCGAGGAATAGTCCATGAGCTGGTTCACCAACCGCGGGGTGCGGACGAAGGTGCTCAGCGCCATCGTCCTGGCCGGCCTCGCGATGATCGCGATGACCGTCGGCGGGCTCCAGGGACTCAGCGACGCCAACGCGACCACCCGCAAGGTCACCGCGAAGAGCGCGCAGTTCGCCGCCCTGTCCGACATCCGCGACGGCATCACCGACACCCTCGCGGCGCTGTCACCCGACCAGCAGAAGGCCGCCGCGGCGAGCGTCACGGCGGCGATCGGCCGGTACAACGCGGGCGCCGCGGCCGACCGGGCCGCCGACGCCAACGCGGTCGCCGAGGCGATGAAGATCTACGCGACAGTGCGCGACACCGAGATGGTGCCCGCCGCCAACGCCGGCCGGCTGGACCTCTACGTGAAGATCGCCGCGGCCAAGGCCACCCCGCAGATCGTCAGGGCCCAGCAGCTGATCGACAAGCTGCAGGCGACCGAGATCGCCGAGGCCGACCAGTGGCGGGCGGCCGCCCAGGACAACTACGAGGCCGCCCGGATGATGATGATCGGCGCGGCCGTGCTCGGGCTGATCGCGGCCTTCGGCGTCGGCCTGTGGGTGACCTCGCTGGTCGTGCGGCCGCTGCGGCGGGTCGCCGACGTGCTCGGCGCCGTCGCCGCCGGCGACCTGAGCCACCGGGTCGAGGTCACGTCCACCGACGAGGTCGGCGTCATGGCCGAGGCGCTCAACAAGGCCACCGAGAGCATGCGCACGACCGTGCAGACGATGGACCACACCGCCTCGTCGCTCGCGTCGTCCGCCGGCGAGCTCACCGGGGTCAGCGCGCAGATCGCCAGCGGCACCGGCGAAGCCAGTGACCAGGCGAACCTCGTCGCCGCCGCGGCCGAGCAGGTGTCGCGCAACGTGCAGACCGTCGCCGCCGGCGCCGACGAGATGGGGCTGTCGATCCGCGAGATCGCGCAGAACGCCAGCGAGGCGGCGAAGGTCGCCTCGCAGGCCGTGATGGCGGCCGAGTCGACGAACCAGGCGGTCGCCCGGCTCGGCGAGTCCTCCACGGAGATCGGCAACGTCGTCAAGGTGATCACCTCGATCGCCGAGCAGACGAACCTGCTCGCGCTCAACGCGACCATCGAGGCGGCCCGGGCGGGGGAGGCCGGCAAGGGCTTCGCCGTCGTCGCCAACGAGGTCAAGGACCTGGCGCAGGAGACGGCCCGGGCGACCGAGGACATCTCCCGGCGGGTCGAGGCGATCCAGGCCGACACCACCGGCGCGGTCGCCGCGATCGGCGAGATCAGCCAGATCATCTCGCGGATCAACGACTACCAGCTCACGATCGCCTCGGCGGTCGAGGAGCAGACGGCCACGACCAACGAGATGAACCGCAGCGTCAGCGAGGCCGCCACCGGCTCCGTCGAGATCGCCACGAACGTCTCCACGGTCGCCGCCGCAACGCAGAACACGTCACTCAACGTAGCGGAGGCGCAACGGGCGGCTTCTGATCTGTCCCGCATGTCGAGTGAGATGCGCGCGCTCGTCGCACGGTTCAAGATCTGACCGGGCCGGGCGGGGTACGCTCGCAGGACCCCGCCCGCGACCCTTTTGGCTGACAGACCGGGGTGCAGGTGCGTTGCAGACTAGTTGCCATGTACAGCCTGGTTAGCGCCCCCGTTCTCGGCTTCGACCTCTCCCGTCTGCAGGGCGGATCGGCCGCGGCCGATGTGCTGCTTCGCGGACTCTCGCTCACTCAGAGTGACCTTGACGCGGTCGCGTCGGCGCGTGCCGACGACGACTGGGACCGTGTCGACCTGTGGCGTGACGTCGACGCCGCCGCTCAGGAGCGCCGCGCGGTGAACGCCGACGCCGGTGCGCTCACCGTCGTCGAGCGCGCGCCGCTCGGCACCCTCGACGGGCTGCTGCACTGCCTGCGGTACGACATCCTCGACTGGACCTGGGGCAACCGTCCCCCGCAGGCGACGATGCCGACCCCGCAGGTGCGCGCCCCGCGGCAGCGGCAGAGCGAGGTCGCGAGCAAGGCCACCGGCGTGCTGTCCGATGCCGCCGCGGCCGCCTACCTGCGGGAGCTGCTGACCGACGAGTCGCGGCGCCGGCTGAGCGCCCCGTACGCCGCCGCGCTGCGCGCGCTGCCCGAGCCGGAGCACGACCTCGGCCCGCAGGGCGACGAGCTGCGCCAGCTGCTGACCCGCGTCGGCTCGCTGTCGGCCACGGAGATCCGCCAGCTCAACAAGGTCACCGACACCTCGCGCCCCGGCCTGACCGACTGGGCGCCGGCCGTGCACTCCGCGTCGTGGGCCGTCTTCCTCTCCGGCCGGGTCCGCGCCGGCGCGGCCGCGCAGCTGCTGCTCGTGCAGGCCCTGGACCGCTCCGGCGTGCCGGTCAGCGACCGGGCCGGCGGGGTATGGAACCTGCTCAGCGGCGCCGTCCAGGCGCTCATGGTCCGCGACCTGCTGGACTCCAGCACGGCGCGCCGCCTGCTCGACCCGTACTTCACCGCGATGGGCCCGCTGTCCGTCTGACAACCGGTCCCTGTTGACCGGCCTTCTCCGGCTCAAACATCGCCCCTGCCCGGTTTGCTCCGGGCCGGGGCGGTTCTTTTGGAATTTCCCTCATCGTCCCCAGAGCACCGCCGATTAGCCCGCTGGAACGTGACGGGCTTCGCTTTCGTGAGGCCCCCGGTGCTGGAGGCAAGGGCGCGTGATCTCGGTTCTGGTGGTGGACGACTCGGTCGTCGTCCGGCGTCTGATCACCGACGCGCTCAGCGACGACCCGGAGATCCGCGTGGTCGGCACCGCCCCCAACGGCAAGGTGGCACTGACCAAGATCGAGCAGCTCCGCCCCGACCTGGTGACCCTGGACATCGAGATGCCGATCATGGACGGTCTCGAGACGCTGCGCGCGATCCGCGCCCTGTACGCCCGGCTCCCGGTCATCATGTTCAGCACGCTGACGGCGGCGGGCGCGACGGCGACCCTGGACGCGCTGTCCGCGGGCGCCAGCGACTACGTGACCAAGCCGGCCAACGTCGGCAGCGTCGCGGAGAGCATCCGGTCGGTCCGCGAGCAGATCATCCCGCGGATCCACGCCCTGTGCGGCGGCGGCCGGCGCTCCACGCTCGCCCCGGCGCGGCCACCGATCGGCATCGGGCCCAACATCGGGCCCAACACGCGCGTCTTCGGCGCCGGCACCGCGGTCGCACCGCCGCTCGCCCGCCCCGGCGGCAACGCCCTGCCCACCACGACCCGCGCTTCGGCGACCGCGCCGCCCACCTCGCTGCCGACGCGCACCGCGCCGCGGTCGGACCGGGTCGAGGTCGTCACGATCGGCTGCTCCACCGGCGGGCCCGACGCGCTGACGACCGTCGTGCGGGCGCTGCCGGCGAACCTGCCGGTGCCGGTGGTCGTGGTGCAGCACATGCCGCCGGTGTTCACCAAGATGTTCGCCGACCGGCTCGACCGCACCGCCGCGCTGACGGTCGTGGAGGCGACCGGCGACATGGCCGTCCGGCCCGGCACGGTCTACATCGCTCCCGGCGACTTCCACCTGGAGGTGCACCGCCGCGGCACCGAGGTGATCACCAAGCTCAACACCGGCCCGCCGGAGAATTTCTGCAGGCCCGCCGTGGACGTGCTGTTCCGCTCGGTGGCGAAGACGTACGGCGGCGCGACCCTCGCGATCATCCTCACCGGGATGGGACAGGACGGGAAGAGGGGCGCCGAGCAGCTGCGGACGGCCGGCGCGGAGATCGTCGTGCAGGACGAGGCGACCTCGGTCGTCTGGGGCATGCCCGGCGCGGTGGCGACGGCGGGGCTCGCACACGCCGTCCTGCCGCTGGGCGAGATCGCCAACCATCTCATCAGCCGTACGGCCGGAGGCCGGGGTGCGAAATCCATGGAGGTGACCCGATGACATTGACTGCCCAGGAGTTCGCCTTCATCAGCGGCCTCGTTCGGCGCGACGCGGCAATCGTGCTCGAGGCGGGCAAGGAGTACCTGGTGGAGGCCCGCCTGCTGCCGCTGGCCAGGCAGTCCGGCCTGCCGAGCGTGTCGGAGTTCGTCGCCCGCGCCCAGCAGCGGCCCGAGCCCGAGGTGCACCGCAAGATCGTCGATGCGCTCACCACCAACGAGACGTCGTTCTTCCGCGACGGCGAGCCCTTCAAGCAGCTCGTCGACACCGTGCTGCCGGATCTGCTGGTACGCCGCGCCTCCACCCGCTCGATCAAGGTCTGGTCGGCGGCGAGCTCCAGCGGCCAGGAGCCGTACACGATCGCGATGGTGCTGCAGGACAACCTGCCGCCCGGCTGGTCCTTCGACATCATCGGCACCGACATCTCCACCGAGATGCTGACCCGCGCCGAGGCCGGCCAGTACTCCCAGCTGGAGGTCAACCGGGGACTGCCGGCGCCGCTGCTAGTGAAGCACTTCGAGCGCAACGGCGCGCACTGGCAGGTCGCGCAGTCGTTGCGCAAGAACGTGTCGTTCCGCCGGCTCAACCTGGCCGCGCCGTTTCCCTCCATGGGCCCGTTCGACATCGTGTTCATCCGCAACGTGTTGATCTATTTCGACGTCCAGACGAAGCGGACCGTCCTGCAGCGGGTCGCCGGCACGCTGCGACCCGACGGCTGGCTCTTTCTCGGCTCGGCCGAGACCACGATCGGCATCGACGACAGATTCGAACGGGTGGTCGCCGGCAGGACGTCCGCCTACAAGCTGCGGACCGCACCGAAGACCGCCGCTTCCGTGAGCGCAGTAGGAAAGGGGTGACGCCAGATGCTCACCATGGTGATCGACGATTCGCGCGCGATGCGCCTCATCTTGAAGCGGATCGTGGCACAGCTCGGCTTCGATGTGGTCGAGGCGGGCAACGGCCAAGAGGCGATGGACTACCTCACGGCCAACGTTCTCGACGGTGACGGCGAGATCCCCGGCTTGGCGCTGGTCGACTGGAACATGCCCGAGATGAACGGGCTGGAGTTCGTGACCGCGGTCCGCGCCGAACCCCGCCTGCGCGGGATGACGTTGATGATGGTCACGACGGAGAGCGAACAGAGCCAGATCGTGCGGGCCCTCGCATCGGGCGCGCACGAGTACGTGATCAAGCCGTTCACACCGGACGCGATCATCGACAAGCTGGCGCTGCTCGGCCTCGTCCCGAACGGAGTCGCAGCATGACGAACCCAACCGAGGATGACCTGAAGGTCATCGCCGAACAGGTCTGGTCCTCCTATCTCGACCTGGACGGCGCCAGCCCGCTCGTGCCGTTCCCCGCCGACAAGCACCAGGCCGACGTCACGGCCTCGGTGTCCGTCACGGGCGCCTGGCGGGGCCACGTCCTGGTCAGCTGCTCCGACGCGGCGTCCAGGAACGTCGCGGCGGCGCTGCTGGGCATCGACTTCGACGACGTGGCGGAGGAGGACGTCGCCGACGCCCTCGGCGAGCTGGCGAACATCATCGGCGGCAACGTGAAGAGCCTTCTGCCGGAGCCCAGCGCGCTGTCGCTGCCGCACGTGCACGTCGAGGGGACGCAGGGCCGCTACCCGCACGTGACCGAGGTGTGTCACCTCGAAGGCACCTGGATGGACGAGTCGGTCACCGTGACCGTTCTGGAAAGCACCACCGATCTCGCTGGAGCAATGGCATGAAGATTCTGATCGCCGACGACAGCCGGGTCATGCGGCAGATCGTGACGCGGACCCTCCGGCAGGCCGGCTACGAGGGCCACGACCTGGTCGAGGCGTGCGACGGGCAGGAGGCGTTCGACAAGGCCGTGTCGGAGAAACCGGACCTGGTGCTGTCGGACTGGAACATGCCGCACCTGACCGGTGTCGAGGTGCTGCGGATGCTGCGGGCCAACGGCGACCAGGTGCCGTTCGGCTTCGTGACCTCGGAGGGCACGCCCGAGATGCGACAGGCCGCCGAGGACGCGGGGGCACTGTTTCTGGTCACCAAGCCGTTCACAGCGGACACATTCAAGGACGCACTCGACCCAATTTTGGGATGATTTGAGCCATGTCGCATGTTTTGCCCGTTCCCAAGGCCGTCAAGGATCTCTTTGACGACCTTCTCGGCCGGCCGGTCCAGGTCAACCCGGCCGAGCCCCTCCGAGCCGCCGACGTTCCCAAGACCCTGGTCGCCCTGTACACCGACGAACGCTCGCAGCTGCTCGCCGTGATCGGGATGGACTTCGGGCTCACCGCCTACACGGGCGCCGCGATCGGCCTGATCCCCCCTGGTGGGGCCGAGGCATGCATCGAGGACAACGAGATCTCCAAGATGATCGGCGAGAACGCCATCGAGGTGTGCAACATCCTCGCCGGTCTGCTCAACCGCGAGGGCGTGCCGCGCCTGAAGCTGTACCAGACGTTCCTGCCGGGCGAGAAGGCGCCGACCGACGCGGTGAACTGGCTGCTGGCGCTGGGGCGGCGGCTCGACCTGATCGTCGACGTCTCCGGCTACGGCGCCGGGAAGATCTCCATCGCGCTTGCTGGCTGATCGCTGCTGCGGCTGCGGCCTTTGTACCGGTTTTCCGGTGGCCGCAGCCGCATGATCGGTGTTCCCGGGGTTGGGTGGGCGACATCGTGCAAAAAATTGCGTAGTCATGCACTACGCTTGCGGGCATGACTCGACGACTCGCTGAGGTGGCGAAGTACGCCGGCGTGAGCGAGGCGACCGTGAGTCGGGTGCTCAACGGCAAGCCCGGCATCTCCGACGCTACCCGCACCGCTGTGCTCACCGCGCTCGACGTCCTGGGCTACGAACGCCCGACGAAACTGCGCGGCGAGCGCGCCCGCCTCGTGGGGCTGGTGCTGCCCGAACTGCAGAACCCGATCTTCCCGGCGTTCGCCGAGGTGGTCGCCGGCGCGCTGTCCAAGCGCGGCTTCACGCCGGTGCTGTGCACCCGGACCGCGGACGGCGTCTCGGAGGCCGACTACGTCGAGATGCTGCTGGACCAGCACGTGTCCGGCATCATCTTCTGCGGCGGGCTCTACCATCAGGCCGCCGCGGAGCACGAGCACTACCACCGGCTGCACGAGCGCGGCCTGCCCGCCGTGCTGGTCAACGCCGCGATCGACGACCTGGGCTTCCCGCGCGTGTCGGTCGACGACGGGCACGCCGTGGACCAGGCGTTCAACCACCTGGTGTCGCTCGGGCACAAGCGGATCGGGCTGATCCTCGGCCCCGCCGACCACGCCCCGTCCAACCGCAAGCTGACCGCCTTCGAGGCGGCCGCGCAGTACAGCGACACGGTCAACGCCGAGGACGTCGAGCGGGTCATCTTCTCCATGGAGGGTGGCCGGGCCGGTGCCACGCGGCTCATCAAGCACGGCGTCACCGGCATCATCTGCGCCAGCGACGTGCAGGCGCTGGGCGCGATCCGGGCGGCCCGCCGGCTGGGCCGCGAGGTCCCCGACGACATCTCCGTGGTCGGCTTCGACGACTCGCTGTTCATGAACTGCACCGACCCGCCGCTGACCACCGTCCGCCAGCCCATCCAGGCGATGGGGCAGGCCGCCGTCACCCTCCTGGTGAGCCAGGTGGCCGGCACGCTGGTGCCGACCGAGGAGATGCTCTTCGAGCCGGAGCTGGTCGTGCGGGGCTCCACCGGCGCGCTCAAGGTGCCCGCGCCCAAGGCGACGAAGGCGGCCTCGGCCGCGTAGTTCCTCCCGGTTTCAGCGCAGCGCCACGACTCCTGCACGGAGTCGTGGCGCTCTTTCGTGGTGTCCGCAAGTAGGTGTCCGCTGCGCACCGCGATCCTGCGATCGCGTGCGGTCAACGACATCTGGCCTTCGCTGCGCGCTTTCGGCCGCTTTCGTGCAAGTCCACGGACCATGGGAGCGAGTCCATGCAAGCGACTGCCAGTGGATCATTAAAATTTTGCAACGGCCCATGGACTTCTTGTGGCGAGTGAGCCTAATCTCTTGCCTACGCCAGGCGGAAACGCCGACGCGATGTGACGGAAACCGAACAGCAACGCACCTGACGAACGAGTGCATACCGGCAGCCGACCCCATGCTGCGCATCCGTGCGGAGCGGTCCAGGTAGGACGCCCCGGCCCGCCCCGCACAGCCCCGATCGATCGGCCCAGTCAGTGCAGGGCCGGAACTTCTCCACACCCCAAACAAGGAGCGACGATGAAGTACTCACGTACCACGATGGCGCTGGCCGTCGCGGGTGCGCTGGCGCTCACCAGCACGCTTACCGCGTGCGGCGACGACAAGAAGGAAAGCGCCGACACCAACGCCGCCGTCACGCTCAACGTCGTGGGTCTGCTCCCCGGCGCGAAGCCCGAGGCGCAGCAGGCGCTCGCGGCCGAGGTGGCGGACTTCCAGAAGGAAAACCCGAACATCACGGTCAAGACCAAGGACTACGAGTGGAAGGCCACCACGTTCGCGGCCGACCTCGCGGGTGGCACGCTGCCGACGGTGTTCGAGATCCCCTTCACCGACGCGAAGACGCTGATCGCCAACGGCCAGATCGCCGACATGCAGTCGTCGCTGAGCAGCCTCTCCTACGCTGCCAACTTCAACAAGAACCTGCTCCAGTACGGCCAGGGCCCGGACGGTCACACCTACGCCATCCCCGCGAAGAGCGTCTACGCGGTCGGCCTGCACTACAACCGTGACCTGTTCACCTCCGCGGGTCTCGACCCCAACAAGCCGCCGACGACCTGGGACGAGGTCCGCACCGCCGCCAAGGCGATCGCGACCAAGAACCCCGGCGTGGCCGGCTTCGCCCAGATGGCGAAGGACGCGACCGGTGGCTGGCAGCTGACGGTCGACACCTACGCCCGCGGCGGTCGCCTCGAGGACGGCAAGAAGGCCACCCTCACCAACGACGCCACCAAGGCCTCGCTGCAGTTCCTGAAGGACCTGCGCTGGACCGACAACGCCATGGGCGCCAACTTCGACTACGACTGGACCGGCATCAACCAGGCGTTCGCCGCCGGCAAGGTCGGCATGTACACCTCGGGCCAGGACGTCTACACGAGCCTCGTGCAGACGAACAACATCAACCCGAAGCAGTACGGCCTCACGATGATCCCGCTCACCGGCGGCGACGCGGGCGTGCTCGGCGGCGGCACCATGGCGGCCGTGTCCAACAAGGCCACCGCCAACGAGAAGGCCGCGGCGGTCAAGTGGATCGACTACCACTACCTGCGCAAGTACACCAACCAGGACGCCGCGAAGAAGAACGCCGAGATCCAGGTTGCGAGCAAGCAGCCCGTCGGTACCCCTGAGCTGCCCATCTTCTCGCAGCAGCAGTACCAGACCTACCAGGACTGGATCAAGTCGTACGTCAACGTGCCGCTGGACCAGATGACCGGCTTCACCACCAAGGTCTTCGACGCCAAGCTCGTCAACGAGCCGGCCATCGCCACGCAGGACGTCTACAAGGCGCTCGACTCGGTCGTCCAGGCCGTCCTCACCAACAAGGACGCCAACATCGACCAGCTCCTCGCCGACGCCAACACGAAGGCGCAGCGCGCCATCGACGCCGCCGGCTGATCCTCGCTCCACCGACAGACAAACCCGCAAGGTGTGGGCCGTGGGAACATCGCGGCCCACACCGGGGGCTCTGCCCCCGAAACCAGGACGAGGAGTGATGTGGTCGTGAGTGCACCCGGCGCTCTGCGGCAGACCGGTGAGGTGACCCGGCAGGTCCGCCGGCGCAGCCCGGTCACCTGGGTCCAGCGGGGTGGGCTGAGCTCGGTCCTGTTCGCGCTGCCGCTGCTGATCGTCTTCGGCATCTTCTCGTGGTGGCCGATCGTCCGGTCGATCGTCATGAGCTTCCAGAAGACGAACCTCGTCGGCGACCCGACGTGGGTCGGCTGGAAGAACTTCGAGTTCGTGCTCACCGATCCCGACCTGCCCACGGCGATTCTCAACACGCTGTACTTCGCGCTCCTCGCCCTGATCTTCGGCTACCCGATCCCGCTCGTGGCCGCGGTGCTGATGAGCTCGGTCCGCAAGCGCAAGGGCGTGTTCTCGGTGCTCGCCTACCTTCCTGTCGTGGTGCCGCCGGTCGTCGCGGTGCTGCTGTGGAAGTTCTTCTACGACGGCTCCCAGGACGGCGTGTTCAACACGATCCTCGGGTACGTCGGGCTCGGCCCGTACTCCTGGCTGTCCGACACGACGCTCGTCATGCCGTCGCTCGTGCTCGAAGCGACCTGGGCCGCCGCCGGCGGAACCGTGATCATCTACCTGGCCGCGCTGCTGAGCGTCCCGGACGAGCTGTACGACGCCGCCGAGGTCGACGGGGCCGGCATCTGGCGCAAGGTGTGGCACGTGAGCATGCCGCAGCTGCGCGGCGTCCTGCTCATCACGTTCATCCTGCAGATCATCGGTACCGTGCAGGTGTTCCTTGAGCCCTACCTGTTCACCGGCGGTGGCCCGGCCAACGCCACCATCACGATCCTGCTCATGATCTACGACTACGCGTTCGGCCGTTCCCTGGGCGGGAACTACGGCGCCGCGACCGCCCTGTCCGTCCTGCTCGCCACGTTCCTGGCGATCCTGTCGCTGGTGTACTTCAAGCTCACGTCCGGCTGGAGCAAGTCATGACCGGTCAGCACAGTTCCGAGGGGAAGAGGAGCACCATGACCGTCACCGATCCCTCCAGGCACCGGGCGGACGCGGGCGGGTCGATCCGGACGGCCGTCGCGGCTCCGGGCGGTGCCGTCCTGAGCGGGCGGCAGGCGCGCAAGCCCAAGAAGGCGCAGCCGGAAGGCACCCGCGGCTACGTCTCGGCGAAGGACTGGCAGAACCCGCGCATCCGCGGCACCATGACGCTCCTGCACGGGCTCCTGATGGCCCTGCTCCTCCTGGTCGGCGTCGGGCCGATGCTGCTGCTGGCGAAGTTCGCCATCACGCCCACGCAGGACATCATCCGCACGCCGCTGGCCATCTTCCCGCACGGCGTCCGGCTGGAGAACATCTCCGAGGCGTGGAACGACGTCCAGATCAGCCACTACTTCCTCAACACGATCTGGCTCGCGGCCGGCTCGTGGTTCGTCCAGATGCTCGTCGCGACCACCGGCGGCTACGTGCTGTCCGTCCTGCGGCCCGCCTGGGGCAAGATCGTCAACGGCCTGGTGATCGCCACGCTGTTCGTGCCGAGCGTCGTGCTCCTCGTGCCGCTGTACCTCACGATCCTCAACCCGCCCGTGGTCGGCACCTCGCTCATCAACAACTTCCTCGCCGTGTGGTTGCCGTCCGGCGCGAGCGCCTTCAACGTCGTGCTCATGACCCGGTTCTTCGACGGCCTGCCCCGCGAGGTGTTCGAGGCCGCCAGGGTCGACGGCGCCAGCTCGTTCCGGCTGTTCTGGTCGGTCGTCCTGCCGATGTCCAAGCCCATCCTCGGCGTGGTGTCGGTGTTCGCGACGATCGCCAGCTGGAAGGACTTCCTCTGGCCGATGCTCGTGCTCAAGGACCCGTCCAAGCAGCCGCTGTCGGTGCGCCTGCCCGCCATCGCGTCGCAGACCGACCTCGGCGTGTTCCTCGCGGCGCTCGCGATCTCGACGCTCATCCCGGTCGTGTTCTTCATCGCCTTCCAGCGACTGTTCCTCTCGGGCGCCGGACTGGGAGGGGCCGTGAAGGGCTAGCCCTTCGTCAGATCCACCTTGTCGTGTACAGGCAACACCTTCGGGCATAGGCAACACCGAGTGTGAGAAAGCAGGTTCCACGTGGCCGACCAACACCACCAGGCTTGGTGGCGCAGCGCCGCTATCTACCAGGTCTACTTGCGCAGCTTCGCCGACGGCAACGGCGACGGCGTCGGCGACCTGGCGGGCCTGCGATCCAGACTGCCGTACCTGGCGGGTCTCGGGGTCGACGCGATCTGGATCGTGCCGTGGTACCCGTCCCCGCTCGCCGACGGTGGCTACGACGTCGCCGACTTCCGCGCCATCGACCCGATCTTCGGCACCCTCGCGGAGGCCGAGAAGCTGATCGAGGAGGCGCACGCCGCCGGCATCCGGGTCATCTGCGACATCGTGCCCAACCACTGCTCCGACGCTCACGCCTGGTTCCAGAAGGCCCTCGCGTCCTCGCCCGGCTCGCCCGAGCGTGACCTCTTCTGGTTCCGCAAGGGACGCGGCCCCGAAGGCGAGCAGCCGCCGACCGACCTGCAGTCCATCTTCGGCGGCCCCGCCTGGACCCGCGTCCCCGACGGCGAGTGGTACCTGCACCTCTTCGCCTCCGAGCAGCCCGACTTCAACTGGGACCACCCGGCGGTCCGCGACGAGTTCGAGGACATCGTCCGCTTCTGGCTCGACCGGGGCATCGACGGCATCCGCATCGACTCCGCCGCCGTCCTCATCAAGGACCCCCTCGTCAGCGACAAGTACGAGGACAACGAGGGCATCCACGACGTCTACCAGGCGTGGCGGCGCATCTCCGACACCTACACGCCGCCCCGCGCCCTCATCGGCGAGGTGTGGCTGCCCGACCACGAGGCCTTCGCCCGCTACCTGGCCCCCAACGAGCTGCACACCGCCTTCAACTTCGCGTTCCTCAACGCGCCGTGGGAGGCGGACAAGCTCCGCTACGAGATCGACATGACCCTCGAGGTGCACGCGCCGGTCTCCGCCCCGGCCACCTGGGTCCTGTCCAACCACGACGTCACCCGCGAGGTCACGCGCTTCGGCCGCGAGTCGACCAACTTCTCCTTCGCCGAGAAGCGCTACAACGTGCCCTCCGACCTCGCGCTGGGCAGCCGCCGCGCCCGCGCCGCCGCGCTGCTCATCATGTCGCTGCCCGGCGCGGTCTACCTGTACCAGGGCGAGGAGCTGGGCCTGGAGGAGGTCGAGGACCTCGACGACGCCCTCCGCGAGGACCCGATGTACCACCGCTCCGGCGGCACCAACCCCGGCCGCGACGGTTGCCGGGTGCCGCTGCCCTGGTCCGGTGACTCGGCCCCCTTCGGCTTCAGCCCCGCCGACGCCTCCGGCCAGCCGTGGCTGCCGCAGCCGGCCGCCTGGGCGTCGAAGACCGTCGCCGCGCAGGAGGGCGTCGAGGGGTCGTTCCTCGAGCTGTACCGCGAGGCGCTGCGCATCCGGCGCGCCGAGCCCTCCCTGGGCGACGGCCCCATGCGGTGGCTCGACTCCGCGCCCGACGTCCTGGCCTTCGCCCGCGACGACACCTTCGCCAACGTCACCAACCTCGGCACGGCGCCGGCCCAGCTGCCGCCGCACCGCGAGGTGCTCGTCAGCAGCGTGCCGCTCAACGCCGACGGCACACTCCCCGTGGACGCCTCAGCCTGGCTGCGGCTGTCCTGACCCACGCAGCACCCGCAGACGCCGTCTGGAACCTGGCGCTGGGCCCGGCCGCCACCGAGCCCAGCGCCAGCCGGACCCGACGGCCCACATTCCCCGGGCGGTCGCACAAGTTGGCGGGTGCGACCGCCCGGCTCCAATGCTGTGCTTCCGCCCCACCGCTGCCGCGGCGGGTCCCGGCGGGGATTCTCACCCGCACCCCAATGCGCCGCTCCGCGGCGCACAGCCGCGCGTGCCACGCTGGCTGGGATCGCGCATGCGCGCCGCATCCGGTGCTCACCCTCCGCCCTTCCCATGATCCGGAAGAGTTCGTGTCGTCATAGGTGCACAGGGTCTTCCGGATCATGGAGATTCGGGCCGTCTGCGCTGGGCGCCGCGCCCCCGGTTTCCTCGGGGTGGCTGGATGGCTTGGTCTCGCCCGCACTGGCTGGGTTTGCGCGTGTGCGCCGCTTCCGGTGGTCGGTCTGCGCGGCGTCCTCATGATCCGGAAGAGTTTGTGTCGTCATAGGTGCACAAGGTCTTCCGGATCATGGGGATCTGGCGGCAGTGCCTGGGTGCCGAGTTCGATGGCCGGCCTCAGGATGGCGGATGGCTGGGGTTGCGCGTGTGCGCCGCGTCCGGTGGTTGGTCTGCGCGGTGTTCTCATGATCCGGAAGAGTTTGTGTCGTTATAGCAGCAAAAAGTCTTCCGGATCATGGGGATCTGCGCCTGGGCGCCGCATTCGGTGGGTGGCGGATCGCGTCGGCCTCGACAGTTGCCTCGCGGTTATGTCCGCGCCGCGGACATAACCGAAATTTCGGTTATGTCGGGGAGCGGAGCGAGTCGACATAACCGGGGGAACAGGGCCGCCCCGGGGCGTCGGGCTCTGAGCTGCGGGTGGGGTGGGGTGGCGGAGGGCTTGGTCGCTTCGTGAACGGTCTATTTCCAATACTTAACTGTTAACGGCGCGGTGGGGTCGAGGGTTAACTGTTAAGCGGGGGACAGATCTTCCGGTCGATCGCGTGCCGCCATTAACGTCGGTGGCAAGGAAAACGACTTCCTTGTGGAGGCGGCACATGCGTTCCACCCTTACCGTCGCGGCGACATCCCAGCCGTTCAGATGGTGACGCCGGTAATGTCCGGGAACAGAGGCGGGGCGCTGGTCACACCGGCGCCCCGTTGTTCCCAGCTGCCCAAGACGATCTGAGCAGCAGGAACTTCAGTCCCAGTCCCATCGGAACCCGTAACGACCCGGGCCGTAGTCCAGTGCGATCGCGTGGACTGAATTGCCCACGTCGACCTCGTTAGGGGTCACCTGTTCGGTCTGGCCGTCCATCTGCTGGAACTGATAGACGGCCCGCGGCAGCGCTGCCGGGTCGAAACACACCTCGAGCACGTATTCACGCACCGGAAGCCGAAACTTGCGCTCATAATTGGTCGCGGTCGGAAACGGCGGATAATTATGTAGCGCATGTTCGGTGATGACCGTCTCGCCCTTGGCGAGCGGGCGGTCGAAGAGCAGCTCCGCCAGGAGAAACGCGCTTTCCACGTGCTCGACCACCCGGCCCAGGCGGCAGTTGCGGACCGCGGTGATCAGCGGGAGCGGGTGCTCCAGCTCGTCGAGGCGGACGATCACGACATACCGGTCGGGGCCGTCGGCCTCGGCCCGTAACACCTGCCGGACGAGGAACGAGACCTCCTCGCGCTCCGGCCCGACGTTGACCCGGTCGTGCTGACTGAGCCGGGTCAGTCGCTCGTCCCAGCGGGTGTCGACACCCTGCGCCAGGTCGGTGATGAGGTCCTGCTCGGACCAGAACGCACCCAGGCCGGGTGCCTCCTGGCTCTTGTGCAGGTGCCGGCCGCGCGGGCGCGGCGGCCCCACGAGGGCGGCAAGGGACCCCGGCTCGACCTCCAGGATCTTCTCGAGCTCGGCGAGGGCGGCCAGGGACTCACGCCGCTCTGGACGGCTGCGTCCGGTCTGCCAGTAACTCAACGTGGCGAGACTCACTGAATATCCCTCGGCGCGAAGCCGCTCCTGGATGCGTTCCAGTCCCAGGCCCCGTGCCTGGATGGCGTCACGTAGCGCGCCGGCGAAGTCGACCATCAGCCCCCCGGGAGCCATCCTCGCGGTCGGGGCGGGGGCACGCAAGCGCGCGTTTGCGTGAAGCCCGATTCGGTAACCCCGGACCACATGGGCGAGCGCTGGTACACCGAGAGTGTCATCTATTGCCTGGACGTCGAGACGTTCCAGGACTCCAACGGCGATGGCATCGGTGACTTTCAAGGTCTCATCAGCCGCCTCGACTACCTGACCAGGCTCGGGATCAATTGCCTGTGGCTGCATCCGATCCATCCGACACCTGGCAAGGACGACGGGTACGACGCCACGGACTTCTACAACGTCGATCCCCGGCTCGGCACGCTGGGCGACTTCGCCGAGTTGCTGCACGAGGCGGCGAACCGCGGGATCAAGGTCATCATCGACCTGGTGGTGAATCACACGTCGGACGAGCACCCGTGGTTCCAGTCGGCGGTCGCGTCGAAGGACTCGCCGTACCGCGACTGGTTCGTGTGGTCCGACAAGGAGCCGTCCGACCGCTACCAGGGAATGGTGTTCCCCGGCGAGCAGAAGGAGACCTGGACGTACCATCGCAAGGCCCGCGCCTGGTACTACCACCGCTTCTACGACTTCCAGCCGGACCTCAACTTCGCCAACCCGCTGGTGCGGGCCGAGGTGAAGAAGATCCTGGCCTTCTGGATCCAGCTCGGCGTCGCGGGGTTCCGCATGGACGCGGTGCCGTTCATCATCGAGCTGACGGAGCCCGGGGTCCCCGAGAGCCCGATGGACTTCGACTATCTCAGCGAGCTGCGGCAGCACATCCAGTGGCGGCGCGGCGACGCGGTCCTGCTCGCCGAGGCGAACGTGGAGCCGGAGAAGCTGCCGGAGTACTTCGGCGACTCCGGCGGGTCGGGCAACCGCATCCACATGCTGTTCGACTTCATGCTCAACGGCCGGCTCGTCCTCGCGCTGGCCCGGCAGCACCCCGAGCCGGTCATCGAGTGGCTGCGGACCACGCCGAAGCTGCCGGCGGGCGGGCAGTGGGCGACGTTCCTGCGCAACCACGACGAGATCGACCTGTCCCGGCTCACCGCCGAGCAGCGCGAGGACGTGTTCGCGCAGTTCGGTCCCGATGAGGACATGCGGCTGTACGACCGGGGCATCCGCCGCCGTCTCGCGCCCATGCTCGGCAACGACCGGAGCCGCCTGGAGCTGGCCTACTCGCTGCAGTTCACGCTGCGGGGCACCCCGGTGCTGCGGTACGGCGAGGAGATCGGCATGGGGGAGGACCTGACCCAGGTCGGCCGGTACGCCATCCGCACCCCCATGCAGTGGTCGTTCGCGAAGAACGGAGGGTTCAGCGACGCCGAGCCCATCCGCCCGGTCATCAGCAAGGGCGAGTGGGGCTACGAGCGGGTCAACGTCACCGCCCAGCGGCACGACGACCGGTCGCTGCTGGCGTGGTTCGAGCGGATGATCCGCACCCTCCGGGAGATTCCGGAGGTCGGCGGCGGCGTGTGTACGTGCGTCGACCGGCCCCTGCCGCCGGGGGTGCTCGCCCACCGGGCCGACGGGCCGACCGGCTCGGTGCTGTTCCTGCACAACCTGGGCACCGAGGACGCCGTCGTCGACCTCGGCGACCTGGCCGAGGAGACGCACCTGCCCAACGACGTCTTCGCCGACCGGGAGTACGGCCCGGCCGGCGACTTCACCGCGCTGCAGCTGGCCGGCTACGGGTACCGCTGGATCCGCCTGCGCCGCAGCAGCGCGTGACGGTCACTGCGTCAACGGCAGCCCGAGGCGGTCGAAGTGCTCCTCGCCGATGAACGACGTGATCGCGCTGATCCGGTCGCCGCGCAGGGTCAGCACGCTGACCGACCAGGCGCGGTGCGGGCCCGTGCCGCTGTCGCGCAGGTAGCAGGCGACGGCGGGCTGGGCGTTCGCCGTGGCCGGCAGGTGCCGCCATGAGCCGCAGCGCTTCAGCGGCAGCTCGGCGGCGAACTCGATCGCGGCCTTCCCGCGGTACCAGTGCGGCAGCGGCGGCATCGACCAGGTCACGTCCTGCGTGAGCAGCGCGACGAGACCGGCCGTGTCGCCGCGCTCCATCGCCGTCGCGTAGCGGGTGACGAGCTCCCGCACCCGCGCGTCGCCGACGTCGCGCAGGGTCCGCTGCTGGGTCGGCGCCGGCACGCGCTCCGCGACGAGCCGGCGGGCCCGGGCCAGCGCCGAGTTCACCGACGTGGGCGTGGTCCGCATCATCGCGGCGATCTCGGCGGCGGAGAAGCCCAGCACGTCGAAGAGCAGCAGCGCCGCCCGCTGGTTGCCCGGCAGGTGCTGCAGGGCCGCGACGAACGCCAGCTCGACGGTCTCGCGCCGTTCGCAGACGGCCTCCGGGTACGGCTCCAGCCACGCGACCTCGGGCAGCGGGGCGGGTGCGAGCTCGACGCGTTCGCTGGCCGGCCCCAGGTCCATCGGCAGCGCCCGCCGTCCCCGGGCCGCGGCGAGGTCCAGACAGGTGCGGGTGGCGACGGTGTAGAGCCACGCCCGCAGCGACCCCCGCTCCTTGACCGCGCCGATCCCGCGCCACGCCCGCAGCAGCGCGTCCTGCAGCGCGTCGTCGGCGTCGTGGACCGAGCCCAGCATCCGGTAGCAGTGCGCGTGCAGCTGCGCCCGCAGCGGCTCGACCAGTCTCGTGAACTCGTCGGCGGGATCGCGACGATTCTGCGCCCCGGCGCCGGTCTCACTGTCGACCGATGTTCCGACTGACATTTCCACCGCCTTGTCTGGAGGAGTTTCATGAACCACACGCTGCGCGTGCCCGACGCCACCCTGTACTACGAGGTGCGCGGCCGGGGTCCGCTGCTGGTGCTCGCCGGCGCCCCGATGGGCACCAGGTTCCTCGCGCCGCTGGCCGACCTGCTCGCCGCCGACCATACCGTCCTCACGACCGACCCTCGAGGCGTCGGCGGCAGCGTCCCCGACGACCCGGACGCGGACTCGACCCCGCAGCTGCGCGCGGCCGACCTGGCCGCGCTGATCGCCCACCTGGACGAGGGTCCCGCCGCCGTCTTCGGTACGAGCGGCGGCGCCGTCACCGGGCTGGCGCTGGCGCAGGCGCATCCCGGCGCGATGCACACGCTCGTCGCCCACGAGCCGCCGGTGACGGAGCTCCTGCCCGACGCCGCCGGGCAGCGGGTGGCGATCGAGGACATCATCGCCACCTACGCAGCCGGCGACGTGCCCGGCGCCTGGATGAAGTTCCTGGTCAACGCCAACATCCCGATGGACCCCTCGGCCGCGCCGCCCCCGCCGGACGCCCAGCAGGAGGCCGACGAGCGGTTCTGGTTCCTGCACGAGATGCGCGGCACCACCCTGTTCCAGCCGGATCTCGCGGCGCTGCGTTCGTCCGGTGTACGGATCGTCGTCGCCGTCGGGGAGGCCTCCACCGGCCAGATCTGCGACCGGACGTCGGCCGCCCTGGCCACGGAGCTGGGCACGGACCGTGCCGTGTTCCCGGGCGGGCACATCGCCTTCGTGGAGGACCCGGCCACCTTCGCGCCCCGCCTGCGCGAGGTCCTGAAGTAGGCCCTCAGCGGGAGGGGATCTCGCCGGCGGTCACGGGGCGGCCGAAGTGCCAGCCCTGACCGAGGTCGCAGCCCAGCGACGCGAGGCGGCCGGCCTGGTCGGCCGTCTCGATGCCTTCGGCGGTGACGGTCATCTGCAGGGTGTGCGCCAGGCGGATGACCGTCTCCACGATCTGCTCGTCGACGTGGTCGCTGGCCAGGGAGCGGATGCCGGCCATGAAGGCGCCGGCGAGCTTCAGGCCGTGGACCGGGAGGTGGCGCAGGTAGGCGAGGTTGGAGTAGCCGATGCCGAAGTCGTCGATGACGATGCGCACGCCCAGGTCGGCGATGGTGCGCAGGGTCTGGATGGGCTGGCCGGTCGACTGCATGAGGACGGTCTCGGTCAGCTCCAGCTGGAGGTTGGCCGGGGAGAGGCCGGTGTCGGCGAGGGCGTGCCGCACGTCGTCGAGCAGCCGGGGGTCGGTGCACTGGCGCGGGGAGACGTTGACGCTGATGAGCAGCGGCGTGTCGGGGTGTGAGCGCTGCCAGTCGGCGGCGACGCGGCACGACTCGCGCAGGACCCAGCGGCCCAGCGGATGGATCATGCCGGACTGCTCGGCGACGGGGATGAACGTGTTGGGCGAGACGGTGCCGAGGTCCGGGTGGCGCCAGCGCAGCAGGGCCTCGGCACCGCGCAGCCGGTTGTCGGCGAGGGCCACGAGCGGCTGGTAGACCAGCTCGAACTCGCCGCGGTCCAGGGCACCCGCGAGGCGGCCGGTCAGCCCGTACCGCAGGACCTGCTGCGCGTTGCGCTTGGCGTCGAAGAGCGCGTAACGGGCTCGGCCCTCCTCCTTCGCCAGGTAGAGCGTGGCGTCCGCGGCGCGCAGCAGCTCGTCGGGGTCGGCGCCGTGGCAGGGCTGCTCGACGATGCCGATGCTGGCCGACACGGACAGCTCGTGACTGTCGAGGCGGACGGGCTTGCTCAGCTCGGCCAGCATCGCCTCGGCCAGCTCGGTCAGCTGGCCGGGACCGGTGCTGTGGCGCACGACCACCACGAACTCGTCGCCGCCGACCCGGGCCACGAAGTGGCCGGCGCCGTTGACGCAGGCCCGGAGCCGGTCGGCCAGGGCGACGAGGAGCCGGTCGCCGGAGCCGTGGCCGAGGGTGTCGTTGACGGTCTTGAACTCGTCGAGGTCCAGGAAGCAGACGCCGATCCGGTCGCGGCCGCCGGCCTCGCCGAGCGTGTCGGTGAGGTGCCGGTAGAGCAGGACCCGGTTGGGCAGCCCGGTCAGCGGGTCGTGGTGCGCCTGGTGGTGCAGCTCCAGCTGCAGGCTGTGCTCGGCGTCGGTGAGCGCCCTGGCCCAGGCGCGGCGGATGCGCTCCTGGTCGTCGAGGATCCGCTGCCGGCCGGCGCGGGTGAAGCCGGCCGCGACCGCGCCGAGGACCGCGCCGATCCTGTCCTCGTCGGGCTTGACGTCCGCGGCGGCGGGCAGCGAGGCGAGGACGGCGATGGAGTGCTGGAGCGCCTCGGGGCTGGACAGCCCGACGTCGACGAGCGCCGAGCCGGCTCCGGCGGCGGGCCGGGGGTCGAACGGGTCGGCGCGCAGCACGCCGGCGAGCATCGTGACCAGCTGCTCGAAGCGGTCGCGGAGCGCCTCGGCGCCCACGTCGAGGAAGCTGGTCCGGCGGACGGCGGCGACCCACCGGTGCGCGAGGTCGGACAGCGCAGGCTCGATGAGCGCATCGTCCTGGCCGTCGGAGCCGGTCAACCACATCACCTCTGGCGCGAAGATTACCGTGCGCCGGAGCATTGAAGAATCGACGCTCAGTGCCGTTGTCCGGCCGTTTCGGTGAGGCCCGCGACGAAGCGGGTCAGGAGCTGGGCGAACGTCTCCACCTCCGCGGGCGTCCAGCCGGCGGTCGCTGCGGCGAACCTCGCCCGCCGCGCGGCGTGCACCCGCTCGCACAGCGCCAGCCCGGCCGGGGTGCGCACGAGCAGCGACCGGCGGCCGTCGTCCTGGTCGGCCTCGCGCCGCACCCAGCCGGCCTCGACGGCGGCGGCGACGAGCTTGCTCGCGCGGGGCTGCGCCACGTCGAGCGCGGCGGCGACGGCCGTCACCGTCGCGCGGTCGCGCAGCCCCTCGACCGCGTCGACGACGTCGAAGACCGCCGGGTCCACCCCGCTGGGCGGGCCGCTGCGGGCCAGTGCGCGCCGGGTCTGGCTGCGCCGGATCGACACCATCGCGGTCTCGACGGCGGCAAGGGAAGGATGCATAATTTTTGTTATCTACATTCTGGAGGCATGTACAGGTGGAACCCATGAAACCAGAGGACAGGCCGATCGGCTATTGGCTGCGCGAGCTCGACCAGCGGATCGAGGGCGCGTTCGTGGCCGCGCTGGACCGGCAGGGGCTGCGCCGCCGGCACTGGCAGCTGCTCAACGGCCTCGGACCGGAGGACCCGCTGTGGGAAGGGCAGGAGGAGTGCCGGCAGGACCTGGTCCGGCGGGGGTGGATGCGGCAGGACGGCGCGCTCACGGACGACGGCGAGCGGGCGAGGGCGGCGATCGCCGCCGACGTGGCCGCGGTCCGCCGGCGGGTCGCCGAGGGCGTCCCCGGCGAGGACTACCTGACCACCGTGCGCACCCTGGCCCGGATGGCGGAGAACCTCAGCGCGTGACCACGTGGCGGGCGATGGCACCGACCGTGCGCGGGGTCAGCGTGCCGTCGCCGAGGCCGAGCTCGATCAGGTCGTCGAAGACCGCCTGGCGCCGGTCGGCGGCGCGCACCGCGGCGTTGACGATCCACTGCCGGCCGCCGAGCAGCGCCGCCGCCCGCGAGTGCCGCAGGTGCCGCCCGAGCCGGCCCCGCAGCGCCGCGGCGTACCGCCTGGCCGGCGCGTCACCGGCCGCCGCCGCGCCGGCCAGGGCGCCGGACAGCACCGCGTAGAAGATGCCCTCGCCGGTGAAGGGATTGATCAGCGACAGCGCGTCGCCCACGAGCAGCAGCCGGCCCCGGGCCGGCGCCGGGCGGCGCGTCGACAGCGGCAGGTGGTGCGCCCGCAGCCCGGTCGCCGCCGCCGTGTCCACGTCGGGCAGCAGCTCGGCGAGGCGGTCCAGCAGGTGCGCCCGGGAGATCGGCCGGCCGTGCAGCACCTCCCCGTAGCCGATGTTGGCGGTGCCGTCCCCGATCGGGAAGGCCCACGCGTAGGCCGGCCACTCCCGCGACGCGGTCACGATCCGCTGCTCGGCGGGCTGCCCCGCGAAGGGCGCGTAGCCGCGGATGGCGAGCGCCAGGTGGCCGGGGCCGTTCGGCGGCTGCCCGAGCGCCTTGCGCACCGTCGAATACGCGCCGTCGGCGCCGATGACCGCCCGCGCCGAGACCACCCCGTCGACGACCACCCGGTCCGGGCGCTCCTCGATGCGGCGCACGGTGTGGCGGCGCAGCACCGCCCCGGCCGCCACCGCCCCGTTTGCGATCCGTTCGTCGAGGACCAGCCGGGGGATGGTGTACGCGGGGCGGGCGTGCCTGCGGGCGACCGCCCCACCGGCGGGACCGACGAGCCGCAGCGACGGCACCGGCGCGAAGCCGTCCTCGACGCCGGTCACGCCGAGCCCGGCGAGCACGTCGAGGGCGTGCGGCGCGACCCCGTCACCGCACGGCTTGTCGCGCGGGAAGCCGGCCTTGTCCAGCAGCAGCACGCTCGCGCCGGCCCGCCGCGCGGCGAGCGCAGCCGCCGCGCCCGCCGGACCGGCACCGACCACCACGACGTCGAAGTCGTCCATGCCAGCACGCTAACGGTGCTCCGGCACCGTGTGCACGCCGGCGGCGGACCCCTTCGACTTGAGCATCATGATGAACGCGAGCACCCGGGCGACCGCGCCGAAGAACTCGGCCGGGATCTCGTCGCCGATCTCGCAGGCGGCGTGCAGCGCCCGGGCGAGCGGCACGTCCTCGACCATCGGCACCCGGTGCTCGGTGGCGACCTCACGGATCTTCAGCGCGATCACGCCCTGCCCCTTCGCGACCACTCTCGGGGCGCCCTTCGTCGGGTCGTACCGCAGCGCCACCGAGACATGGGTCGGGTTGACCACCACGACGTCCGCGCGCGGCACGTCGGCCATCATCCGGCTGCGGGCCATCTCGTGCTGCCGCTGCCGGATGTGGCCCTTCACGTGCGGGTCGCCCTCGGACTTCTTGTGCTCCTCCTTGATCTCTTCCTTCGACATCATCAGCTGCTTGTTGACCCGGCGCTTGGCCACGAAGTAGTCGGCGAAGGCGAGCACGAGGCCGGTGACGGCGGCGACCCTGATGACCTTCAGCACCGTGTCGGCGACCAGGCCGATGATCGTCTGCAGCGGCATCGCGGTCGCACCCAGCAGCGTCGGCACCAGCGTGTGCATCGTGTTGTAGACGACGACGCCGAGGATGATCACCTTCGCCAGGGACTTGACGCTCTCCCACGCCGCCTGGCCGCCGAACGTGCGCTTCAGGCCCTTGATCGGGTTGAGCTTCTTGAAGTCGGGCTTGAGCTGCTTCGTCGCCGGGCGCAGGCCGCCCTGGGCGGCGGTGCCGACGATCGCGAACACGAACAGGCCCACGGTGATCGGCGCGGCGCAGATCGCGATGTCGGTCATGCCGGTCTTGAGCAGCTCCAGGGCCTTGGCCGGCTCCGGGTCGGTGAACGCCTGCGTGCTCTTGGAGAACAGGTCCTGGGTCCGTGCCATGACGCTGCGGGCCGTCATCGGCAGGAGCACGCTGGCCAGCAGCACCCCACCCCACGCGCCGAGATCCGGCGTGCGGGCCCGGGTGCCCTCGCGCCGCGCCTGCCGTTTCTTCTGCTCGGTAGGCTGCTCGGTCTTCTCACCAGCCATTACCGGCCCAGTGCGCCCTCGATGGTGCGCATCGACCAGCCGACCGCCGCCAGGTACGCCTTCGCCAGGTCCGCCGACGACACCGGCGCGGCGGCGAGGGCGTGCTCGTCGGCGACCTCGTACGCCCGCACGATCGACAGGACCTGGCCGAGCCGGCCGTGCCCGTCGACGAGCGCGTCGGCCACCTCGACCGTCAGCGGAAGCCGGGTGACCAGCTCCGCGACCGGCTCCGAGATGAGCTCGGCGACACCGGCGAGCAGGCCGACGGTGAACGCCGCGTCGCCCTGCAACCCGAGCCGCTCCGCGACGGTCTGGCACAGCCGGGCCCGGGCCATCGTCGTGGACAGCTGGTCCTCGGTCGCCGACTCCGCCACGTCGCTGACGAGCATCAGCGCCGCCCACTGCCGGATCTTCGCCGAGCCGAGCAGCACGACCGCGTCGCGGACCGACGCCACCTTGCGCGGCAGCCCGGACGCGGCCGAGTTCGTCGCCCGCAGCACGCGGTAGGACAGCGCCGGGTCGCTCTGCACGATCGCCGACACCTTCGCGATGTCGGCGTCCTCCGCGGTGACCGCGCCGAGCAGCTCCAGGCGGCGCAGCCGCGACGGTGACAGCGCGACCGCCGTCAGCACCTGCGGGCGGCCCACGGCGTACCCCTGCAGCAGGTCGAACCCGAGCCGCTGCGCCAGCAGGATGTGCTCCTCGATCTCCACCCGCTCCGCGACCAGCTTGATCCCCGGGTAGCGGCGGCAGCGGGCCACCACCTCGACGAGCTCCTCGGGCTCGCGGATGAGCAGGTCCAGCTTCACGTACGAGGCCAGGCCCAGCAGCCGCTCGTGGCCGAGGCCGAACACGAAGTCGTCGAGGGCGATCTCGTACCCCTGCTGCACCAGCCTCGCGGTCCCGGCGAGCACCGCGTCGTCGATCTCGACGGTCTCCAGGATCTCCAGGATCGCGTGGTCCGGGTCGAACGGCAGCGGCAGGTCACCGACGAGGAAGTCGCGGGTCAGGTTGATGAAGCACTTGCGGCCGCCGACGAGCTGCTCCAGGCCGAACTCGGTGAACGCGTTGACGATGACCTGGCTGGTCGCGTACGCGCTGCGCCGGGACGCCTCGACCTCGTCCGCGGCGCCGCGGAACAGCAGCTCGTAGCCGACGACGTGCCCGGACCAGTCGTAGAGCGGCTGGCGTCCGATGTGGACGAGCTGCGTCGAGTCGGGAGTGGAGGTCGTTGCGGGCTGCACGCCCCTGACGATCGGCACCCGGCCCTGCAACCAAAGGAAAACCCTCAGAACTACCCGTTCGGCACCGATCAGGTGAACGCGTCACATCGGAAAGACGGGGAGAGCGTGCCCAAACGCCTGTCGCAGTTCGTCGTGCCCATCGGCATCGTGCTGATCATCCTCATGATGGTCGTGCCGCTGCCGGCCATGCTGCTGGACACGCTCATCGCCGCAAACATCACGCTGGCGCTCGTGATCGTGCTGGTCAGCATGTACGTGAAGCGGCCGCTCGAGTTCTCGTCGTTCCCCTCGCTGCTGCTCATCGCGACGCTCTTCCGCCTGTCGCTCAACATCAGCGCGACGCGGCTCGTGCTCACCGAGGGCTTCGCCGGTGACGTCATCGAGGCGTTCGGCCACTTCGTCGTCGGCGGCTCGCTCATCGTCGGCCTCGTCATCTTCCTGATCCTGTTCATCGTCCAGTTCATCGTCATCACCAAGGGCGCGGAGCGCGTCGCCGAGGTCGGCGCCCGCTTCACCCTCGACGCGATGCCCGGCAAGCAGATGGCGATCGACGCGGACCTCAACGCCGGCCTCATCGACGAGGCCACGGCCCGCAAGCGCCGCACCGAGATCACCTCCGAGGCGAGCTTCTACGGCGCGATGGACGGCGCGTCGAAGTTCGTCAAGGGCGACGCGATCGCCGCCATCATCATCACGCTGGTCAACCTCATCGGCGGCTTCGCGATCGGCATGCTGCAGCGCGGGCTGTCGGCGACCGACTCGATCCAGACCTACTCGCTGCTGTCCGTCGGCGACGGCCTCGTCTCGCAGATCCCGGCGCTGCTGCTGTCCGTGGCGACCGGCCTCATCGTGACCCGCTCCGCCAACGACGGCGACATGGGCGCCACGGTCAGCAAGCAGCTCAGCCAGAACCGCCGGGCGCTGCAGATCGGCGGCGGCGCGGCGCTCGCGCTGTGCCTCATCCCCGGGCTGCCGAAGCTGCCCTTCCTGCTCGTCGGCGCGGCGGTGCTGATCATCGCCCAGCGCCTGCCGAAACCCGTCAGCGAGGCCGACCAGCAGGACGCTGCCGCCGCCGAGGCCGAGCCGCCACCGCCGGACCCGACGGAGACGCTGCTGGGGGAGATGCGGGTCGACCCGCTGGAGCTGGCCCTGGCGCCCGACCTCGTCGACCTCGTCGACGCCAGCGGCGGCGACCTCCTGGAGCGGGTCCGGGCCCTGCGCCGCAAGGTCGCGCTGGAGCTCGGCATCGTCATGCCGCCGGTGCGCACCCGCGACGACCTGGAGCTGCCGCTGTCGACGTACGCGGTGCGCATCAGCGGCGTCGAGGTCGGCCGCGGCCAGGCGCCGCCCGGGACGGTCCTGGCGATCGGCGACGGCCTGGACTTCCTGCCCGGCCGGGCCGGCGTCGAGCCGGTCTTCGGCCTGGCCGGCAAGTGGGTGCCGGCCGAGCTGCGGCACCAGGCGGACCTCACCGGCGCGACGGTCGTCGACCGGGCGTCCGTCATCATCACGCACCTGGCGGAGATCGTCCGCGTGCACGCCAGCCGCCTGCTGGGGCGCGAGGACGTCCGCGCGCTCACCGAGATCGTCAAGCGCACGCACCCCGTCGTCGTGGAGGAGCTGACCCCGTCGGCGCTCAGCCTCGGGCAGGTCCAGCGGGTGCTGCAGACCATGCTCGACGAGGGCGTGCCGATCCGCGACCTGGTGCGCATCTTCGAATCCCTGTCGCTGCAGGCGAAGCAGTCCACCGACCCCGACTCGCTGGTCGAGGCGGCGCGGGCGTCGCTCGGGCCGGCGATCGCCGCCCGGTACGCCCACGACGGCACCCTCACGGCGATCACGCTCGAGCCGAGGCTGGAGCAGCAGCTGCTGGAATCGCTGCGGCCGACCGACAGCGGACTGCAGCTGCTGATCGACACGGCACGCGCCGAGTCGATGCTCGCCGACCTGACCAGAATCACCGAACTCGGCGAGGAACGGGGCGTCAGTCCCGTCCTCGTCTGCTCACCGCAACTGCGCAACGCTCTGCGGAAACTGGTGCAGATGGCATTGCCGCGTTTACCGGTTCTGTCCTACTCAGAGATCGCCGGGAGTACGCTGCGGATTGAGACTATTGGGGTGGTGAATGGTGCCTACCCGGTTGCTGCTTGAGGGTCGTGACCTCGAAGAGCTGCTCGCGCAGGTCCGCGCGGAGCACGGGCCGGATGCTGTCATCGTCTCTGCCGAAAAAGTGCGCACCGGCGGGGTCGGTGGCCTTTTCGGAACTCAGAAATATGAGCTGACGGTGGAGGTCCCCGATGCCGTTGCGACAACTCAATCATCAGGTCAGGCACCGCGCAAAGGCGACACGCCGAATCGCACGCTGAGTATCGAGGATCTGGCCGCGCTGGCGGATGCCGCCGAATCGCAGGGCAGGAATCCGACGTTCGCCGACGCGCTCGCGGATGCGCGGGCCGCCACGCCGCGGCCGCCCGTCGGCGCGCCCGTCTCCGGCGCGGCGCCCGCCGGTGGGCCGCAGCGGCCGCCGGTGCCCGGGCCTCCTCCGGGGCCGCCGGGACCTCCTGGACCTCCTGGACCTCCTGGGCCGCCCGGGCCTTCCGGTGGGCCCCAGCCGCCTGCCGGTGGGCCCCAGCCGCCTGCCGGTGGGGCCTGGCCGCCGCAGGCTGCCTCCGGGCCGGCACCGGCGGGCGGTGGCGGGCAGCCGCGGCCACCCTCGGGTCCTGCCCGGCCACCGGCCGGTGGCCCGCCGCGGCCGC
>NZ_JBFANF010000103.1:0-31271 GCF_040674675.1 Dactylosporangium sp. NPDC049742 | reverse complement strand
AGGTACAGGTTGCCGGCCGCGTCGAAGTCGATGTCGCCGCCGACGTGGCAGCAGATGCCGCGGTTCGCGGGCACGTCCAGGATGTTGACCTGGCTACTCATGTTGACGGTGAAGTTCGCGTTGAGGGTGAACCGGGAGAGGCGGTTGACCCCGGTCCAGGTGGCCCAGTCGGTGGCGGTACCGGTGGCCGGCGCGTCGCCCGCGGGGGTGCTCAGCGGCGGCGCGTAGTACAGGTAGATGTAGCGGTTCGTGGCGAAGTTGGGGTCGGCCGCGACGCCCTGCAGGCCTTCCTCGTCGTGCTGGTAGACCGGGATGTTGGCGATCACCGACGTGGTGCCGTTGGCGTCGGTGCGCCGCAGCGTGCCGTTCCTGGCGGTGTGCAGGACCGAGCGGTCGGGCAGCACCGAGATGGTCAGCGGCTCGCCGACCTCGGGCTCGCCCTTGGCGAGGGTGACCTGCTGGAAGTCGGCCGCGTTGATCGCCGCCGCCGCGGGCGCCGCCTGGACGACGACGGCGCTGACGCTCGCGCTCGCCGCAACAAGGAGCAGGGCGGCACTCATTGGCCGCCATCGATGACGTGAGGGTTGTAGGTTCACTGTGTCCCTTCCTGACTGTACGTGCCAGGCAGGGCGCGCGCCGCCGCGCCGGATGCCGTATGCCTCCGCAACACAGGCATGCCCATCGATGCATCCACTCCCGCCGGATAACATCGATGAAACACTCCAGTGTCGTGGAGGACACACTAGGAGCTTCGAACCAACCTGTCCACACTTTCCGTCGCGTTGGCATGAACTTTTGTCCCGCTAACCAAAAGTCACCGCCCGCTACGGCTGCGCGCATGCATTATGATGGGTGGCGTCACCGACAAGAAATTTGGTCGGTGGTGCTAAGGTTGCAGGTAAAGCAGCGCGCCGCCACCGGCCTGACCCCGTGCCGACTCGGCGGACGCGGCGAGCCGGGCTCGTTCCTTCGTCCCTCATCGACACAGCACAGGGCGGTGGCCATCGGACAGAACTTTGACGGGTGTCGAGGGGTTGCCGCCCCGCTCGTCGGGCCCGAGCCCGGCACGGGGCTGCTGGGTGCGCGAGGCTGCTGGGTGCGCGAGGCTGCTGGGTGCGCGAGGCTGCTGGGTGCAGGTGAGCGCCGTCGCCTGACACCGCGGGCCTGGAGCGCTTCGTCGGCGGCTCCACGCTGGGGCGGCTCTACGCTGGACGCGCCGGAGATGCGTGCCGGCCGCACCGCCACCGCCTCTGTCACATCGGCGCGCGGCGCGACGGGCGCGCTCCGGAATGCCGACGACTCCGTGAGCCCAGAGGAGGAGGCGGCGCTCTAGGCGGTCGAGGACGTGCGGTGCCGCTCCGGCGACGACCAGCTACGGACTCGCCTGCCCCCGCTTCGAAGGCCCCGAGAATGAGCTCGCCGCCCGCCGTATGAGCTGTTCGCCTACAGACTGGCGGCGCGTATGAGGTGTTCGCCCGCAGGCGGGCGGCCTCGCCGTCTGCGGGGGCTAGATCGAGACGGGCGCGATCTACCGCGACTGCGCTGACCACCGGCCGTCAACCCCACCGCTGAGGACATGTCCCGGCCTCAATCGCCGGGCGGGGGCGCCGTCCCGCTGGAGCGGCCAGGGCCGGCGGGCACTCACCCAGGACACCGTCGCCGAACGCCTCCCACTCTTCCGGCGCAGGGGGCCGGTCGAGAGCGACTGGAAGCCCACGGGTGGCGCATCGATCAAGGCCTGCTTCGTCGGCTCATGCGAGCTTCGCGGACCAGTACCGCGCGTGGCGGCGGGACAGGGCCAGGTGGGAGCGCACCGGCGGCGGCGACGTCGCGATGATCATGCGCGTTCGGATCTGCCCCGCGGGCATCGCCGTACGCAGGGACAGCGTCCGCCGAGGGATTCAGGGGGATCGATCATCGCACTCGGGACGCGATCATGCTGAATCGAGTTAGCAGGGCTGGCGCCAGGCGTCTAGGTCCTGCTTTTTCTTCATCGACGAGAAGTGCAGGGCGGTGGTTTTCGGGCAGAACTTGGCGGTGTCGACGTCGTACTCGACGTGGAAGACGGGTTTGCCGGCGGTGATGAAGACCTTGAGGGAGTCGCACTCGTCGTAGTGGGCGCACTCCTCGTTGACCGCGAAGTCGAACGCCGGGGCCAGGGCGGCGGCCTGCTCGACGTCGTTCTTCAGGCCTACCGCGAGGCCGAGGCGGTGGGCGAGGTCGGCGACGCGGCGGTTGAACGTGAGCTGGTCGTCGGCGGTGAGGGGGAAGCCGCTGTTGTTGGCGTAGCCGTCGACGTTGTCGGGCTCGACGGCGTCGAAGCCCTTGTCCTTGCACACCTTGAAGCGGGCCTCGAGCAGTGGCGCCAGGGTGTCCCAGCGGCGGATGTCGAGCCACTTCTCCCCCGGCCAGCCCTCCAGGCCCTTGCCGCGCACCGACTCGGGGAAGTTGCCGGCGTCGGCGCGGAAGTCCTCGTGGGCGCCGGCGTTCACGTAGCAGACGACGCGGCGGCCGGCGGCCTTCAGCGCGGCGACGTCCGCGGCGGAGGTGGTGACGGCGTCGACGTCGTACACGTCGGCGGCGACCGACTTGTCGAGGGCGCCGGTCAGCTGCCACTGCCAGGTGAGACCGACCGTCGGCTTCCACCAGCCGGTTGAAGCAGGCGACGACGCGGCCGGCGCCGAAGGAGACGCCGACGCGGATCCCAGGCCGCCGAAGCCGGACGGGGGCACCGCGGCGGTCTTCGGGGTGCCCCGGCCCTCGTCGGGGTCGCCGCCGGTGCCGGTGCACGCGGCCGCGTACAGGACGGTCAGCATGACGAGGCCGAACAGGGCGAGGCGGAGCCGCCGGTCGGTCACCGTGCGGCCGCCGCGCGCTGCCGGACGACCGTCGGGATCCCCTCGTACGGCAGGGGCGCGACGAGGTCGGTGACGAGGCCGTGCGGGGCGCGGGACAGCAGCAGCGCGGTGGCGGCGCCGATCCGCTCCGTGGGTACGCCGTAGACGAGGTGCGCGGCGTTGGGCCAGTCGCGGCCGTCGGGCAGCCCGTACGCGGGTGGGGCGTCCACATAGGACTCCCACGGGCCTTCGAAGGTGCAGACCACGTCGGCGAGGTCGGCGTAGCCGGGCAGGCACCGGGTGCCGGGGTTGAGGACCACCGATCCGCGCACCGCCCGCACCACCTGTGTCACGTAGGCGAGGCCGGCCGCGTCGGCCGGCACCTGGTCGAAGAAGATACCGCCGACCGGGTACCGGGCCCAGCCGACGATGTCGCACCACACCTCACCGTTGGCGCGGCGGCCGTAGTCGAGGTCGACGTAGCCGAGCATGCGCACGCCGGAGCGGTGCAGGCGGGCGGTCGCGACCGCGTACACCTCGTCGCGCTCGGCGCCGCCGGGGCCGTTGTGGACGTTGACGATCGCGGTGGGGCGTTCGGTGCTGCGGCACAGCGCCTCCCACGCGTCGGGGTCGGCCAGCGGGTGGACGTACATCGGCAGGAGCATCATCGGTAACTCTCCGGGTCACGCAGGACGAGCGCCGCGACGGCGAGGCCGGGCAGCCCCGCGCCGAGCAGGGTCGCGACGGCGAGGGTTTCGGTGAACGTGGGAGCCACGTGCACCAGGGCGGGCGCCCAGTGCCCGACGCCCGCGACGAGCAGCGTCGGCCACCAGACGACGAGGGCGGCGGTGCCCGCGCGGCCGTGGGCGGCGAGGACGAGGCACAGGGCGTACACGCCGGTGAGCAGGATCGCGGCGGCGAGCGGCTGCCCGCCGGGGCCGCTGATCCCGACCCACACGGCGCCGGCGATCGCGGCCCCGAGCGCGACGGGGACGCTCAGCACCCCGACGGTGCTCTTGCTGATGCGGGCGAGCCGCCGGTCGAACGCGGCGCGGTCGGCGAGGACGGCCCGCGCGTACGCGATGCGCCGCTGATGCCAGACCAGCGTCAGCTCGATGAGCGGGACGCCGACGAGCAGCGGCACCGCCTGGACCGGTATCCGGTGCGGGGCGATCCCGTCGAGGGCGACGGCCCGCAGCAGCGCCGCCTGGCCGGTGCCGACGAGGCCGTAGAGCAGCGCGTAGCCGATGTCGCCGCGCCACGACCGCCACCGCCGCCACGGCATCCGGCCGCTGACGTCCGCGCCGGCGACGGGGCGGAACGCGACGGCGAGCAGGGCCACGACCCCGCCCAGCAGCGCGGTCACCGCCCAGGTCCCGGCACCGAGAGCGACGCAGGCGGTGGCGACCCAGCAGGGCGCGGCGGCGGCGAGGACGACCCGTTCGCGGCGGGTGACGAGCGCGACGGCGGCGACCGCGAACAGGGCGAGCTGGACTCCGGCGATCGTGTACGCCCGGATCCCGCTGCCGGCGAGCGCGACGGCCCAGAGCGCGGCGAGGCCGAGGAACCCGGCGCCGAGCAGGCGGGCGGCGGCGGTGACGCCCCGCTCCGACAGTGCCCGGTAGCCGAGGTACGACAGCGCCTGCCCGCCGCCCCAGCCGAGCAGCAGCGTGCCGGTCGTCGCGAGCGGCGGGGCGCCGTCGACCTCGGCCGCCGCGCCGAGGCCGATCGCGAGCGGGGTCAGGTAGATCGTCGCGCGGGTCAGCGTGTCGGTGATGACCGCGCGGGGTGTCGGCCCCTCCTCCAGGGGCGTGGCCTGCACGACCGTGGCGGCGGTTTCGACGGTACGGGCAACGACCCGCCCGGCCAGCGCGAACACCGACGGCAGGCCGTACTCCCGGTCGGCGACGCGATCGTTGATGCCGTTGGCTTCGAGGATCGCGGCGACCTCGTCGACGTCGACGGCGCCGACGCAGTCCTCCAGCATCCGGTCGGCGAGCGCGGCGACCGGGTCGGTGGAGACCCGCCCGACGTACCGCAGCGACTCGCCGCGCTCCAGCAACGGCGGCCGCGCCCGCCGTTGCATCGGCACAACGAGCAGCGAGTCAGCACTCATGCGGGCACCAGGACGGGGTCGAGCACGGGTGCCGAGGCGGTGGCGCGGTGGCCGGTCAGCCGCTGGTACCGGCCGCGGTACGCCGACAGGCAGCGGTCCAGTGTGTACTCCTTCAGCGCCCGTTCCTGACCGGCGCGGCCGGTCGCCGCCCGCAGCTCGGGCGAGGTGAGCAGCGCGACGCACGCCTCGCCGAACGCCTGCGGGTCGCGGGGCGGCACGACGAGCCCCGCGTCGCCGACGGCCTCGGCGACGCCGCCGACGTCGGTGCTGACCGTCGGCCGGCCGCACATCATCGCCTCCAGCACCGTGTACGGCATGCCTTCGGAGATGCTGGACAGCGCCGCGACCTGCCCCTCGGCGAACGCGTCCCGGCTGGACGCGCACGGCCCGGCCCAGGTGACCGCGTCGGTGAGGCCGAGTTCGGCGGCGGTGTCCCGGCAGGCGGCCGCGTAGGCCTCGTTGCCGGCCGGGACAGGGCCGGCGAGGTGGAGCCGGGCGTCGGGCACCTTCGCCCGGACCACCGCGAGGGCGCGGATGAGGGTTTCGAGGTCCTTGAGCGGGTCGATCCGCCCGACCCAGGAGATGACGGGCCCGGCCGGCTCCTCGGGCAGCGGCGGGAAGCGGGCCGGGTCGACGCCGTTGCCGATGACGGCGACCTTCGCCGGGTCGGCGCCGTGGCGGACCGCCCACCGCGAGTTGAACCCGCTGACGGGGGTGATGAGGTCCGACTCCCAGTACGCCAGCCGGGCGAGCGCGCGGTGGAACCGCAGCAGCGCCGTCTTCACGCCGGGTGACTGGTCGCCGGCGCCGAGGTAGCGCTCCCGGAGGTACACGCCGTGCTCCGTCATCATGAACGGCACCCCGAGGCGCCACTTCGCGGCGAGGGCGACCATGGCCGACAGGCCGTTGGCGTTGGCGTGGACGAGGTCCACGTCCCGCGGGATCTCGGCGGCGAGCGGGCGGAGCGCGTGCTCCACCAGTACACCGGCGACATCCGCGTCGCGAAGGGTCAGCCGCGGCAGGTGGATGCCGTCGGACCTGGCCCGCGCCCACGCGTCCAGCAGGACGTCGGCGAGCCTGGCGCCGGCCAGTGGATGCCGTCCGCCCCGGGCGGGCAGGAACCGCCCCGGGCGGGGCCGCGCGAGCTCGGCGAGCTCACGCAGCCCCTCGGAGAACACGACCAGGTCGGCCGCGGTGTCGCCGAGCATGCCCCGGCACAGCCTGGCGGCGGCCCGTTCGGGTCTGCCGCGGGCGGGCCGGGCGGTGCCCCAGACGGGGACCGCGGTCAGCGACCGGACGTTGCCGGGCAGCTGGACCGCAGGCCGGTCCGGTTCGGTGCCGACGATGGCGACGAGGTCCCACTCCACCTCGGACAGTCCGCGGACCAGCTGGTCGCACCAGGTGCTGACGCCGCCGGTGACGTACGGGTAGGTGCCTTCGTTGACGAGCACGACACGCACGGCGCGGACCTCAGGCCGGCAGCCGCAGCTGCTGCGACGCGCCGCGGCCCAGGTTCCGCCAGGTGGAGCGTTCGCCACCGTACGGGTCGCCGAAGTTGCCGCCGACGACCTCGATGCCGAGCACCGACATGCTGATGACCTTGGTGCCGTTCGGCATGGTGATGGGCACGTCGAGGGCGCCGCCGCCCCGGTTGACGACGGTGACCCGCCCGTCGAGCGTGTACGCCTCCACGGTCCGGCTCCGCAGCGCCGCCGCCCACGCCGCCTGCCGCTTGTTCTGCAGCGCGGTCTCGGCGAACTTCGGGTTCACGACCGGGGTCGCGCTCGTGTAGGTCGCGGTGTAGCGGGCGAGGACCGCGTCGAGGACCGGGTAGAGGATGCGGTCCTCGGCGAGGTTCGACTGGTGCGCGTAGTGCGGTGCCGGGCTGGTGGAGACGACGTGGTCGTAGGCGATGCGGGCCTCGACCGGCACGATGTAGGTGTCGAAGCCGTTGGCGCCGAGCGGGGTGATGCAGGTGGAGGCGGGGTTGTTCGCGCAGATGCCGCTGCCGCCGTGGGCCCGGCTGGTGTAGATCCAGTTGTACTCGTCGACCTCTTCGGCCTTGGTCGCCACGTTGTAGTAGATGTTCATCGGGTAGCGGGGCACGGTGACGGCGTTGCCGACGGCGCGGGTGGTCTGCTCCCGGGAGGCGTCGGAGGCGATGTACTTGACGCCGGTGCCGTTCAGCGCGGGCGCGAGGTTCGGGTTGTCGGCCGGCATCTGCGGCAGCGTCTTCAGGCCGGAGTGCTCGCCGGTGACGAGCTCGGCGGCGTCGACGGTGATGCCTTTGCTCTTCGCCCAGTCGATGTTGCGCTTGATCTGGGCGGTGATGTCGGCCTGCGACGTCCACCGGGTGGCGCCGTAGCCGTCGGTCGCGCATTTCCACGGCGACACGGTGAAGTCCTGGACGCAGCCGAGGTATGGGTGCTCGTACGTGTGGTTGATCCAGCGGAACTGGTTCTTGTTGGTCACCATGGCGGTGGTCAGCGGGTCGCCGGCGCCGGCCTCGACGCTGCCGCCGCCGTTGAACGCGATGTCGAGCTTGAGGTTGTTGGCCTGCTGCCAGGCGATGAGTGCCTGCACGTCGGCGGGCGTCATCCGGATCGTCGTGTTCTCGATCCCGGGGCCGCAGTCGTCGCCGACGGTGCAGTTGTGCGTGGTGTCCCACCGGTCGTCGGGCAGGAGCACGTCGTCGACGTGGACGCTGAGGAAGTTGCGGGTGTTGCCGAGGTGGACGCCCTTGGTGAGCCAGGTGATCAGGCCGTGGCCGAGCTCCATCGCGTGTGTCTGGTAGCGGTTGGCGGCGAGCGTGACGACGAGCTCCTCGCGGCCGTCGTGGGTGTGGACGCCCATCAGCGATCCGGTCGGGGCGTTGGGCACCGAGCCGGTGACGAGCGGGGTGAAGGTCGCGCCTTCCCGCCGGGTGCCGAGGTACCCGTAGGACTCGATGACGCCCGGGTCGCGGTCGTCGATGCGGACGGTGCCCTTGAGGTAGCCGAAGCCGGCGGCCTTGCCCGCGTCGGTGACGGTCATCGTCGCGCCGTCGAGCACGCCGCTCCAGGCGAGGTCCTGCCCGACGTTCGGGTTCGCCCACGTGTACGCGTCGATCTGGCGGATCTTGAACTCGCGTTCGAAGTCGGCGAGGGCGGTCGCCTCGGTGCCGGTGACCGCGCTCTCGTTCGGCACGATCACGCCCTGGAACTTGGCCCGCCGCACGCCGCTGACGGAGTCGGCGAGGAACGCGGGCGTGATCCGGGCCCGGGCGGCGTCGGCGAGCTGCAGCGCGTCGTAGGGGACGCCTTCGCGGTCGAGCTGGGCGCGGAGCATGTCGACGCCGGTGCTGCCGTCGTCGAGCACGAGGACGCGCAGGTCGATGCGCTGGCGGGGTTCGGCGGCGAGCGCCGGCGGGGCGAAGACGAGGCCGGTGAGGCCGACGAGCGCGCAGGCACCGGCGATGGCTCGCCGGCGGATCCGGAACTTCAACGTGCTGCTCCTTCGGGCGGGGGGTTTCGCTGTTCGCTGTCGCTTGTCCGTGCTTTCGTTTCGGCAGGTGTACGAGCGGGTGCCGCGGCGGGCGGGTCCGGCACCCTGGTCTGGGGCTCCGCGACCGGGGGCGACGGGCGGGTCAGGCTGGCGGGTCAGGCGACCCGGCTCCGCGACCGGACGGCGGCGGGTCAGGCGGCCTGGGGTTCCGCGACGGCGGTGGCGGCGGCGCTGCGGACGATCTCGTCGAGGTCGTGGCGGGCGCGCCAGCCGAGCAGCTCGTGGACCCGGGCCGGGGAGGCGACGACCGCCGCGGGGTCGCCGGTCCGGCGGGGCGCTACGACGTACGGCAGCGGCAACCGCAACGCGCCGGACACCGCGGCGATCATCTGCAGCACCGAGGCGCCCTCGCCGCGACCGATGTTGAGGACCTCGTCGTGGAGCTCGCCGTCCCTGAGCGCCAGCGCCGCGTGGGCGTGGGCTTCGGCGATGTCGGCGACGTGGACGTAGTCGCGCACGGCGGTGCCGTCGGGCGTCGGGTAGTCGTCGCCGTAGACGACCGCCGGGAGGCCCTCGGCGGCCGCCCGCAGCAGTCGCGGCACGAGGTTGGTGCCGCCGTGGTCGCGCAGGTGCGGGGCGCCGGCGCCGGCGACGTTGAAGTAGCGCAGCGCCGCCCAGCCGAACCCGGCGCTGGCGGCCGCGTCGCGCAGCATCCATTCACCGATCAGCTTGGTGCGCCCGTACGCGTTCTCGGGTGCCGTGCGGGCCAGTTCGCTGACCGGCGAGCAGGTCGGCGTGCCGTAGACGGCGGCGCTGGAGGAGAACAGGACCGACCGGGTGCCGGTCGCGGCGACGGCGGCGAGGACGGACCGCAGCCCGTCGAGGTTGTCCTGGTAGTAGCGCAGCGGGTGGGCGGTCGACTCGGCGACGTCCTTGCGGGCGGCCAGGTGGATGACGCCGTCGGGCTGGAAGCGGCGGAACAGGTCGCGCATCGTGGTGCTGTCGCGCACGTCGGCGCGCACCAGCGGCACCCCGAGCGGCAGGCGGGCGGCGCGCCCGGTCGACAGGTCGTCGACGACGACCGATTCGACCCCGGACGCCCCGAGGGCGGTGACGACGTGCGCGCCGATGTACCCGGCGCCTCCAGTGACAAGCCATCTCACGATGGGGGCAACGAGGGTCTATCACTACGAATCGGGCAACTGTCGGGTTCCTGACACTTGGAACACCCAAAAGTCCGACCAGAGTCCCCCCAGTTTGCCCGCTTCCTCGACCCACGCCTTCCGTTTTGTCCGATTTACCCTGTTCGAGTGAGAGGCGCGTCGCAACGCTCATGCCGGTCGTCGCGCTGCCGACGTCTCTGGTGGGGAACGACGACCAACAACCGGACGGGGGAGGCACATGACCGAGGCTCGGCTGCCGATCCCGCTGTGGCCATTCGGACCGCACCACGACCTGTCACTGCAGGTGCACGAGCTGACCGTGCACGGCCGCAACTCCGAGGCGCTCGAGCTCGCCGACCGGCTCGAACACGTCGTCGCCATCCTCGGCGACGACCGCAGCGCCGGCATGATCCGCCAGGGCCGCCTGTACGCGCTGATCAGCCTCGGCCGGCTGCACGAGGCCCTGGAGGAGGCCGACCGCCTCCTGCAGATGCACCGCGCCGCCGGCACCCGCACCGGCGAGGCGAAGATCCTCGCCGACACCGCCGAGATCCTGATCAAGCTCGGCCTGCTCGACGAGGGCCTGCACCACCTCGCGAGCGCCCTGCGGCTGATGGAGACCATCCCGCGGGGCAACGTGCGGTACATCTCCGCGATGTCGTCGGTCAGCGAGGCCGCGCGCGCCGCCGAGCTGTACGAGCTGGCCGACGAGGTGTCAGCGTTCGCCGTCGAGTCCTTCACCCCCGGCACCGACCAGCGCGCCGCCGCCGAGCTGCAGCGCGCCGAGCTGCTCCTCGAGTGGGGCCTGCGACTGGAGCACGTCGGCCTGGTGGAGGAGGCGAACGTGCGCTTCGCCCGCAGCGTCGGCCTCGTCCGGTACTGGGTGCAGAACCACTTCCACGACGCGCCGCTCGCCACCGTCCTCTACACGCTCGGCCTGGTGAAGATCGGCGCCGTCGACCAGGCTCTCGTCCTCGCCGACTCGCTGGTCGTGCCGCTGCGCACCAACGGCCACGAGCACGAGGCACGCCTGGCCCACCTCGCGTACGGCATCGCCCTGCGCTGCACCGGCCGCCTCCGCGAGGCCCGCCGCGAGTTCCTCGCCGCCGACGAGCTGGCCCCGCTGAGCCCGCAGCGGCTGATCTTCCAGTACGAGCTGGCCCTCCTCGCCGCCGCCGAGCTCCCCGGCGACTCCACCGGCGCCCTGCTCAACGCGGTCCGCGCCCACGCCCGCCACCTGTGGCGGCTCCGCCTGGAGCGCCGCTCGATGCTCCAGCAGGCCCGCCGCCGCGTCGACCTGGAGGCCGCCCGCGCCCGCGCCGACCGCGTAGCCGCGTCGGACGCCCTGACCGGCCTCGGCAACCGCCGCCAGTTCGACCGCCAACTGGCCGTCGTGACTGGCACCCTGGTCCTACTTTTAGTGGACATTGACCACTTTAAGGGCATCAACGACCACTTTTCGCACATCGTCGGCGACCGCGTCCTGCGCGAGATCGCCGCCATCCTGCGCGCCCACTGCCGCCCCGAGGACACCGCCGTCCGCCTCGGCGGCGACGAGTTCGCCCTCTTCCTGCGCACCGACCTGCCGACCGCCGCCCGCATCGGCGAACGCATCCTCAACGTCGTCACCGCCCGCGACTGGAACCAGCTGGCGTTCGGCCTGCACGTCACGCTGAGCATCGGCGTGGCCGCCCTCGACGACGGCATGGACGGCCGCGAACTCTACGACCTCGCCGACCGCAACCTCTACACCGCCAAACGCACCGGCCGCGACCGCCTCGCCGCCTGACCCACACTCCCCCGCCCACCGCTACTCAGGCGGGACCGCCCCCGGCTGCCAGGGCAACGTGACCGCCTCGCCGCCTGACCTGCGCTTCCACGCCTACCGTTGCCTAGTTGGGACCCGCCCCCGGCTGCCCGAGGCAACGTGACCGCCTCGCCGCCTGACCTGCGCTTCCACGCCTACCGTTGCCTAGTTGACAAAAAAGGTGGGTCAGGCGCGGAGCAGGCGGGCGGCGTCCACGGCCCAGTAGGTGAGGATGAGGTGGGCGCCGGCGCGGCGGATGGAGGTGAGGGTCTCCAGGATGACGCGGTCGCGGTCCAGCCAGCCGTTGGCGACGGCGGCCTCGACCATCGCGTACTCGCCCGAGACCTGGTAGGCGGCGACGGGCACGTCGACCGCGGCGGCGACCTTCGTGAGGACGTCCAGGTACGGCAGGGCCGGCTTGACCATGACCATGTCGGCGCCCTCGGCGACGTCGAGGGCGACCTCGCGGAGGGCCTCGCGCAGGTTGCCGGGGTCCTGCTGGTACGACTTGCGGTCGCCGACGAGGGCGGACTCGACGGCCTCGCGGAAGGGGCCGTAGAAGGCGCTGGCGTACTTCACCGCGTAGGCCAGCTGGGCGACCTCGGTGAAGCCGGCCTCGTCCAGGGCGCGGCGGACGACGCCGACCTGGCCGTCCATCATGCCCGAGGGGCCGAGGACGTGGGCGCCGGCGGAGGCCTGGGCGACCGCCATCGTGGCGTACGCCTCGAGGGTGGCGTCGTTGTCGACCGTGCCGTCGGCGGCGAGCAGGCCGCAGTGGCCGTGCGACGTGAACTCGTCGAGGCAGAGGTCGCTCATGATGACGGTGGCGTCGCCGACCTCGGCGGCGAGGTCGCGGATGGCGACGTTGAGGATGCCGTCGGGGTCGGTACCGGCGGAGCCCTGCGGGTCCCGGGAGGTGGGCACGCCGAAGAGCATGATGCCGCCGACCCCTGCCTGGACCGCCTCGACGGCGGCCTTCCGCAGGGATTCGCGGGAGTGCTGGACGACGCCGGGCAGCGACGAGATCGGTCGCGGCTCGGTGAGGCCCTCTTTGACGAACATGGGCAGGATGAGGTTCGACGGCTCGACGTGCGTTTCGACGACGAGCCGTCGCATCGCTGGGGTACGACGCAGCCTGCGTGGGCGGACGGTCGGGTAGCCAGCCATGGTGAAACCCCCTGCGGCAAAAACGATCTAGCGGATAGCGACCTAACGGAACCGGAGCGCGGTCGGGCCCTGGACCTTGGAGCCGCGGCGCTGCTTGGCAGGCATCGCGGCGAGCTTCTCGCGCAGTTCCACGGCGTAGCCGGCGAGGGCTTCGACGAGGTCGGGCACGGAGGCGTGCGGCGGCTGGACGTCCACGCGGAGCCCGAACTCGACGGCGGTGTCGGCGGTCTTGGGACCGATGACGGCGACGACGGTGCGGGCGTGCGGCTTGCCGGCGATGCCGACGAGGTTGCGGACGGTGGAGGACGAGGTGAAGAGCACCGCGTCGAAGCCACCGGACTTGATGGCGTCGCGGATGTCGGCCGGCGGCGGGGCCGCGCGGACGGTCCGGTACGCGGTGACGTCGTCGACCTCCCAGCCGAGTTCGGTGAGCCCGGCGGCGAGGGTCTCGGTGGCGATGTCGGCGCGGGGCAGAAGCACCCGGCCGACCGGGTCGAGGATCTCGTCGTGCGGGGAGAACTCGGCGAGGAGCCCTTCGGAGGACTGGTCGCCGGCGGGGATGAGCTCGGGGACGATGCCGAAGCCGCGGACGGCCTCGGCGGTCGCCTCGCCGATGCAGGCGACCTTCACGCCGCCGAAGTGGCGGGCGTCGAGGCCGTGTTCGGCGAACTTCTCCCAGACGGCGCGGACAGCGTTGACGGACGTGAAGACGGTCCAGGCGTAGCGGCCGTCCACGAGGCCCTTGATCGCGCGTTCCATCTGCGCGGGTGTACGGGGCGGCTCGACCGCGATGGTCGGCACCTCGCACGGGATGGCTCCGTAGGCGCGCAGGCGCTCGCTCATCGCGCCGGCCTGCTCCTTGGTGCGGGGGACGAGCACCTTCCACCCGTACAGGGGGCGGTTCTCCCACCAGCCGAGCTTCTCGCGCTGGGCGACGCCGGCGCCGAGGCACAGGACGACCCGGCCGGCGAAGCCGAGCGCGGCGGCGACCATGCTGTCGACGGTCGTGGCGGAGCTGTACTGGGTCTCGCCGGTGCCGTCGCCGGTGACGGAGACGGGCGTGGCGGGGTCGACGCCGGCGGCGAGGAGGCCGTCGCGGACCGCGGCGAGGTCGCCGGCGTCGACGGCTACGGCCGAGGAGCCCCGGCTGACGGCGGCGGCGATGGACTCGAAGTCGACGCTCTGGACGTCGTCGACGTCGGCGGTGACGCGGACTCCGGGGAGCGGGACGCCGGCGTACGTGGCGACGCCCGCCGCCTGTCCGATGCCGGGGACGACCTCGAACGGGACGGCGGTGCGGGCGACGGCCTGCACCTCCTTGAGCACCGTGTCGTGGGCGAGCGGGTCGCCGCCGACGAGGTGGATGGCGCGCAGCCCGGACCGGGCCGCGGACAGCAGCACCTTGGCGACGTCGCCGGGCGCTCCCTCGGCCGGGGAGAACTGCGTCTCGGGGTCGGCTTCGGCGCGGATCACGCTGAGCAGCGACTCGGGGACGTTGCGGTCGTGGACGATGTGGTCGGCGGACACCAGCGCCTCATGGGCGCGACGCGTCAGCAGGCCTGGATCGCCGGGGCCGGCCCCGACGAAGGCGATCCGGCCGGTGCTGCCCTTACGGGTGCGGGTCATGCTGCACTCCCAGTGCGTTGTCGGCGCCTTCTTCGCGCAGGTCGCGGGCCAAGGCTCGGCCCACCTCCGCGGCGTCGGCGAGCGTTCCGGTGCGCGACAGCCGGAGGGCGAACCCGCCGTCCGGGCTGAAGACGGCACCGCGCAGATAGATCTCCGGGCCTTCGTCGCCTTCTGCGACCTCGGCCAGTGCCGCGATCGGGGCGGAGCATCCCGCCTCGAGCTCGGCCAAGAGCGCCCGTTCGGCGGTGACCGCCGCGCGGGTGTATTCGTCGTCGAGCGCGGCGAGGAGGTCGCGCAGCTCGGCATCGTCTTCTCGGCACTCGACCGCGAGTGCGCCCTGCGCGGGGGCGGGCAGCATCAGCAGCGGGTCGAGGACCTCGGTGGCTTCGCCGCCGCGGCCGAGGCGGGACATGCCGGCGTGGGCGAGGACGATCGCGTCGTACTCGCCTTCGGCGAGCTTGCGGAGTCGGGTGTCGACGTTGCCGCGCAGCGGGAGCGGCTCGAAGTGGCGGCCGAGCGCGTTGAGCTGTGCGATGCGGCGGAGTGCGCCGGTGCCGATGCGCGCCCCGGCGGGCAGCTCGTTGAGGGTGAGGCCGTCGCGGGCGACGAGGGCGTCGCGGGGGTCGTGCCGCGGTGGGATCGCGGCGACGACGAGCCCCTCGGCGGGGGCGGTCGGCAGGTCCTTGTAGGAGTGGACCGCGAAGTCGATCTCCTTGGCGAGCAGGGCGTCGCGGAGCGCGGACACGAAGACGCCGACGCCGAGGGTCTGGATGGGCGCACTGGAGCGGTCGCCGGGGGTGACGATCTCGACGAGCTCCACGTCGCGGCCGGTGCGGTCGTGCACGGCCTGCGCGACGGTGCCGGACTGCGCCATGGCGAGGGCGCTGCCCCGGGTGCCGAGTCGCAACGGGTTGGTGGACATCAGGGGTGCACCTCGCCTGCGGCGGCCGGGTCGATGTCGGCGGTGGGGATCTGCAGATCAAATAGTTCCCGGAGCGCCTGAGCATATGCCTCGCCACCGGGTTCGGCGGCAAGTTGGCGCACGCGGACGGTGGGCTGGTGGAGGAGCCGCTGGACGATCCGGTGGACGCTGTGGGCCACCTCGGCGCGGTGGCCGTCGGTGAGCTCGGGGCAGCGCTGGGCGAGCCGGCCGAGCTCGGCCTCGACGACCTCGTCGGCGCGGGCGCGCAGGGCGGCGACGGTGGGCGCGACGTCGGCGCCGCGCAGCCAGGTGAGGAACGCCTCGACCTCGCCGGCGACGATGTCCTCGGCGGCGCGCTGCTCGGCGTCGGCGGTGGTGGACAGCGACGTCGACAGCAGCTCGATGTCGACGAGGGTGACGCCGGGCAGGTCGCCGACGCCGGGGGCGACGTCCCGCGGCAGCGCGAGGTCGAGCACGAGCAGCGAGTCACGGGAGCCGGAGAGTGCGGCGCCGACCAGGGCGGCGTCGAGGACGGGCTCGGGTGAGGCGGTGGCGCTGACGACGACGTCGACCTGCTCCAGTGCGGTCGGCAGGGTGGCGTACGGCACGGCGACGGCACCGTGCAGCTCGGCGAGGCGTTCGGCTCTCTCGTGGCTGCGGTTGGTGACGTACAGGGGGTGCGCGCCGGACCGGCGCAGCGTGGCGAGCGACAGAGCGCCCATGGCGCCGGCGCCGATGACGAGCGCGGGGCGGCCTTCGACGGGGCCGGTGGCGCCCTGGCCGTAGGCGAGGGCGGCGCTGACGACGCTCTGCCCGGCGCGGTCGATCTCGGTTTCGGCGTGGACCCGCTTGCCGACGCGCAGCGCCTGCTGGAGCAGTTCGTGCAGGACGCGGCCGGCGGTGCCGTGTTCGGCGGCGGCGCCGTAGGCGTCGCGGAGCTGGCCGAGGATCTGGGCCTCGCCGACGACCATGGAGTCGAGGCCGGCGGCGACGCGGAAGGCGTGCCGGACGGCGTCGACCTCGTAGTGGACGTAGAGCTGGCTGGCCAGGTCGCCGACGGTGGTGCCGGAGCGGGCGGCGAGGACGCCGCCGATGTCGGCGAGGGCGCCGTGGAAGGCGGTGACGGCGGCGTAGATCTCGACCCGGTTGCAGGTCGACAGGACGACGACCTCGTCGACGTACGGCTGGGCGACGAGCTCGCGCAGGAGGGTGGGCAGCTGCTCGCCGGTGACGGCGAGGCGCTCCAGCAGGGGCACGCCGGCGGTCCGGTGCGAGATGCCGACGACGAGCAGGTTGGATCCGTTCATGCCGTCACCTGCGCGGTGCTCCGGCGCCGGTCGGATCCGGCGCCGAGCCGCTGGCGGACGGCTTCTCCGCTGTGCTCCGTGGTGTTCACGTGGCCACCGCCTCCCCGCCGAGCCGGTTGGCCATGCCGACCCGCCCGGGTTTCTGCACCGCGGCCGGCAGCGCGGTGAGCGCTGACTTGCGGTGCTCGTGGAAGGACAGGATTTGCAGTTCGATGGCCAGATCGACCTTACGCACGTCGACGCCGTCGGGAACGTTCAAGACGCACGGTGCAAAGTTCAGGACACTGGTGACGCCGGCCTCGACGAGGCGGTCCGCGACGTGCTGGGCGGCGTGCGCGGGGGTGGCGATGACCGCGATCGAGATCGATTCCTGTTCGACCACTTCGGGCAGGTCGTCGATGTGGCGGACGACGAGGCCGTTGATGTGTTCGCCGACGCGGCCGTGGTCGGCGTCGAAGAGGGCGGCGATGCGGAAGCCGCGGGTGCCGAAGCCGGCGTACCCGGCGAGGGCGTGACCGAGATTACCCACGCCGACGAGGGCGACGGCCCTGCGGTGGGTGAGCCCGAGGACCTGCTCGATCTGGTCGATGAGCAACGTCACGTCGTAGCCGACGCCGCGGGTGCCGGTGCGGCCGAGGTGGGAGAGGTCCTTGCGGAGTTTGGCGGAGTTGACGCCGGCGGCCGCTGCGAGGCCCTCCGAGGAGACCGTGTCGTGCCCGTCCTCGGCGAGGTGGTGCAGGGCGCGCAGGTATTCCGGAAGCCGGGCGACGGTCGCCTCCGGGAGGTCCGGAAAGTCCGGTCCGCCGGTGGGGCCGGTGCGCTGCTGGCTCATGAGTCTCCGTGACGACGACGGTATGCGAGGCCGCTCGCGATGGCTGTGACCGCCTGTGCTAGCGGGGTTCGTCGTTGCAACAGAGTAGGCGCTTGTGAAGCCGTGCACAAATCGCGATCTTGAAGCGTCCACGCCAACCACGTAGAGGTCAGCGCCCGCCCGTGCGGTCCATGTCGACATGGAATGCCCCCGCGGCACCTGCGTGCCCCTTTCCCCGGACCTGGCCGGCAGCGGGCGGGCGCTCGATGAAGTATCACTACAAAATCGGGCATTTCGCTGACGACACGCGGAAGAGAAGTTCTCACCAGTAGCCAGGCTACACGTCTCGGTAGGGTTGCCCCTACTACCGAGAAGCCTGGCGGCGGGATGGGATGGGCGAGGCGTCATGCATAGCGTCGATGACATGACAACGACCATCACCCCTCGCCGCCGCGGAGTCTTCCGCCAGCTTGCCGTTGACACCCAGTACGTGCTGCTCGGCTTCCCTCTCGGCATCCTGACCGTGGTGCTCTTCCTCGTCGGCTTCGCCCTCGGCGTCGGGCTGATCGTCACCGTGCTCGGCTTCCCGATCCTGGTCGCGACGCTCTTCCAGGCCCGCGGCTTCGCCACCGTCGAGCGCGCGCGGATCGGACCCGTGCTCCGGACCCGGCTACCACACCCCTATTACAAGAAACCCGACCCGGACGACGGCTTCTGGCGGAAGATGATCGTGCCGCTCAGCGACGGCCAGTCGTGGCTGGACCTGCTGCACGGGATCCTGCGCTTCATCCCGAGCACGATCGCCTTCGCGTTCGTCGTCACCTGGTGGGCCGGCGCCCTCGGCGGTGTCACCACCATCCTATGGGACTGGTCGATCCCCCGCCCCCCGGACAACAAGGACCTCAACGAGCTCGTCGGCATCGGCGGCGGCGACAGCGGCCGGGTGCTGCTCTACACCGGGCTCGGCCTGATCTTCGCGCTCACCCTGGTGCCGGTCGTGCGGGGCGCCGCGCAGCTGGAGGCGCAGTTCGCCCGGGCGCTGCTCAACGGCGTCAACGAGCTGCGGGAGCGGGTCGCGGAGGCCGAGGCCGGCCGGGACGCCGCCCGCGCCCAGCGGGAGGCCGCCGTCTCCGCGGAGGCGACCGCGCTGCGCCGCCTCGAGCGCGACATCCACGACGGCCCGCAGCAGCGGCTCGTGCGGCTCGCGATGGACCTCGGCCGGGCCGACCTGCAGTTCGAGTCGGACCCGCAGGCGGCGCGCGCCACGGTCGCGGAGGCCCTCGCGCAGACCCGGGAGACGCTCGACGAGCTGCGGGCGCTGTCGCGGGGCATCGCGCCGCCGATCCTGGTCGACCGCGGGCTGCAGGCCGCGCTGACCGCGCTCGCCGGCCGGTCGCCGGTGCCCGTGGACCTGGAACTGCCGGAGCTGGACGAGCGGCTGGCGGAGAGCCTGGAGACCACGACCTACTTCGTCGTCGCCGAGGCGCTGACCAACGTCGCGAAGCACGCCGGTGCCGAGGAGTGCCGGGTGCGGCTCCAGCGGTCGGCGTACGGGCTGCTGGTCACCGTCGAGGACGACGGGGTCGGCGGGGCGAGCCTGGCCAAGGGGCACGGCCTGACCGGCCTCGCCGACCGGGTCAAGGCCGCCGGCGGCGAGATGACCGTCACCAGCCCGCCCGGCGAGGGCACCCGCCTCACCGCGATCCTGCCCGTCTGAGCCACCCGATCCGAGCCACCCCGATCTGAGCCGCCGTGAGGTCCGGGCCGGACCTCACGTCTGCAGGTACGTCAGCACCGCCAGCACCCGGCGGTGCTGCTCGTCGTCCGGGGGCAGGTCGAGCTTGGTGAAGATGTTCTTGACGTGCTTCTCGACGGCGCCGTCGGTGACGACGAGCTTGCGGGCGATCGCCGTGTTGGAGCGGCCCTCCGCCATCAGCCCCAGCACCTCGCGCTCCCGCGGGGTGAGGCTGCGCAGCGGGTCGTCGCGGCGGCGGCGGACCAGCAGCTGGCCGACGACCTCCGGGTCCAGGACGGTGGCGCCGGACGCGACGCGCCGCATGCCGTCGAGGAAGTCGGCGACGTCGGACACGCGGTCCTTGAGCAGGTAGCCGACGGCGCCGGCCCGGTCGGCGAGGAGGTCGTCGGCGTAGGAGACCTCGACGTACTGCGACAGGACCAGGATCGGGGTGCCCGGCACCTGCCGGCGGGCCTCGACGGCGGCGCGCAGGCCCTCGTCGGTGTGCGACGGCGGCATCCGCACGTCGACGATCGCGACGTCGGGCCGGTGCTCGACGACCGCCGCGACCAGGCTCGGGCCGTCGCCGACGGCGGCGACGACCGTGTGGCCGCTCTCGGTGAGCAGCCGCACCAGCCCTTCCCGCAGCAGCACCGCATCATCCGCGACAACCACCCGCATACTCATGCCGTCACCTCCGCTGCGCTCCGGCGCCGGCCTGAGCTCCACCCTGCGCCCATGATTCGCAGTCCTCCGCTTCGCTCCGGACCGCTCATGCCGTCACCTCCGCTGCGCTCCGGCGCCGGCCTGAGCCAGACACTGCGCCCACGATGAGCGGCTCCTCGCTCCGCTGCGGCCCGCTCATGCCGCCAGCTCGACGGCTTCGAGCAGCGTGTACGCCACCGGCAGGCCGGTCGCCTTCAGCAGCGTCTCGTCGGTGAAGCCGCCGGCGTAGAGGACGCAGGTCGCGCCGACGGACGTGGCGGCCTCGCCGTCGTCGACGGAGTCGCCGATGAGCACGACGTCGGCGGGGTCGAGGTCGAGGGCCTGCAGGTGGCGCTCCAGGTAGGCGGCCTTGCGGTGGCCGCCGACGGTGCCGGGCAGGCCGTCGACGCGGGCCAGCCGGGCGCCGAGGCCGTGCCGCTCGATCTCGATCAGCAGCTCGTCGTGGAAGAACATCGACAGCAGCGACTGGGTGCCGGTCCAGCGGCCCATCGCGGCGAGGGCGTCGGGGACGAGCTGCACGTCGGCCATGCCCAGCCGGTACGCGTCGTGGAACGCGTCGTCGAGCAGCTGGAACTCGACCTGGTCGACGGGGCGGGCGAGCACGTGCGCGTAGTAGTCGAGGATCGGGCGGCGGAAGTCACGGCGGTGGTCGGCGGCGGTGATCACCGGGCCGCCGACGGTGGCCAGGCAGACGTTGGTGGCGTCGACGACCAGCTTCAGGTCGTCGAGCAGGGTCCCGTTCCAGTCCCAGACGAGGTGCTTCACGCGGGTGAGGATAGCCGTATGTCGCGCAGGAGCCGGTCCTCCTCCACGCGCCAGTAGCCGTGCTCCTTGCCGTCGAGGAGGACGACCGGGATGCGGAAGCCGTACTCCTCCTCCAGGGCCTCGTCGCCGGTGATGTCGACCTCGGCCCAGGCCTCGCCGGTCGCGGCGGCGACCCGTTCCATCGCCTCCTTGGCGACGTCGCACAGGTGGCAGCCGGGCCTGGTGTACAGGGTGAGCCTCATCGCAGCGCCGCCTTACGGATCTTGCCGGTCGCGGAGTGGGGCAGCTCGTCGACGAACTCGACGGCGGTCGGGCACTTGAACCTGGCGAGGTTGCGTTCGCAGTGCGCGATCAGCTCCTCGGCGGTGACCTGTGACCCGGGGCGCCGCACGACGACGACCTTGACGGTCTGGCCGGTGTACGGGTGGGGCACGCCCAGCGCGGCCGCCTCCACCACCGCGGGGTGCGCGGCCAGCACCAGCTCGACCTCGTGCGGGTACACGTTGAAGCCGCTGACGAGGATCAGCTCGCCGAGCCGGTCGACGATGAACAGGTCGCCGTCCTCGTCGGCGTAGGCGACGTCGCCGGTCGCCCACCAGCCGTCGGCGCCGGGCGCGTCCTCGCCGCCGGGCCAGTAGCCGTCGAAGAGGTTCGGACCGCGCACGACGATCTCGCCGGGGTCGGTGCGGACCTCGTCGTCCTCGTCGAGGAGCACCTCCTCGCCGCCGGCGTCGAGGAGCTTGAGGTCGACGCCGGGGATCGGGCGGCCGATCGAGCCGGGCTTGACCGTGCGGCTGGCGAGCGTGCTGGACACCACGGGGGCGGCCTCGGTCAGCCCGTACCCCTGATGCACCGGCTTCCCGGTCGCCTCGGCGAAGCGCCGCTCGGCGGCGGCGTCCAGCGGTGACGCGCCACAGACGGCGAGACGGACGCCGGCCCAGGCACGGGTGAGCCGCTCCCCCATCAGCGACCAGGCGATGAACATGGGCGGGACGCCGACGACGCCGGTGACGCCGTGCCGCTCGATGGCCTCCAGGGAGTCGGCGGGGTCGAACCGCTCGACGAGCACGCCGCACGCGCCGTGGTAGGCGACGGCGCCGAGGCCGCTGTTCAGCCCGTACGCGTGGAAGAGCGGCACGGCGAGCAGCAGCACGTCGTCGGGGCGCACCGGCGGCGGGTCGATCGCGGCGAGCTGCTCGTGGTTGGCGAGCAGGGCCCGGTGCGACAGCATCGCGCCCTTCGGGGCGCCGGCGGTGCCGGACGTGTAGAGGAGCAGCGCCAGGCCGCCGTGCGTCCCGTCCGGTGCGGCGGCGGCCGGCTGGAGCAGCTCCGGCAGGTTGCCGCCCAGGGTGTACCGGTGGGCCGGCGCCTCCACGGCGGCGGTCACCGACTGGGTGCCCACCAGGACCGCGGCGCCCGAGTCGGTGAGCACGTGGGTCAGCTCGCGGGCGGTGTACGCGGGGTTCATCGGGACGGCGACCAGCCCGGCGCGCAGCACCCCGAAGAACACGGCGGCGAACTCCGGCACGTTGGGCAGCGCGATCGCGACCCGGGCGGGGCCGCGGTCGTCGGCCGGCAGGGCGAGCCCGGCCAGGTGCGCGGCGACCGCGTCGACCTGCCGGTCGAGCTCCGACCAGGTGACCATGGTGGCGTGTGATCGCAGGGCCGGTCGGGCGCCAGCGGAGGCGGCGGCGCGCCGGACCAGGTCGGCGAAGTTCGTGACGTCCTGCACGGTCGATCAGTCTGCCACGTCACGGGTGACTTGCCGTCACCTGAGAGATCACCCGTCACCTATCACCCTCGGGGCACCCGGTGCTGTGCCAGGGTGCTTAGGCGCCCGACACGCCGACTGAGTAAAGGTCCACTCGATCGTGTGGGTTGGGTGTGTCGCACCCGAGTAAGTGCGGCGTGTCTACGTCCCGTTTGCCCAAGTATGCGGCGTGTTGCACGGCGAGTTGCCGTCGCGTGACGGACAGCATGTGCGCCGAGGCGTCCCCGATCCGTGGGAAGAATTGTGCCCTCACGCCAAAGACTGCCCACATGCGGGTGACGCCGGACCTATCATCACCCAAGTCAGCTCACCCCATTTGTTGCGAGTTGACACCCCTCACCCCGAGGAGGCCGAAGTGCCCGTGATCGCGCCGAATAGGCCGTGTCGTCTGGATTGCGCAGCATGACCGCGATTCAGCACGTGTTCGACGCCGAGCACGCACTCGCCGATGGGCTGTCGATCCTGCGCGAGTCCGTCCGCGACTCAGTGCGCGACATGTTCAGCACGGTGATCCGCGGTGAAGGCGGCAGCGTCCCGCGTACACGGGGACGCCCCCACACCAACGAGGCACCCACCCGTCAGGGTTCCGGTCAAGGCGCCGGCACAAACGTCAGACCGAACCCGGGCGCCAAGCCGTCACCGGGTGCCGGTCTCATCGAGGAGGACACGGTCCCGATCACGAAGTCCGTGGTCGCCGGGACGCTCGTCGACACCGCGCCCGAGCCGGGTGGCCCCGCGCAGGAGCCCGCCCCGAAGCCGGCGCGGCCGGACCGCGGCGACCCCGCCTCGGAGGTGTGGGCGCTGATCGAGCGCGCCCAGGCCGGCGACGGCGCGGCGTTCGGCCTGCTGTACGACCGGTACTTCGACACCGTCTTCCGGTTCGTGTACTTCCGCGTCGGCAACCGGCAGCTCGCCGAGGACCTCACCGCCGACACGTTCCTGCGGGCGCTGAAGCGGATCGGCAGCTTCACCTGGCAGGGTCGCGACCTCGGCGCCTGGCTCGTCACGATCGCGCGGAACCTCGTCGCGGACCACTTCAAGTCCGGGCGGTACCGGCTGGAGGTCACCACGGGTGACGTCCTGGATGCCGACCGGCCCGACCGGGGGCCCGAGGGCAGCCCCGAGGCCGCGGTCATCGACCACATCACCAACGTCGACCTGCTCAAGGCGGTCAAGCAGCTCAACCCGGAGCAGCAGGAGTGCATCGTGCTGCGCTTCCTGCACGGATTCTCCGTCGCGGAGACCGCGCAGGCCATGAGCAAGAACGAGGGAGCGATCAAGGCGCTGCAGTACCGCGCCGTGCGTGCCCTCGCGCGGCTGCTGCCCGACGGATTCCAGCCGTGACCGCTGTCACCTTCCGTAACAGTGCCCCTTCCGGCGCCGTAACCAGCTTCCGCTCTGCACCGTTGGTCCGGGTGCGACCGTCGGCTTGGCGCACGGCGGACGCGGTGGCACACCATCCCGCTACCCTGCCGCGCCTGAGTGACGCGATCAGCGAAGGGGGGTGCCTCAGGTGATCGGCTCCGTCTTCCACCGTCGCCGGGTTGAGCGTTTCGCACAGCTCGTGGACGAGGCTGCAGGAGCCCGCAGGCACCGCATGAGGTCCACGCTCGACGACTCCCTGACCGAACTGGTCTCGGTCAGCCAACGGCTGGCCGAGATGCCGGTCAAAGTGGAGACGCAGCAGGAGTTCAAGGACGGGCTGCGGGCCATGCTCCTGGCCACGGCAGAACGAGAAGGCATCGGCATCACCGCCAAGGACCCGGAGCCCGAGGCGGCCCGCAAGGGCGTGCGCTCGCTGCGGCGCCCGGCGGGCAGCAGGCCGGCGGTCAGCCGGCGGACCCGGACCCGCGGCGCGATCGTCGTCGGCCTCGCCGCCGGCACCCTCGCGCTGTCGGGCATGTCCGCGGCGAGCGGCGACGCCATCCCCGGCGACGCCCTCTACACGGTGAAGCGGTCCACGGAGAAGGCCCAGCTGGCGCTCGCCGGCTCGGACATCAGCCGCGGCCAGCTGTACCTCGAGTTCGCCCGGACCCGGCTCGACGAAGCACAGGCGGTGAAGGACCCGGCGGGTCTGACCGCGGTCCTCGACGACATGGACAGCGAGACGCTCGAAGGCGTGCGCCTGCTGACCACGACCGCCGTGAGCCGCAAGGACGCCGCCGCGCTCGACGCCATCGACGCGTTCGTGTCCACGCAGCACGCGGGCGCCGAGAAGCTCCGCAACGGCGTCGGCGGCGACGCCAGGGCGCGGGCCGGCAACTCCGTCACCCTGCTCGACGAGATCGACCGGCGCTCCAAGGCGATCCGCCCATTGATCAAGTGCGGCACCGCCGCGGTCTCCGCCGCCGACCAGCTCGGACCGGTGCCCAACAGCACCGCGTGCAAGCCGGCCGGGCAGAAGACCTCCGGGACCAACCAGCAGCCCGGCAACACCCAGCAGCAGAACAACCCGGGCCAGACCGGCACCCCCGCCGGCCAGCGTCCCGTCCCGAGCGGATCGGCCACCAACGGCTCGGCGACCGAGTCCGCGCCCGCGGTGCCCTCCCAGGGCCCCTCACCTTCCCCCACGAAGAACCAGGGCCTGCTCGACTGGCTGTTCCACTGACGGTCCGCCAGGAGTGTTGAGAAGGGCCCGGTGTCTGACACCGGGCCCTTGTCGTTGTCCATGCCGGTACGGTTGGTCGAACACGACAGGGGGTTTCTCCGCATGCCGATCCGACCTTCGACCGCCGCGCTCGCCCTGCGCCGCCGCCGGCAGGGCCGAATCGCGCCGCCCAGATCCACTTCGCCGTCAGCCGGCTGGGCCGTCGCGGAGGTCGAGGCGGCGCTCGCCGTCCCCGCCGACCTGTCCGCCGCCGCGTTCTTCGACGTCGACAACACGATGATGCAGGGCGCCTCGATCTACTACTTCGCCCGCGGCCTCGCGAAGCGCCGCTACTTCACCAGCGGCGACCTGGTCCGTTTCGCGTACCAGCAGGCCCGCTTCCGCCTCCTCGCCTCCGAGCACGCCGGCACCGTCGCCGGCGCCAAGTCCGCGGCGCTCGCGTTCATCGCCGGCTGGAAGGTCGACGACATGTCGCGCCTCTGCGAGGAGATCTTCGACGAGCTGATGGCCGACCGCATCTGGTCCGGCACCCGTGCCCTCGCCCAGCTCCACCTCGACGCCGGCCAGCGGGTCTGGCTCGTCACCGCCGCCCCGGTCGAGCTCGGCCGCATCATCGCCCAGCGCCTCGGCCTCACCGGCGCCATCGGCACCGTCGCCGAGATCCAGGACGACGTCTACACCGGCCGCCTCGTCGGCGACCTCATGCACGGCCCCGAGAAGGCCGCCGCGATCACCGCGCTCGCCTCGGTCGAGGGCCTGGACCTGTCGCTGTGCTCCGCCTACAGCGACTCGGTCAACGACACCCCGATGCTCTCCACCGTCGGCAACGCCGTCGCCGTCAACCCCGACCCCGCCCTGCGCCGCGAGGCCCGCAGGCGAGGCTGGGAGATCCGCGACTTCCGCACCGGCCGCAAGGCCGCGAAGATCGCCATCCCCGCCGCCCTCGCCACCGGCGCCATCCTGGGCGGCGTCGCCACCGCCGCCGCCCTCCGCCGCCGCCGCGCTGTCTCCCGCGTTCAGCTTCGCTGAGCGCTGTTTCCCGCCGGTGGCCTTCGGCCATGGGCGGGTGACAGCCTAGGCGAAGGCGTCGGGGCGGCGGTCGAGGAGCTTGTAGAGGGTCTGCTGGATCGTCTCGCGGACCTGGTCGGCGAGGTTGAACACGACCATCGGGTCGTCGGCGGAGTCGATGAAGTCGGCGGTGGGGATGGGCTCGCCGAACTCGATGAGCCACTTGCTCGGCAGCGGCACCAGGCCCAGCGGTCCCAGCCACGGGAAGGTCGGGGTGACCGGGAAGTACGGCGCGCCCAGCAGGCGGGCGAGGGGGCGCAGGTTGCCGATCAGGGGGTAGATCTCCTCCGCGCCGACGATGGAGACCGGGACGATCGGCGTGCCGGTGCGCACCGCCGCGGAGACGAAGCCGCCCCTGCCGAAGCGTTGCAGCTTGTACCGCTCGGCGAAGGGCTTGCCGATGCCCTTGAAGCCCTCGGGGAAGACGCCGACGAGCTCGCCCTCGCCGAGGAGGCGTTCGGCGTCGGGGTTGCACGCGAGGGTGGCGCCGGACTTGCGGGCCATCTCGGACAGGACCGGGAGGCGGAAGACCAGGTCGGCGCCGAGGAGCCGGAGGTGGCGCCGGGCGGAGGTCTCGTCGTGGACGGCGACGGAGAGCATGAGGGCGTCGAGGGCGACGGTGCCGGAATGGTTGGCGACGACGAGGGCCGGGCCTTCCTTGGGCAGGTGCTCGACGCCGAAGACCTCGGTGCGGAACCACTGGTTGTACAGGGGGCGCAGCAGCGGCAGGAACACGCTGTCGGTCAGGTGCCGGTCGAACCCGAAGCCGTCGACCTCGTAGTCGCCGGTGAGGCGTTCGCGGAGGAACGCGAGCGCGCCGGCGACCCGGTCGTCCCACTGGTCGGGCAGCGCGGGCTCGGACGCCGCGGCATCGGACCTCGCGGCACCGGGCGCCCTGGAGCCGGGCACCGCACGGTCCGTCGCGGCAGTGTCAGGCAGCGCGGCGTCGGCCGCCGCAGCGCCCGGACCCGCGGCACCGGGCAGCGCGGCGTCGCGCTCCGAGGCGCCGGGCAGCGCGGGGTCCGGCGGCGTGGCGTCGGGGTCGGGCAGCCCTGGGTCAGGGGAACCAGGGTCGGTCATGAGCCCGCCTCCAACGCGGCGCGCGCCGCACGGGTCCGTCGGAAGCCTTCGAGCAGGGTCTGTTCGACGGCGCGGATACGGTCCGCCGGCAGCGCCTCGCCGGAGCGGCGGCTGCGGACGAACTCTTCGAAGGCCTCCGCCGTGGTCCTGGGCGTGAACCCGAACTCGCGGACGAGCCTGCTGGTGTCGACGACCCGGCCGTGGACGAACAGGTCGAGCTGGTCCAGCGACACGATGCCGCGGCCGAGACCGGCGGCGATGCCGAGGCCGGGCTCGAGGAGCGGCATGGTGATGCGACCGGCGCGCCGGATCGCCTGCGACAGCGTCAGGATGCCGCCGCCGGCGACGTTGAACGTGCCGGGGTGCGACTCGGCCACGGAGCGGTGCAGGACCTCGAACGCGTCGTCGACGTGCAGGAACTGCAGGCGCGGGTCGCGGCCGAACACGGTCGGCACGACGGGCGCGGCGAAGTACCTGGTGAGGCTGGTGTCGACGGTCGAGCCGATGAACGGCGCGAAGCGCAGCACGGTGGCGCCGACGTCGGGGCGCCGGCGGCGGAAGCCGCGGACGTAGCCCTCGATGTCGAGGACGTCCTTGGCGAACCCGCCGCGCGGGATCTCCCGCGGCTCGGTGTCCTCGGTGAAGATCGCCGGGTCGCGGAAGGACGCGCCGTAGGCCGCGGTGGAGGAGCGGACCACCAGCTTGCGCAGCCGGGACGCCTGCTGGCAGGCGGCGAGCAGCTGCATCGTGCCGATGACGTTGAGCTCTTTCATCGCGGCGCGGCCGCCGTGCTGGTCTGCGGCGGTGGTCACCGCGAGGTGCGCCACCGCTTCGACCCGGGCGTCGACGATCACCCGCAGCACCCCGGGGGTGCGCAGGTCGACCTGGTGCACGTCGACGTCCTTGAGGACGGTGGCGAGCTCGCCCGCCGGTGCCGTGGCGTCGATGCCGACGACCCGCTCGATGCGCGGGTCCTTGGCGAGCCTGGCGGCCAGGTGCGCGCCGAGATAACGGCCCACCCCGGTCACCAGGACTACCCGTGGCGTCGTCACAGCGTCACCTCCGAGCCGGGGCGGACCGCCGACGCGTTGCTACTTGCCGAGACGACGACGCTGGACGCGGGTCTTGCGCAGCAGCTTGCGGTGCTTCTTCTTGGCCATACGCTTGCGGCGCTTCTTGACCACCGAGCCCATACGGGTATCTCCTCGAAACAGCGGAACGCGTGCCATCGCTGGCACGCCGAAGACATGGTTAGCGGCTCCAGCGTAGCCGCACCCCCGCGTGATCGGAAAAGCGGGCCCACCGTCGGCGGCGAAACGTACGACTTACGCCGTTTCGCGGAACGCCTCGCGCAAGTACGCGTCGACCGCGTGCTCGGGCACCCGGAACGACCGACCGACCCGCACGGCGGTGAGATCCCCGGCGTGAACCAGCCGGTAGACGGTCATCTTGGACACTCGCATCAGGGTTGCGACCTCGGCGACCGTGAGAAACCTGACCTCGCCCAACCGGCCTTCGGTGGTGTGTGGCGTGCTAGACATCGCGACCTCCGACCAGCGTGCTCGCCAAGCTGATGAATCAGCGTGTTATCAGTACGGTAACGGTACTGCTGTGACTTGCGCCCTCGCTTCGTCGGATTCTTTGCTGCCAAGGTCAAGTCGGCCCGGGGACATGCCGCGAGTCGCCGCGCGACGCACCGCGACTCGCCGCGACTCGCCGCGGAACCGCACCGTGCGGGTCACTCGGTGCGCAGCGCGACCACGGGGTCGAGGCGGCCGGCGCGCTGGGCCGGCACGACGCCGAAGACGATGCCGACGGCCGCGGAGACCCCGAACGCCAGCGCGAGCGACCACCACGTGATCGCGGCCGGCACGGGCGACAGCGCGGCGACGACCAGGGCGGCGCCGATGCCCAGACCCATCCCGATGAACCCGCCGAGCGTCGTGAGCAGCACCGCCTCGAGCAGGAACTGCACGCCGATGTCGCGGGGCCGGGCGCCGACGGCCTTGCGCAGCCCGATCTCCTTCGTGCGCTCCCGGACGGAGACGAGCATGATGTTGGAGACGCCGACCCCGCCGACGAGCAGGGAGATCCCGGCGATCGCGGCGAGGACGCCGGTGAGCACCCCGAGGATGTCGCCGAGGACGCCGAGGATCTGCTCCTGCGTGACGGCGCTGAACTCGGTGCCGGGGTGCCGGCGGGCCAGCTCGGCGATGATGCGGCCGCTCAGGTCGTCGATCTCGGCCCGGTTCGGGGCCTTGATCGCGATGCCGTCGACCCGGTTGGTGCCCAGCAGGCGGTGCGCGGTGGTGATCGGCACGTGGACCTCGTTGTCGCGGTCGACGCCGAGGCTCTGCCCGAGCTTCGCGAAGACGCCGATCACGCGGAACCGCACTCCGGCGATGGTGACCTGCTGGCCGACGGCGTCGCGGTCGCCGAACAACGCGCGCGCGACGGTCCACCCGAGGACGGCGACGCGGCGCTGGGTGTCGACGTCGCTGCGGCTCAGGTACGTGCCGCGGGCCAGGCTCCGCACGAACACCTGCGGCGTGGTCTCGATGACGCCGTTGATGGTGGCGAACGTGTCGACGTTGCCGGCCGCGACGGTCTCGCCGGAGGCGACGGTGACGGCGACCCGGTTGCGGTCCCCCACGATCTTCGACACGGCGTCGACGTCGGACAGGTCCATCCGCGACACGGACGGCGCGGAGCCGAGGCTCACCTGGCCGGGCAGGACGATCAGGAGGTTCGAGCCGAGCCCTTCGACCTGCCGTTCGATCTGCTGCTTCGTGCCGGTGCCGATGGCCACCAGCACGACCACCGCCGCGACGCCGATGATGACGCCGAGCATGGTCAGCGTCGAGCGCAGCCGGTTGGCCCGCAGCGCGTCGATGGCGACCCGCCACGCCTCCGCGAACCTCATGACACGATCACGCCGTCGCGCATGACGATCTTGCGGTGGGCGCGGTCGGCGACCTCGTTGTCGTGGGTCACGATCACCAGCGCGACGCCCTGCTCGGCGTTGAGCGTCTCCAGCAGGGCTAGCACCGCCTGGCCGTTCCTGGTGTCGAGGTTGCCGGTCGGCTCGTCGGCGAGCAGCACCTGCGGGTCGGTGACCAGTGCCCGGGCGATCGCCACCCGCTGCTGCTCGCCGCCGGACAGCTGGTTGGGCCGGTGGTCGAGCCGGTGGCCCAGCCCGACCCGCTCCAGCATCGCCACGGCGCGGCGGCGCCGCTCGGCGGCGCGCATCCCCCGGTACACCAGCGGCAGCGCCACGTTGTCGACGGCGCTGGTGCGGGCCAGCAGGTGGAAGGACTGGAAGACGAAGCCGATGGTCTCGTTGCGCAGCCGGGCCAGAGCCTGCGGGTCGAGGCCGGCGACGTCGCGCCCGCCGATCCGCAGCGACCCCGCCGTCGGCCGGTCCAGGCCGCCGAGCAGGTGCATGAGCGTCGACTTGCCGGACCCGGACGGGCCGATGATCGCCACGTAGTCGCCGGCGTCGACGGTGAAGCTGACCCCGCGCAGCGCCGGCACGGTGACGCCGTCCAGGGCGTACTCCCGCGTCACGTCCTGCACGACGAAGGCGGGGCTCATCGGGTCAGGTCCATGCCCTGCTTGACCTTGTCGGTGCCGCGGATCACGACCCGGTCGCCGTCGGCGACGCCGCTGAGCACCTGCACCCGGTCCTGGCCGGCGACGCCGACGGCGACGGGCGCCTGGACCGCCTTGCCCTCGCGGACGAGCCAGACGACGTCCTTGCCGCCGACGTTGAACACCGCGGCCGCCGGCACCGTCACCGCGTCGCGGATCTGCCGGACCTGCAGGTGCGCGACCGCGTTCATGCCTGGGCGCGGCGCCGGGGCGGCCCGCCCGTCGGCGAAGGTGCCCTTGCTCAGCGTGAGCCGCGACCGGTACGAGACACCCCCGCGCGCCGACGCGGACGGCAGCACGTCCGCGGACGTGACCGTCGCCTCGTACGTGGCGCCGGGTGCCGCGTCGAGCTCTACGCGGGCCGTGACGCCCGGCTCGACGAGCAGGACGTCGGTCTCGTCGATCTCCGCCATCAGCCCGAGCTGCGACACGTCGACGACGGTGAGGATCGCGGTGCCGGCGGCCACCTGCCCGCCGACGGGGACGGCCGGGTCGACCCCGGGGCCGGCGGCGCCCGCGGTGGACCCGGCGGCGGTTGCCGTGCTGGCGCTGCTCCACCTCGGGCAGCGTCAGGACCATCCGGAGCGCCTCGTCGACGCTCACCCCGCGGCTGGTTCGGATTCCCATG
>NZ_JBFANF010000102.1:0-32187 GCF_040674675.1 Dactylosporangium sp. NPDC049742 | reverse complement strand
CCCGGCCGCGCGCCCCCGCGTCGACGGCCGGGCGAGGCGCTGGGCGGTGGGTGCGGCGAGCGCGAAGAACAGCCCGTGCCCGACCGCGGCGAGTCCGCGGCCGACGGCGAGGGTCGTGAGGTTGCCGGCGGCGGCGGACGCGACGTGTCCGGCGCTGAACGCCGCTGTGCTCGCGGCGAGGACCCAGCGGCGGTCGAAGCGGGCCGTCCACCGCGTCAGCGGGACCGCGGTGCCGCCGGCGACCAGGGCGTACCAGCTGACCGTCAGCCCGACCCGGCTCTCGGTGCTGCCGGTCCCTGCGGCGATGTCGCTGATCAGCCCGATCGGGGTGGTCTCGCCGGTGACGACGATGAAGGCCAGGGCGGCCAGGGCGAATGTGGCGACGAGTTCGGTACGCGGATGCATCGGCACCGACTCTGTCACGGGCCGGGCCGGCTCCGCCTCCGAACGTGATCCACGACTCGCGGACGCTCAGTCGTCGTCGGAGGAGAACGCGCGGGCCAGCAGCGCTGCGATGGCGACACCGACCACGGCGATGGCGACCTGCACGCCGATGACCAGCCAGTCGTACCGGTGACCGGCCACGACCAGGACCTTGTCGCTGTTGATGTCCCACCGGTCGGCGGCCCACGTGCCGGCGACGGCGGCACCCATCCCGATCAGCACGGTCAGGATCAGGCCGATCGGCTGGCGGCCCGGCAGCAGGATCCGCGCGACGACACCGATGACCGCACCGAACACGATCGCGGACACGTAATCCTGTGCACCCACCGAGCGACCTCCTCGTCCCGATCCGCCTCGCATTGTGCCGCAGCCGCGCAACCCCGATCACGCGTCCGCCAGGCGCTGTCGGCCCGCCGTCAGCTTCGTGGTACCAGAGTACCATCACGGTATCGTCATCCCATGAAGCTTCGAATGATGGTCATCGCTGCGGCCGCCGCCCTGGTTGGGGCCGTGTTCCCGGGTACCGCCGCGCACGCGGACCCCTGGTGGCTCGACTACGTGGTCCAGGACCAGTTCCGCAACGCCAACAGCAACAAGTGCCTCGACGTCCTCTGGCACAGCGACGACAACGGCGACCCCGCCACCCAGAGCCCGTGCGCCGCGAACGAATGGGAAGCCGGCACGCACCTGTGGGACGCCGAGTGGGTGGGCTTCGACCAGGGAGTCGGGTACAGGTACGCGCTGCACCTCGGCTATCAGGGCCACCTGTGTCTCGAGGTCGCCGACTACGGCACCGAGAACTTCGCCCCGGTCGACGTCCACGACTGCAACGGCGGGCCGCACCAGCAGTGGCGCGTCATCCCGTCCGGCTACAGCGGCACCTCCCGCGCGGCGCAGTGGCTCGCCGACGCCGTCGAGCTCCAGAACGTCTGGAGCGGCAAGTGCCTCGAGGTGTACGAGTACAGCCTCAGCAATGTCGCGATCGTCGACCAGTACGACTGCTACAAGGGCACCAACCAGCTGTGGTTCCGGGAGTACGGCAACATCCGCAAGCAGCGCTGAAGCCGCCCGGCGACGGTGCGTCAGCTGTAGACGACGGTCACCTGACGCAGGACGATGCCGACCTTCGGGGCGCCGTCGTCCGGGCTGATGCCGCCGGGTTTGACGCCGCCGTCGGCGACCTTGTCGATGACGTCCATGCCCTTGGTGACGGTGCCGAAGCGGGTGTAGTCCGCGGGGAGCATCGGGTTGTCGTCGTAGTTGATGAAGAACTGGCTGCCGCTCGTCCCCGGGTCCTGGGTGCGGGCCAACGCCACCGACCCGCGGCGGTAGCCGGGCTGGGTGCCGAGGTTCTCCTCCGCGAACTGGTACGCGGGGCCGCCGGTGCTCGTGCCGGACGGGTCGCCGCACTGCAGGACGAACAGCCCGGCCGTCGTGAGACGGTGGCAGGCGGTGCCGTCGAAGAACTTCTTGCCCGCCAGGTAGGCGAAGCTGGCCACCGCACACGGGGCGGCCTTGGCGTCCATCGCGATCTCGACCACGCCGAGGTTGGTGGTCAGCGTCATCGTCGCCTTGGTGCCGCTGGGGACCGTGGCCGGCGGTGTGCCGACGTCCTTGATGGCCGGCTGGTTGCCGGCGGCGACCGGCGACCACCGGCACGCGCCGGCGGCAGCCGACGACTGCGGCGACGACTGCGGCGACGACGATGACGCGGATGGGGCGATCCGCTGACCGAACTGCTGCCCCGGCGACGATGCCGTGGTGCACCCGGCGAGCAGTGACACGGTCACCGCCGCGCTCAGCAGGACATGCGGTCGACGGATCATGCGTGCACAGTACGACACCTGTCAGGCCCGTGGGCGGGGAGCCAGGGCGACGACGAGCGGCAGCGGGATCAGCGCGGCCATGGTGACGGCGAGACCGACCTGATCGGCGACCCAGCCGATGAGGGCCGGACCGAGCAGGATCCCGGTGTAGGTGAACGTGGTCAGCCGCGAGATCAGGGTCGCCGCCGGAGCGCCCCGCAGCCGGCCGACCGCGCTGAAGGTCAGCGGGATCAGCACCGAGGCACCCAGCCCGGCCAGGGCGAAACCGGCCACCGCCGCGGCCGGGTGCGGCGTCAGCACGGCGGCCGCGAAGCCGCCCGCGGCGATCGCCGCGCCGAGGCGGAACAGCGTGTTGCCGCCCCAGCGGCTGGTGAGCCGGTCGCCGACCAGCCTTCCCGCGGCCTGGCCGCCGGTGTACGCGGTGATCGCCGCCGCGGCCAGGCTGAGGCTGGCGTGCCGCTCCTGGTGCAGGAAGATGCCGCCCCAGCCGAGCACCGCACCCTCGTAGACCATGAGCGCGGTGGCGGTCAGGCCGAGCACGATCAGGGCGCCGCTCCAGCCGTTCCGCGGGCCGTCGGCGCCGTGCTGCCCGGCCGCGCCGCCGGCCTCCGCTTCGCCGTGCCCGCTCTCCGGCACCAGGCGGGGTCCGAGCGCGAGGCCGGCGGCCAGCAGCAGGGCGCCGGCGGTGACGAGGTGGACGGCGAGCGAAACGCCGGCGTGCGCCAGTGCGGCGGTCGACAGCGACGCGACGACCGCGCTGACGCTCCAGGCCGCGTGGCAGCCGTTGAGGACCGGACGCCCGGCCCGGCGTTCGACGGCGACCGCGCTGGTGTTCATCGCCGCGTCGGTGGTGCCGTGGACGGCGCCGAGCAGGGTCGCCAGGGCGGTGAACCACCACGGGCCGGGCGCGACGGCGATGCCGGCCAGCAGCAGCGGCATGACCGCGAGGGTCACGCGCAGCACCGCCCGGGTCCCGACCCGCGCGGTCAGCGGCCCGACGAACTGCATGCAGGCCAGCGCGGCCCCCGCGAACAGCAGCCCGGTGAGGCCGAACCGCCCGTCACTGAGCTGGTGGGCGTCCTTGATCGAGGGCGCCCGCACGATGTACGTCGACAGCGTGAGCCCGTTGAGGAAGAACACGGCGGTCACGGCCCACCGCCCCGGCGTCCTCACGACCGGCCGGTCGACGATGGTCTGGTCACTGACGGTCATGCACGCCACCCACTTCTCGGTTCGGACCCCGGTCGGGCCCCACCTCGATGACGAACGGCGACCGGCCGAAACCGACAACCACCGGCAAGATTTTGGTCAGGTCGCGATCGGCTGGGCGGTGATCACGACGTTGTCGCGGTAGTGCCGGGTCGCGCTGTCGAACGGGCCGCCGCAGGTGATGAGGGTGAGTCGCACGGCGCCGTCACGGGCGAAGTACCGCTGCAGCGAGATCGCCGTCTTCGGGTGGATCTCACGGGCCACGACGCCGAACCGGTGCACGGTGCCGTCGCCGCCGGTGACGTCGATCCGGTCGCCCGGGCCGAGGTCGCGCAGCTTGAAGAAGGCCCCGCCACCCTGCTGGGCGCTGTCGACGTGCCCGGCGATGACGATCGACCCGGCGGTGGCCTCCAGCCCCGGCCCGTACCTGTACCAGCCGACGACGTCGACGCTCGGCGGCACCGCGAAGTCGCCGGTGCGCTCGTCCACGCCGACCGGGTTCACGGTCGCGTTCACGCCGAGCTTCCCGATGCGCAGCCGGGCCGGTGGCACCGCGGCGACCGCGGACGGCGGCGCACCGGCGACGATCGGCACACCGCCGCCGGACGGGGAGGGTGTCGCGGAGGCGAGCGCCGCCGCGCCGGCCGCTCCGACCGTCGGCGCCGGTCGCTGCGCGCAGGCCGCGACCGCGGCACCAGCGAGCAGCACGGCTCCGATCATCACGGCGACCCAGGCCGCCGGCCGGCCGGGGCGCGCCCCCGCAGCAGTCTGCGGGGACGCGCCGTTGCTCGACCGGGCCGGCATCACGCCCGGACCCCGCCGACCGTGCGTCGTGCGCCGCGGCGCAGGACCAGCGCACCGCCGAGCAGCAGCAGGAGCCCGGCGCCCGCCGCGGCGTAGGTCCAGGCGGCGGGGCCCCGGTCGGCGGTGCCGCCGGTGCCGGAGTTGACGCTTCCGGGCGTGCCGTGCAGGCCGGTGATGGTCTGGGCCACCACCCCGAGGGTCTTGCCCTCCGCGGAGCCGACGGCGTAGACGATCGTCGAGGTGCCCTCGGCCAGGTTGACGTCCGCGGCGGGGATCGCCACCGTGCTCGTCCCGGCCAGCACGACGTCGGCGCTCACCGCCCCGGCCGCCAGGTCGGCCTTGGCCTCGTTCGGGTTGGTGAGGTTCTTGAACACCGGCTGGCCGCCCGCCCGCACGTCGACGGCCGGCGCCGCTGCCGTGTGCCGCACGACCAGCCGGGCCTTGCCCGGGGCGAGGGTCTTCGTGTCGTTGACGAACGGGGTCAGCGTCGGCTTGCCGTCTGCCGTCAGGTGCGCCACCAGGCTGATGTTCGCGTCGGCGGGCACGGCCGCCTGGTCGACCTTGACGACGGGACTGGTGACCGGGTCGCCGGGCTTGACGATGACGATGTCGTACTTGCCGGCCGGCAGGTCGAGCGGCCCGGCGACCTTCGACGGCTGGAAGTTGTCGAGGGTCTTCTTGCCGTTGACGTACACGTCGACCGGCTGGCCCGGAATCCCGTGCACCACCGACACCTTGCTCGACCCGGCGGCGTGCGCCGGCGACGCGACCAGCAGCGTGGCCGCGGCGACGGCGCCGAGCGCCCCGGCTCCGGCGGCGGCGCGGCGCAATGTCAGACGAATGTTCATGGTGAAGCCCTTCCAGTTCCGAACACGCGAGCGGCTTGCTCCGTCGCCAGGTCCTTCGCGCGCCGGAGGGCGTCGCGGATTCAGGCGGTGGAACTTGCCACGAATCGCATCCAGTCGGGGGTCGCGACACGTATCTGCTTCGATGCGGTCGAGTCGGCGGCGCCGCACTGGCACACTTGCGGACGTGGTCGACTGGTACACGCAGGCCGAGGTGGGTGACGACCTCGTCCGGATCTCGGAGCCGCACGTCAACGAGCTGCTGTCGGCGAACTTCTGGTGGCTGCGCGGCACCGACCGGGACATCGTGATCGACGCCGGGCTCGGTGTCGTCGCCCTGCGGGACGCGATTCCGGGGCTGTTCGAGCGCGATCCGATGGTGCTGCTCACCCACGCGCATCTGGATCATGTCGGTGGGGCGTCCCAGTTCGCCGACCGGGCCGCCCATCCCGCGGAGGCGGAGCTCCTGGCGGCGGGTGTACCGGCGAGCCTGTACGGCGCGGAGCTCTACGACAAGCTGGGGATCGACGCGGCGGGCGAACCCGTCCCGGAGCTGATGCTCGACGTCCTGCCCGCCCCCGGCTACGACCCGGCCACCTACCGCGTCGAGCCCATGACCCTGTGCCGCACCCTCGTCGACGGCGACCGGATCGACCTGGGCGGCCGGGTACTGACCGTGCTGCACCTTCCCGGGCACACACCGGGCAGCATCGCCCTGCTGGAGGAGCGCACCGGGACCCTGTACTCCGGCGACATCGTCTACGACGGCGGCCTGATCGACGACCTGCCGAACTCCGACGTGGCCGCCTACCGGCACAGCATGCAGTTCCTCACCGACCTCGACGTCTCGGTTGTCCATCCCGGCCACGGGCGCAGCTTCGACCGGACCCGCCTGCACCAGCTGGCCCAGGCCTACCTGGCCAGCAGAGCCTGTTGATCTTCTTGATGTGACCGCCGCCGATTCGGGCCATGCAGGTCGGCGGACGGCGTAACGTCGTGAACGAGTACGCGTCGGCGCGCCCTCGGCGCGGTGGGTGATCGGCCGCGAACTGGCCTCTGCTGTGCATCTGCCGTTTCCGAACCGGGCGGCGGACCGGCTTGCCGGGAAGGTAGCCGCCATATGAGCACGCGGGAGACCCGCCCGGTAGCGGCCCCACCGGGGCCGGTGGGGACCTTGCGCCGTAGCAGGCGATGGCCGCTGCGGTCATACCTGATCGGGCTGTTGCTGCTGTTCGTGGTCACGGCCGGCGCGGGAATATGTGCGGGGTGGGTGCAGGCCCGCCGCGACGCGGTGTCCGCCGCCCGGGCGGACGCGTCGATGGCGGCCCGTCTGGCGGCGCGGCAGATCGGCGAGAACCTCGCCGTCGTGCGCGGCACCGTCGAATCCGTCGCGTCCAGCGCGGCCGTGGCGCAGGTGTTCGCCGACCCGGGCGCCTGCCGGCTGGCGTTCTCCCTCGGCGGTGCCGACGACGGGCACCTGGACGTCCTGCGCCCTGACGGGACCATCGCATGCTCGTCCAGGCCACCGCCCGACGGTCAACCGGCGAACGCCTACACCAAGGCGTCGTGGCTGCCCGACGCGGTACGCACACCGCAGGCCGTGGCGCCGGTCCGCGACGACCGCACCGGACGACCCGCCTTCCTGGTCACCGCCGCGATCCCCGGACTCGGTCTGGTGGCCGCGTTCGTCGACCTGACCGCCCTCGGCGCGGCGGCGGGCAATCTGTTCGGCGGAACCCGCCACCTGGAATTCGTGATCACCACCGAGGACGGCTCGATCGTGCTGACGCGGTGGCCCGACGGGTCGCGGTGGGCCGGCACCCCGGTACGCGACAGCCGATTCGTGATGACCGATGTCGACACCGGTGTCGGGGTCGACGTGACGGGGCTGCCCCGGTTGTATGGCCGGACGGCCGTCGAGGGCACCGGCTGGCAGGTCCTGGCCGGCGCGGACCGGTCGGCCGCGCTGGCCGGCGCCGACCGGCTGGCCCGGCGCCAGGCCCTGATCGTGGCGCTCGGCCTGCTCGCGGGACTGCTGGCCACCATGGTCGTGCAGAGGCACGTCACCGCCCCGATCGGCAGGCTCCGCACCGCGGTACGTACCGCCATCATCTCCGGCGACCTGGACACGGCCGTCACGGTGTCCGGCCCGCGGGAGGTCGCCGAACTCGGCGAGGAGTTCACCACGCTGCTGGCCACCGTCGACCGGGAACTGCGGGAACGTCGCCGCGCCGAAGCAGCTGCCCAGGAGCACGAACGCAACTACCGGCAGATGTTCGACGCCAGCCCCAACCCCGTTGTGGTCTTCGACGCCGACACCCTCGACATCGTCGCCGCGAACGCCGCCGCTGTCGCATACTACGGCTGGCCCGAAGACGCCCTGCTCACGATGACCTACACCGGCCTGCTCGCGGCGGAGGAACCCACCGTGCCGGCAGCCGGCACCGCGGCAGCCGAGCCGGTCGAACGTGACCAGCCGCAACGCCACCTCAAGCACGACGGCACCATCACCGAGACCAGCGTCACCACCTACCTGACGTCCTTCGCCGGGCGGACGGTCCGCTGCGCCGTCATCACCGACGTCACCGAACGCGAGCACCTGCAACGACGCCTGCGCCAGTCCGACCGCCTCGAAAGCCTCGGACAGCTCGCCGCCGGAGTCGCGCACGACTTCAACAACCTCCTCGGCATCATCAACGGCTACGCCAGCATGGCCGCCGCGGACCTGGAGCCGGCCGCCGCCGCCGACCCCGCCTGGCGCACCCTGCACGCCGACCTGACCGAGATCGTCGCGGCCGGTGACCGCGCGACCGCCCTCACCCGGCAGCTGCTGTCCTTCGCCCGCGCCGACCCCGCACCCGAGACCCGGGTCCTGGACCTCAACACCATCGTCGCCGACCTCGGCACCCTGCTGCGGCGTGCGCTCGGCGAGGACATCACCCTCATCACCGACCTCACCGCGCAGCCGTGGCCGATCAGCGCCGACCCCGGCCGCCTCGAGCAGGTCCTGGTGAACCTGGCCGTCAACGCCCGCGACGCCATGCCCGGCGGCGGCATCCTCACCATCGAGACCGCACCTGTCACCGTCGACGAGCATTACGCCGCCCAGCACCCGGGCGCACGAACCGGCCGCTACATGCGGCTGCGAGTCAGCGACACCGGCACCGGCATGGACCGGGCCACCCTGGAGCGGGCCTTCGAACCGTTCTTCACCACGAAACCCAAGGGCCACGGCACCGGCCTCGGCCTGGCCACCATCTACGGCATCGTCACCCAGGCCGGCGGCCACGCACAGATCTACTCCGAGCCCGGCCACGGCACGACCATCATCGCGCTGCTGCCGGTCACCGATGACCTCGCCGAACCGGACACCACGCCGGCGGAGCCGCACCGGCCGGGCGCCGGCGAGACGATCCTGCTCGTCGAGGACGACGACAACCTCCGCGCGATCACCGAACGCGTCCTGCACAACGCCGGCTACACGGTCCTGCCCGCCGCCACGGTCACCGACGCCCAGCAGCTCGCCACGGTCAACCCCGACATCGCGCTGCTGCTCACCGACGTGATCCTGCCCGACCTGCACGGACCCGCCCTCGCCGCCGCACTGCACCGCGCCCGACCAGGACTACCCGTCATCTATCTGTCCGGATACGCCGAAACAATCCTCGCCAGCCGCGGCGCCATCCCGGCCGGCGCTACCTTGCTCACCAAACCGGTCAGTGCCCACCAACTCCTACGCACCGTCACCCGCGTCCTGGACCACGCAACGGCGCAGTCCCCCGGCCCGCGGCCGCACTGACGCGGCTCCGCGACGCTTCGAGCGAACGGCGTCCAGCGCCGGCGTCGAGCGGGCCGGCGGTCTCCACGCGGTCAGACGGTGTACAGCAGCCTGCCGGTCAGGGGGTCCTGGCCGTAGCGCAGACACAGGTCCGCCAGCACGTCCTCGTGCGTCACGGCCACGTTCATGACCGTGTCGTTGCCGGCGTAGTAGACGAGGACCGTGCCGTCGGCCTCGCGTACCAGGCCGCAGGAGAAGACCACGTTCGGCACGTGGACGTAGTCGGTGTCGGGGACGCGGCAGTCGGCGCGTGACGGAAACAGGATCGGGATGCTCGACACGCGCACCACGCTCGGGTCGTCGAGATCGTGCAGGGCGACGCCGAGCACATACGGATTGCCGTCCATCGTGGTGCGTACGCCGTGGAAGACGTTGAGCCAGCCGTGCGGCGTACGCACCGGCGGCGCACCCGGCCCGATCTTGTCGGAGAAGGCGCTCGGGCCCACGCCCGTACGCAGCACCGGCTCGTCGGCGACCTCCCACGGCCCGGTCCGGAAGTCGTCCGCGTAGCCGATCCTGACCTGCGTGTACATGCCGCCGATGTCGCCCGGACCGACGTCGTTGGGCCGGAACAGCCCGACGTACCGCCCACCGATCCGCTCCGGGAACACAACCACGTTGCGCATGTCCCGATCGAGCATCGGACCGTGCCTGGTGAACGTGGTGAGATCGTCGGTGAGGGCGAGCGACACGCGTACCCGGTTGCGAATCCCGGCGTGGTAGGCGCTGTACGTGACCGCGAACGTGCCCTCGACCGGGTTGATCCGGGCGTCCTCGACGCCGCCGGATTCGGCGTCGACGAGGTGACGCCGGTCGACGCCGTCGATGCACTGGTCCAGCTCGGTCGCCGGCGACAGCACCGGCCGCGGGTGCACGGTCCAGTCCGTGACGCCGTCGGCGCTGACCGCGAGGCCGAGCACGCTGATCCCGCAGCGCAGGTGCGACCGGAACAGCAGCGCCGTCCGGTCCGCGAGTCTCGCCGCGCCCGCGTTGTGCACGGTGACCACCTGAAGGTGCGGCTCACGCCAGACCGCGTTGACCTGGCTCGCGGTGAGGATCGGATTGGCCGGATGCCGCAGGACCGGACGGTCCAGCGACACGGCACCGGTCGTCGCATCGCCGAAGCGAACGTCGCGCGTCGTCACAGCGCCCACGGTCGCACCCGTCCGGCCGTCCCGGGTCACTCGTCGAGGACGACAGCATCAGCCGTTCCCGCACCCGCGGCACCTGCATCGCACGGCGTCAGCGCCGGCGGAGCCACGACAGCAAGCGGCCCGTCGGGGGCTTGGCCTCGCAGGCGCACCGTTGGGACTGGGGTACGCCGGCGAGGACGGCGTCGACGTGGTTGCCGCATCCGGTGTAGGTGGCCTTGCCGCAGGTCTTGCAGGTGGCGCGTTGGCACATGGCAGCTCCTGATCCCGTGAGGACTAGCCGCACAGGCTACTAGGGTGCTCCTCAGCCGCCCATGTGTTCGCCGGTTCCGGGAGCCTGCGGTGTCACTCGAGGGCGTACCGGTCCGACCGTGCGCGGACCGGTACGTGGCGCAGGGTGCGGTGGTGGTCCGGGGCCGCCGGTCCTCGGCGCTGAGGCCGGCCGCCCCGGGCCGTCAGTTGTGCACGTGGGTGCCGTCGTCGGTGGCGGGTGCGGCGGCGGCCGCCGGGGCGGCGGCGGCGTGCTGGTGGTCCATGCCGGGCGGCATGTTCCCGTTCCCGTCCAGCACGTGCAGCATCGTCGACATGCCGGCGTCGGAGTGGAACTGCATGTGGCAGTGCAGCATCCAGTGCCCCGGTCCGACCGATTCGCCGGCGACGACGCTGACCCCGAACGTCTGGGCCGGGCCGAGCACCTTGGTGTCGATGATCGGCACGGAGTCGGCGAGCGGCTGCCCGTTGCTCACCACCCCGGTCCGGGTGTCCGCCCAGGAGTGCCCGTGCAGGTGGAAGGTGTGCATGTCGTTGCCGGCGCCGACCACCACGAACTCGACCCGTTCCCCCATGCGGGCGACCATGCAGGTCGGGCCGGGCTGCGGGTCCACCTCCGCGCAGGTGTCGATGGCCGCGCCGCGACGCAGGTTGATGCTCTGCTGGTTGCCGAACACCACCGTGTAGGTGCGGTCCGGTTTCGGGTCTCCGGGGCGGCGGACCACCAGGCCGCCGAAGAGGCCGGCGGCGAGCCCCTGGGTGCCGTGCGGGCCACCCACCACGTGGTCGTGGTACCACCAGTACCCGGCGGTGCCCTGCGCCCCGGTCTTGGTGTTGCGGGGCTGGGCGTACCAGGTGTAGGTGCGGGAGCCGCCCGGCGGGACGTACGACCCGCTCTGCACCGTGCCGTCGGACTCCTGGGTGTACTTGACCCCGTGTACGTGCAGGGAGACGCCGAGCGGGTGGCTCGGGTTGGTGCGCAGCGCCGCCAGGGTCGCCTCGGGCACCAGGTTGTGCAGGGTGATGGCGAGGCACTCCCCCTCCATCATCTCCATCAGCGGGCCCGGGTAGGACGCCGTCTCCGGGGTGAGGCCGTAGCCGATCCGGGTCTGCGTGCCGTCCTTGGGCAGCTCCACCGCGTACAGCTGGACGCTGCGGTCAGGCTGGGCGCAGCCGTCCGGACGCTCGGCGAACATCCCGGTCTGGGCGGCGGCCAGTCCACCGGCGCCGACCAGGCCGACCAGCATGACCGCCGCGACGACCAGGTACCGTCCGACGGCACGCGGACGCTCGGGGCCGGGCTGCGGCTCCGCCGGCTCGTCCTCGACCAGGCGCCACGCCCTCATCGGGCACCGCGCGGCAGGGTACGGCGATCGATCCTGTTCCTTGCCATGGTGCATTCCCTTCGTTCAACAACAGATGCCGCCCAGGCCGCAGGCGGTCAGCGGGGCGATCCGTTCCGGAGGCTGATGCCGTCGTTCTGCGGGCAGACGTGTCCGCCCGGCCGGTGCGGCACGGGATGAAGACGGCGCACGGGGGTGCGTCAGGCCGGGGAACGGGACGACGCGGGTGCGGCACGCCCGGAGGGAAGCGCGCAGCGAGTGGGGTGCTGTGGTGGTGCTGCGATGACGTCGCGCTGGAGTGGCCGCCGGGATCCCGCGATGCGGGGCGGCACTCGCCCGTCAATGCATAGCCGTCACGGTATCCGCCGCACGTCCCAAAAGAAATAGCCGCGCCATCGAAAGTTCGTTCTGCTTAGACCAAACTTTTGCCCGAGCAAGCAAAAGCCCTCCACTTGGGTAGCGAGTGAAGGGCAGTGCATCTACATCAACAGCGAGGGTCGGGTGGCCGGCGTTACCCGGTCGCGTCAGGCGAGGGTGGTGGGGATGACGGCGTCGACCGCGAGGGGGTTGGCGCCGGGCGCCTTCGTGCAGAAACCTCCGCCTATGAGTGGGAACCGCTGACGGCCCGGTCCAGGGCCCGGTCGAGCACCACGAGCAGCGCGTCGCGCACCGACAGGCGCTCGCGGGCGTCGAACGCGATCACCGGCACGTGGTCGGCGACGGCGAGTGCCCACCGGACGCTCTCCAGGTCGTTGGCGAGCACGCCGTCGAAGGCGTTGACCGCCACCACGAACGGCAGCCCCGACTGCTCGAAGTAGTCCACGGCCGGGAAGCAGTCGTCGAGGCGGGAGCTGTCCACGACGACGAGCGCGCCGAGGGCGCCATGGACGAGGTCGTCCCACATGAACCCGAAGCGTGCCTGGCCGGGCGTGCCGAACAGGTACAGCTTGAGCGTGCGGTCGATCGTCACGCAGCCGAAGTCCATCGCGACGGTGGTGGTCACCTTGTTGACGCGGTGCCCGGGGTTGTCGATGCCGACCCCCGCGGAGGTCATCTCGGCCTCGGTGGTCAGGGGAGGAATCTCGGAGATCGCGGCGACCGTCGTGGTCTTGCCCACGCCGAAGCCACCGGCGACAACGATCTTGACTGGTATGGGTGCTGCGTCAGGAGATCGCACGGAGTCCATGGATTACTCGCAAGATGACGTCGGGACTGTGGACGGGGTCGACCTCGAGCCGGTGGATGTCCAAGAATCCGGCGGCGCACAGGTCGCCGACGAGGATCTTGGTCACGCCGAGATGCAGGTGGGCCTGAGCGGAGATCTCGGCAACCGACACCGGGGACACGCAGGTGGCGAGGATCGCCTGGAGCTCGGTCGGCATGGACCGCGCGGCGTCCGGTGGCGCCCCCGGCCGGATCGTCACCTGCGTCTCCAGGTTCACCGCGGGGTCGTCGCCCTGCACCCGCCCGGCCGTCAGGACGTAGGGCCTCGGGTTGTCCGGTGCGCGGTGCGCAGGGCGGTTCCACGCTGCCGGCGGAGCCGGTGAGACCGGCGCGACCGGTGAACGCAGATACGGCCGGATGCCGGGCGGCTCCTGCCCGGGCGGCACGGTCACCGCTGGACCGCGTTCTTCAACTCGGCGATGAGCTGCGGGGTGAGCGCCGCGCCGGCCCGGCTGGCGAAGAGCGTCATCTCGTAGGCCACCGTGCTCAGGTTGGCCGCGCGGGTCGCGATGACACCGAGGACCGACCCGGCGCTGATGGCGGTGATCAACAGGTAGCCGTCGACCAGGTCGACGATGACCCGGTTGAGCCCGCCGAGGGCGTACGAGGCGGAGGCGCCGCCGGCGAGGCTGGTCATCCCGGAGACGATGGCGGCCAGGCGCTCCGCGTTGGCCCGTTCCTTCGAGGCCGACGCAGCCATCAGCAGGCCGTCCGCGGACACCGCGATGGCCTCCACCACGCCGGCGGTGCCGGACGTGAACGAGTCGAGCAGCCAGTTGAAGGTCTGCACCTCCGTGCTCATCGGTGCGGCGTCGAACGTCCCACCAGAGGTTTGGCGGGCCGTGCTGTCCTGGATGAACGGACTCGTCATTGTGATGATCCTTCTGATCTGACCTCGCGCAGTGCGCGCAGGACGCCGGATTCGAACTGCTCGACAAGGTTCAATGCACTGTCGGGATCGTGGGACGGCTGGCTCTCCACCATGTGGGGCCCCGGTCTCGGGATGGCACCGGGGTCCCGCAACGTGGCACCCGGCACCCGTCTGCTCAGGTTCCGACCGGCGGTGGCCGGCCGCGCCGGCGTTGACTGGAACTGCGGCGTCGGCGGGAGCGGTGGCGTCCGGTCGACCGGGGGTGCTGTGACGTCGTGCTGCGCTCGGCGTACACCATCCTCGAACGCCTCGACGAATGCCTGCGCGCTGCTCGGATCGGGAGGAGCAGCCACGAACTGCGCCGCGGTCGTGGCGGCCTGACTGACGGCCGGCAGCTGCGCCCCCGGCACCCGTCGTCGCAACGCTTGCCCCTGCCCCGATGGTTGCCCCGGCAGCGCAGGGATCTCAGCGGTGGCGGCGGCATCCTGCGGTGCCACGACAGCGGCGATGGCCGGTGGCGGCACGGCGGCGGCGAGCGCGTGCGGCGCGGCGAACGCGTTCCACGGCTGCCGGCCGTCGATCGAGTGGGTGGCCCGGGTGAATGCGTCGATGTCGATGACCGAAGCGATCGCCTCCCGCGGTTGCGGGATCGGCGCGGCCGAACCGTCAAGTAGCTCCCGCCCGACGACGACGGTCGCGGTGACGCCACCGCCGGGCGTCTCGCTCAACGACACCTGCAGCCCGTGCCGACGGGCCAGCCGGCCCACCACGAACAGGCCGAGCACCTCCGTCGGGGCCAGGTCGATGCGCTCGCGGCGCTCCAGCCGGGCGTTCTCGACCGTGAGCCGCTCGGCCGGCATGCCGATGCCGTGATCGACGATCGACACCCGCACGTCGGTCGCGCTCTCGCCGGCGGTGACGGCGACCCGGGTGTGCGGCGGCGAGTTGGAGGTGGCGTTCTCCATCAGCTCGGCCAGCATCAGGACCAGGTCGCTGATGACCGCGGGCGCCAGCATGATCGTGCCGGCGAGCTGCACGTCGACGCGGTCGTACTCCTCGATCTCGCCGAGCGCCAGGCGGACCGCGTCGGCCAGTGCCAGCGGCGCCAGGTGCGGGTTGGTGCCGGTACCGCCGGACAGGACAACCAGGCTGCTGGCGTTGCGGCGCATGCGGCTGGCGACGTGGTCCAGCCGGTACAGCTGCCGCAGCCGGTTGGGCTCCGTCTCGTCGCGCTCCAGCTGGTCGATGAGGCCGAGCTGCCGGCCGACGAGGTTCTGCGTGCGGCGGCCGACGTGACCGAACATCTGCGCGACGTTGCGGCGACTGGCCACCTGCCGCTCGACCAGCTGCGCCGCGGTCTGCTGCACGCGCTCGAAGGTCCGGGCCAGGTCGCCGATCTCGTCCCGGCCGCCGACGGTGATCCGCTCCAGGCGCACCGGCTCGGGCGCGACTGACTCGTCGTCCGCGACCCGGACCAGTTCGTCCTCGGCGACCTGCGCGACGCGGGCGGCGGAGGCGGTCAGCAGGGTCAGCGGCCGCGCGACCGTGCGCGCGATCGCCGTGCTCAGCAGGATGACGAGCAGCAGCAGGACGAGCATGCCGGCGCTGAAACCGTACGCGATGGTGGTCTGCCGCCGCTCCTGGTCGGCCATCGTGGCGGTGACGTCGGTGACGATCCGCTTCTCCACGAAGCGGCCGAGCGCGATGTAGGCCTCCAGCGACGGGAACAGCGCGGCGACCCGCAGGTCGGCGATCGCCCCGGTCGGGTCGGTCTCGACCTTCTCCACGAAACCGCCGCCGACGCGGGAGGCGAACGCAGCCGTGACCAGACCGTACAGATCCACCTGTTCAGGGGTCCCGGAGGCGGTGAACCGGTCCAGGTTCGGCTGCACGGCGGCGGCGTTGGCGAGGTACCTGGCGAGGTCACGCTGGGCGCGGGTGGCGACCATGACGGTGATCAGTGCGGCGCCGGCGCTGTTGCCCTCGTCGACTCGCAGCAGCGCGTCCAGCGCCAGGAGCTGCCGGCCCTCGGCGGTGGTCGCGTCGGCCGCGTCCATCAGCCGCAGCGCGTCGATCAGCCGGCCGATGACCGCGGTGAACTGGGTCAGCACCCCCTCGACGTCGCCGGCACCGGCCACCAGCGAGGCGCGCAGCCCGGCGAGCGACCTCACGTCGTCGATCGCTTCCGCCACCTCCGGTGACAGGTCGCCGGCGTAGTCGAGCTTGAGGTTGGTGACCCGGTCGGTGACCGCCGCCGTCTGCAGCAGCAGCCGCGAACGGCCGACCACCTGGACGAGGTACCCAACCGCCGTCAGCCGCTCCTGCTGCAGGTCCTGGATGAGCGCGCCGACGTCACCGGCGACCCTGGCGGTCCGCGCGGTGTCCGCCGCCCGGCCGGCCTGCCCGACCCGGTCGACCACGACGACGACCGTGAGCAGCACGATCGCGACCAGCGGGGCGATGAGGAGGACCGCGAGCTTGCCGCGGATGCGAAGCCTAGCGAGCACCGGTCGGCTCCCGGCGCCAGGCGGGGACCGCGTCCTCGGCCGGTTGGGGGGCCGGTGGGACGGATGGGTTCGCGACCGGTCGGCGGCGGGGCCGGACGAGCCGCACGGTCAGCGGGACCAGCGCCAGCAGCACCGCCACCGCCAGGGTGACCGCCGCCGTCTGCCGCTGCCGGTCCAGGTCCTCGATCCGGGCGCTGATCAGCAGGTCGAGCTCGTCCAGAATCGTCGCCGCCAGCTCGGACGCGGACGTCTGGACCTCGTTGCGGACGTCCCGCAGCGCCGCGGTGTTCACCGCGGTCCGGCCGTCGACCGGCACCGTCGTCGCGGTCAGCGTCTCCATGCCGCGCCGGAACCGGTCCAGCCGGCTCAGCAGGTTGCCACTGAGCGTCCGGCTGCTGGTGCCGTCGACCGCGGCCTGCAGGCCGGCGGCGAGGTTGTTGGCCGGGTAGGTCACCGCGTCACGGGCGTTGAGCAGGTTGGCGGCCGTGCCCGCCGGGTCGTTGCGGGGCCGCCCGGCGGCGATGACCGCCAGGTCCATGAACCGGCCGGCGGCCACCACGGCCTCGGGCAGCTGCTGCGCCGCGCCTTCCTGCAGGTAGGACGCGTCGATGTCCTGCTCGCGGCTCAGCTGCGAGTTGTCGCGGACCTCCTTGTACAGCGCGAGGAGCAGGTCGGTCGCCTCACCGAAGGTGCTGAACGCCGCGGCGGGGTCGACGACGCTCAGCGCCGCCAGCGCCTCGATCTTGGCGCGCAGCCCGGACCATCGCTCGTGGGTGCGCAGGTCCCCGCCGAGCCGGGCGTCGACCGTAGCGGTGGCCTCGACCACGCGGGTGACCGTGTCCCGCGGGAACGGGCGCCCCGAGACCGCGGCGGACTGCGCATCCGTCAGCGCGATCGTGAGCTGACCGAGGCTGCGGAGGTACTGGATGCCGTTGCGTTCCGACTGGGCGAACCGGGTCCGCTCCCCGACCGAGCCCCAGACCTGGTCGAAGAGGAGCGTAGTCGGCGCCATCAGGGCGAATGCCAGCAGGCAGTGCAAAAGGACGGCGATCAATGAACGGGATCGCGTCGCGTGTTGTGCCATCGTCGGGGCCTCCGGCTGCGTGCCAAGGTGGCGGCCACACGCTGTGACGAGCCGTCGCGGTGCGTTCTGTTGACGGCCCGGCCGTGTGCCGGTCGCAGAGGGTAGACCAAAGTCCCCGGGCCGCCGGGCGATTGAACCGCACAATTTCTCGGTAAAGCGATCCAAATTCGGACCGTGCGGCAGCACTCACGAATAGCGACCGAAAATTGTCCGTTCCCGTACCGCTCTGCGGCCCGGAATACGATTTACGCCCAATGCCGGTGGTGTCGTGGTATCGGGCAGATCTCCTGGTCAGTGCGAATTATCCCGCAAAGGTCACCCCTGATCGACGCAGCGTTTCATCGAAACATCAACAATAAGGAATTATTGTAGTGCCAACCCGATGGGCAGCGGTCCGGCTCGCCGCCGTCTGATCCGACCCGCTGGAGCAGATCGCTGAGCTACCGTCGAGCGGTGGCCTTGGCTGTCTGCCTGCTCTTCGACGGTCGCGCCGAGCGTGCCCTGACGGATCTGTGGGACAGGCTCGAGGACCAGGGCGTCGCGACACTTCGCTCGCACACCCACGGGATGCATCATGCCCATATGTCGTATGTCGTCCTGCTGCGGTGGGATCTCGCCGCCGTCCGCGACACCGTGGCGGGGCTCCCGGACCGAGGCGGCTTCGAGGTCACCTTCGACGCGCTGGGCGCCTTCCGGCGGGGCCGGATCTGCCTCGTTCCCGCCGTGCCGGCGGAACTCGTCGCGCGGCAACAGGGCGTCGTCGAGGCGGTCCGCGCCACGGGTGCGCTGGTGCACGCACACTATGAGATCGACGCGTGGCTGCCACACTGCTCGATCGCCCCGCGCGCCCGATCCGAGCAGTTGCCCATCGTCGCCACCACCGTCTACGGCATCCTCCCTCTCACCGCCCGGATCACCCGCGGTGCGCTCATCGACAGCGCAACCGGGCAGCTGTGGCCGCTGCCGAACGTGCCCTGACCGCCCGACGGATCGTACGATTGCCTGAGTAGCCGGGTGCGACGGCTGGCCTTGACGCCGTTGTCCACGACGCCGAACTGTGAGGCGGCGATGAGCCGGCTGGCTGCGGCCATGAGACGCACGGGTGCGTGGTCGCTCCGCCCCGACACGCCGGCGCGGCAGGTGGCGGGTTGGAGGCTGTGATGGGTGAACGGCCGGCAGCGGGGCATCGGAGCGTTCCGCACACCGCGGACGTGCGGATCGAGGCGTGGGCGCCGTCGCGGGAACGCTGTGTGGTGGAGGCGGTCGCGGCAACGGTGGGCAACTTCGCCGAGGTGTCCGGCGTCGCGCCGACCGCGACCGTTCGGTTCCGGGCCGGACCCGGCCCGGACGCCGACCTGCTGGTCGCGGTCCTCGACGAGGTGATCTATCTGATCGACACCGCTCGCCGGCTTCCGGTCGCGGCGCAGGTGGAGGCCGGTGACGGCAGTCTGGACGTGCGGTTGTCGATGGTCGACGCCGACCGGGTGGAGTTGGTGGGCGCGGTACCGAAGGGGGTCTCGCTGCACGAATTGTGGTTCGGCCGCGAAGGGGCCGACTGGTCGTGCTCGGTGACCATCGACGTGTGAGCGCAACGAAGCGGGTCAGCCTCGGTGCCTCTTCGGCCGGACCGCAGTGGAGGTCGCCGCGCACAGCGATGTTGCCGCCCGCCAGCTGCCGTAGCAGGTCCTGGCACACACCGACCAGCCGGTCGTCTCACCCCTTGACCACGCCGATCGGCACCAGCCGCGCGACCCGCACGCACAGCCCGGCGCCCTGCGCGGCGTCCACGACGGTGTCGATGTCCTTGTACGCCTCCGGTGTCTCCTCGGCCAGGCCGCGCCACGACGCCCCGCGCACCATGATGCCCTCGGCCTGCAGCCGCTCGCGCAGCTCCTTGCCGTGCACCGTCTTGGCTGCCTGATGACGGCTGAGCGCACGGCCGGCGCCGTGGCAGGTCGAGGCGAACGCCGGCGCACCCGGCCGGCCGGTGAGCACATAGGACGCGGTGCCCATGGTGCCGGGGATGAGCACCGGTTGCCCGGCGCCGCGCAGGTCGGCCGGCAGGTCCGGATGGCCAGGTGGCAGCGCCCGGGTGGCACCCTTCCGGTGCACGCACAGCCGCCGCGGCAGCCCGGCCACCTCGTGTGTCTCGATCTTGGCGAGGTTGTGCGAGATGTCGTACACCAAAGCCAGCTCCCGACCGGTGACCCTGCCGAACACGCGTCGGGCCGCCACGGCGAGCAGCTGCCGGTTGGCGCGGGCGTAGTTGGCCGCCGCGGCCATCGCCCCGAGATACGCCTGACCCTCCGGCGACGAGACCGGCGCGCACGCCAGCTGCCGGTCCGGGACGGTGATACCGAACCTGTGCATGGCGCGTTCTATGACGCGCACGTGGTCGGTGCAGATCTGGTGCCCGAGCCCGCGGGACCCGCAGTGGATCATGACGCACACCTGGCCGGCACGCAGCCCGAACGCCTCGGCCGCCGGCTCGTCGTAGACCCGGTCGACGACCTGGACCTCCAGAAAGTGGTTTCCCGACCCGAGGCTGCCCACCTGGCCCAGTCCGCGCTGCACCGCCCGCTCGCTGGCCTGCCCGGGGTCGGCGGCGGCCACCGCGCCACCGTCCTCGCAGCGGTCGAGGTCGCGCTGCACCCCGTGGCCCTGCTGTACCGCGTACCGGGCGCCGCCGGCCAGCACCTCCTGCAGCTGCCGGGCATCGCGCAGTGCCCACACGGCGCGGCGGTTCATGCCGCGGGGAGTCGCCGCGCCGAGGCCGTCCATCAGCGCCCGCAACGCCGGCTCCGCGAGATCCTGGCGGTCGAGGTCGGCGGCGAGCAGCCGCACGCCGCAGGAAATGTCGAACCCGACACCGCCGGGTGAGACCACCCCGCCGGCGGCGACATCAGTGGCGGCGACCCCGCCGATCGGGAACCCGTACCCCCAATGCACGTCGGGCATGGCGTACGACGCGCCCACCACCCCGGGCAGCGTCGCGACGTTGGCCACCTGCTCCAGGGACTTGTCCGCAGCGGGGTCGGGCAGCAGCGCCCGCGAGGCGAACACCACGCCGGGCACCCGCATCTCGCCGTCCCGGTCGATACGGAACCGGTAGTCGGACTCCTGCACCAGCCTCACGCTCACCCCCTGGCCCGCGCGTGCAACGGACTTCCGTTGTCGTTCAGATGCTGTCGATGGGAATGCTGAACCGAAGTGCTGTGCCGCTGCCGACCGGGCTCACGATCTCCATCTGGCCGCCGAGTGCCTCGGTACGGTCCTGCAGGCCGATCAGTCCGGACCCCTTGCCGGTGTTGGCTCCCCCGGTGCCGTTGTCTCGGATCGAGAGCTCAAGGCGTCCGTCACAGGCATCGGCGTCGACACAGACCACGGTCGCCTGGGCGTGTTTGGCGGCGTTCGCGAGTGCTTCGGACACGATGAAGTACGCAGTGACCTCGGCTCGTTCGGGCAACCGCCGGTCGATGTCCAGCGTGAGCTCCACCGGAATCGCGCTGCGGCGGGCAAGCGTCTTGAGCGCCGGGCCCAGCCCACCCTCGGACAGGATCGCCGGATGAATGCCCCGGGAGATCTCCCGCAGGTCCTCGCAGACACCGGTCAGGCCATTCGCGGCGAGTGCCACTTCCTCCCTGATCGTGTCCAAGCCGGGCGGCACTGAGGCTTCCACAGAGCGCAGTCGGAGGCCGAGCGAGATGAGACGTTGCTGTGCGCCGTCGTGCAGGTCACGCTCGAGTCGGTGGCGAGCGTCGTCCGCGGCGGCGACGACGCGGGCCCGGGAGGCGGTGAGCTGTGTACGGCTGTCGGCGTTGGCGATCGCAGTCGCAACCAGCTCGGTGAAGTCGACCAGGCGTGCCTCGGCGGCAGCCGGTATCGGCGTGGGCGACGTGGTCGAAGCGAGGGCCACGCCCCAGAGACGACCTCCGACCACGACCGGAACGCCGACCCCCGAACGGATGCCGAGCTCACGCAAGGTCGCTGCGGTGGGGCCTACGGCCTTGTCATAGCTCACCCGGGCCGAGCGACCGGTGCGCTTGACGATCCCGGATACGCAGTCTCCCTCAAGCAGGATGGACGTTCCGGCCGGCATCTGGGCGAGGTCGGGCTCGTTGCGGCCCGAGACGAGGGTGCCCGTGCCGTCCGGCTCGTAGCGGACGAGACCTGTGTTCTGGGGGCCGCAGATCCGGCACAGCTCCCTCGTCACCGCACCGAAGACCTCGATCGGTGCGGCTCCATGCGCGACCAGGGTGGCCACCCGCCGCATCGCGGCCTGTTCCTCCATCAGCCTGGTGGCCTCTTCACGACTCGCTTTCAGCGAGTTGGTGATCGCCTCGCGGTCGAACTCCGCGAACAGGAGCGACTCCAGCGATGGCACCACCCGTCGCCGTAGGCGCTCCAGCGTCGGTTCGGGGAGGTCCGCCGGGACCAGCAGGGTGCCCAGACACGTCGCGCGGTCGTACAACGGCAACGCAGCCCGCCGCTCGTCCCCGGGAACCGCCCCGAGCTCGATGACCGCGGACCGTAGCGCGAACACCTCCGCGATCCGTTGTGACGCCGGACCAAGGACCGAGCGCAGATCGCCGGCGCGCAACGTCCGGTGGGCCAGCTCGGCGGCGAGGTCGGCCTCCTGCTGTCGCTGCGATGCCTCGGCGGCGCGGGACCGGGCCAGGTCTGCAAGGAAGCTGGTCAACAGCCCGGCCGCAATGAAGACCACAATGCTCTGTATGTCCCGGCGCGCGTTGAAGTGCAACGCCCAGTAGGGCGGAACGTGGAAATAGTTGAAGGCGAGGGCGCTGACCACCGAGGTCACCACGCCGAGTGCGGCGCCCCACAAGGTTGAGACGACCATGACGCCACAGAGGTAGACCACGCTTCTGGCGCCATCTGCGACACCGGCCTTGAGGGGAAACAACAGGGCGGTCTCCGCCACGATGAGTATCACGGCAGCCATCAGCCCGAGCGCGAGCGGTGGCGGCTTCGGACGTAGCAACACTGCCATCAGGCGCGCCCGTATCAACGACGCCCCTCCACCTTGCGACAACACTCGGCGGCTGCGTCTGGCCCTTGACTGCGGCAACGAACCGGGCATTTCTGGTTGGATGTCGTGACGTAACCTCGCGTCACCGCTCCAATGTTAGCCCGGAAGCAGCGACTCGGTCCGTGACGGATATGGCTGCGCTGGGACCGGAGCCGGCCTCTGATCGCCTCGACCGCCCGGCGGGTAGCGGTCGTCCAGCCAGCGCAGCATCCGCTGGCCGGGCAGAAACTGATGGTAGGTGCCATCCAGCAGGCCGACCGCCCGGGCCTCCTCCACATCGATCTTGCGGAGGACACGCGCGCTGTTCTCTGCGGCGCCGAACTCACCGCGGCGGGGCTTCGCCGGCCAGTCAGGCCGATGATAAATCTCCGGATCGCGCGGAAATCGGTCGAGCAACCGCTCGTCGCGGCCGATGATCGGCCACCGCCCGGACTCGATCGAGTCGTCCAACTTGTACATCGGAAACGGCACGACCTTGTCGGTGAATGCCGGCACCCGTGGCACGGGAACGACCGTCTCGAAGAACCCGATCGCCAGACCGAACGCATTCTTGGCGACGATCACACCGATGCGATAACCACCCGCCGGAATCGGCGCAGCCACCACGTCGCCGATCCAAACATCAGCACTCCGACGGTTCAGCACGCGTCGTGCGTCGTCAACATGCAGGAACAGTACTCAGGCCGGCTTTTCCTCGTTACCTGTCGTCGTCAGGTGAGGGTGGCGACCTGGTCGGCGGCGTGGCGGAGCTGGGTGGCGAGGGCCCCGGTGGTGATCTGCTGCATCACCAGGAACGCCGCGGCGAGCCCCGCCAGGGCCCCGGCGAGCGGTCCCGCGTAGCGCGTCAATCCAGCCATTTCGGGTCGTTCGGCGCCCGATTGGACGGCTTGAGGGCAAGAACGATGTTAAACGGGCCACAGGTGGTCGAGGAGGTGCGCGGTGTCGTGGACCTCGCCGAACCTCGGCAGGGTGACGGTGAGCGCGTGGTCGTGCTCCGCCGCGGTCATCCCGCTCATCGCGTCGGCGGCGAAGACGACCTCGAAGCCGTGATCGGCGGCGGCGCGGGCGGTCGACTCGACCCCCATGGTGGTGGCGATCCCCGCCATGACGACGGTGTCGACGCCGCGCTCGCGCAGCCGGTCGGCGAGGCCGGTGCCGTAGAAGGCGCCGATGGTGCGCTTCACGATGACGACGTCGCCGTCCTGCGGCTCCATCTCCGGCACGAAGCCGCTGCCCGGCGGCTGCCCGGTGACGTTCGGCCGCTCGACGCGGACCAGGACGACGGTGCCGCCCGCCTTCCGCGCCGCCGTGGCGAGCTCGGCGGCCCGGGCCACGACGTCCGCGCCGCGGTGCGGGCCCAGCTCCCGCTCGACGACGCGCGGCATCAGGTCCACGACGATCAGGGCGGTGCGCGATGCGGCAGACGTCATGCCCGGAAGCCTATCCGGCGCCGGTGGGCGGCGAAGCCGACCGTGACGAAGGGGTCAGCGGCGGAACGAGGCGGCGATGTCGCGCAGCTCGCCGGCCAGGGTGGCGAGGCTCGCCGCGGAGCGCTGCGCCGAGGCGGCCTCCGTGGTCGTGGCGGAGGCGTTGGCGGCGACGGCGGTCATGGTGTGCGCGATCTGCTGGGATCCGCCGGCCAGGTCGGCGACGTTGCGGGCGGCCTCGATGGTGGCGTTCAGGGCGAGCAGGTTGGTCTGGGCGGCGATCCCGGTGATGGTCTTGACGAGCGCGCCGATCTCGGTGCCGGCCTCGGTGAGCTGGGCGATGGTGCCGGAGGTCGCGACGGCCTCGGTGACGGCGCCGGCCGCAACGGTGGCCGCCTCGCTGGTGCTCCGGGCGATCTCGTCGATGGCGGCCTGCATCTGCTCGGCGGCGGAGGCGAGGCCCGCGACGTGGCCGGAGATGCCGTCGGCGGCGTGCGCGGCGTGGACGGTCTGGTCGCTGGTGGTGGACGCCTGCCCGTCGAGGCGGGCGGACAGGTCGGTGAGCTGCTCGCCGGCGCCGGTGAGGGCCTCGGCCCGCTCGGCGACCTGCAGCACGGCGGTGCGGATGCCGGCGACCGCGGCGTTGAACTCGCGGGACATGTCGGTCGCCTCGTCGTGGCCGTCCTCGGCCAGCACGACGGTGAGGTCGCGGGCGGCGAGCCGGCGCAGGCCGGCCACCATCAGGTCGGCGGGCCGCTTGACGCTCGTGGTGATGACGCCCGCGAGCAGCACCGCGAACGCGACGGCCAGCCCCAGGGCGACCGCGACACCGATGAGCATCGTGCGGTGGTTCTCCGCGGTGACGTCACGGACGTGCGTCGCGGCGGCGTCGGCCCGGGCGGTCACCGACCGCACCAGGTCGTCCGTGGCCTCGAGGATGGCGTAGTACGCGTCGTGGCCGGCGCCGGTGATGAGGGCGTTGGCCTACGCGACGGACGCGGGCGTGTTCTGGCGGAAGAGCGCGACGACCTGGGTGCCGTACGTGAGGAACACGTGAGAGGACGACTGAATCGTCGTACCTTTCGGCAGGTTCCCCGCCCCACGGCAGGGTTCTTGCCGCAGGTCACACCCGTGCTGCGGGGGGACACGACCAAAGGCCGTCCCCGGACGGTGCCGGGGACGGCCTCGGGCCGGGCGGGGTCAGCCGCGCAGGGCCGCCATCCCTGCGGCGCTGATCCTGGCGAACCTCAGCGACTGGCCGGGGTCGCCGTTACCGCCGGGGGCGTTGTCCTGCTCGTAGTTCGAGTTGTGGTAGCCCTTGGCGCCGATGTTGCTGTAGAACCCCTTGTAGTTGATGTCACTGCGGGGGTCGCCGAACGGGATCCACGAGTAGCCGTCGCCCACGCCGGGGGCCTGGCCGGTGGCGTCGCCGTCCTTGGCGTGGAACAGCGCGTACCGCTTGGTCTGCTTGGCGACCTGGGCGGTCGGGTCGAAGATGTCCTCGACGCGCTTGCCCTCCCAGTCGTAGCGCCAGCGGTGCTGGTGCTGAGCGACGTGGGCCCAGTAGACGTCCATCTCGATGACGACCAGGTCGGGGTCGGTGACGTCGAGGTAGTGCTGCATGAGCCGCTTGCCCGACTCGCCGCGGACCTGGATGGGCGCGATCGGCGCACCGGTGATGCGGTCCTGCGTGACGGTGACCAGCGGGCCGTCCTGCAGGAAGTTGTACGCCGGCGAGTGGTTGTGCGTGTACATGTGGATGCCCCACTGCCCCACGCTGATCTCGTTGAGCGCCGACCACTTCTCGCCCGCGAGGGTCCACGGCTCGATGTTGCGGTTGTTGGCGCTCGTCGGGTCGCTGCCCGTGCCCATGAACGGCATGCCGAGGATCGCCGCGAACTCCAGCTCGGCCTGCAGCCGGTTGTAGTCCTGGGCGGTCATCGCGCCGCCGGCGCTGCCCGGGCCGTTCCAGGTGTTCGGGACGAACCCGTGGTTGCCGATCGCCTGCAGGCCGAAGGCGTCGAGGAAGCCACGCAGGGTGCGGGCGTACGCGAGGTAGGCCGCGCGCGCCTCCGGGGTGGTGACGCCGCCCGGCGCCGGGTTCGGCGCGGCGCCGCCCGGGTTCGAGGCGTGCTGGCCGTAGCCGGCGAACTCGATCTGCTTGAAGCCAGCCTTGGCCAGGAACTCGAACAGCTCCAGCCAGCCGCCCGGCAGCGGCACCAGCGGGCCGAGGTCGGTCGGGTCCTTGGGGAAGTTGGGACCGCCCAGGTAGCCCATCGTCGGCGCCACACCCAGCGCGGCGCTCGCCGCGATGCCGATCCGGGTCGGGACGTCACGCTGGCTGTACGTGATGGTGCCGAGCTTGCCGTCGGGGATGAGCCGGCCGTTGGCCGCGCTCGCCGCCATGGGCGAGAAGACGGCGGCCGGGCCGAGCGGGCTGAACGCGGCGGCCGCCGTGAGGCCGGCCCCGGCCAGTAACCGGCGGCGGTTGATCTTTCCGGACATGTGTTGCTCCTTCTGCTGGTAGTGCGTGCCGTTCAGACCGGGGCAGGGTGCGGAGCACTGCGGGGGGTGGCGCACCCCGCCCCGGTGGGTGGTGGAGCTAGGGCGCGCTCACGCCCTGACCGCCGAACTCCACCCAGTTGAGGTTGAAGAAGTTGTTGGTCGGCCCGCCCGCGACGGGACGGAACACCAGGTAGATCCGGTGTGCGCCGCCCGGGTCGGTGATCGGGAAGGTCTGGCTGGCGAACGTGTTGGCGTTCGCGGTGGGCGCGATCGTGACCGTGGTCAGGACCGGTCCGGTGACCGAGTCCAGGCGGACCTCGACGGATCCGGTGCCGGCCGCGCCGCTGCCACCCGACGTGCGGAACGTCAGCGAGTTGATGTTCTTCAGGTCGACCGTGCCGTTGATGGCGATCCAGTCACCGCTGCCGAGGCTGCCGCGTTGCAGGCCGCCGCCGGTGTCGGTGGTCGCCGCCGTGTTGGTGCCGGACTGGTCGACCGCGAACTCGAGCTCCTGCTTCTTCTGCCGGATGGTCGTCTGGTACACCGTGGTCAGCGCCGGGATACCGCCGGGACCGCCCTTGTCCGTGTACGAGGCACTGATCACGCCGAACACGTTGCCGCCGTGCGAGGCGTCCTCGTCGAACGTGGGCAGCGTCCCGGAACAACCGTTGACGGTCGTCTCCGCGTGGCCGTGGCTGTCGTGCCCGAGCACGAACGTCACCTCGACCCGGGAGCAGTCGATCGGGCCGTCCTGCGGGTCGGTGACCGTGACGTTGAACGGGATGGTGTCGCCGAAGGTGAACAGGCCACCCTCGATCGGCACGGTGACCTTGACCGTCGGCGAGGTGTTGCCGACGGTGATCGTCGTGTTCGCCGAGGCGGTCTTGCCGCTGGAGTCCGTGACGGTCAGCCGGGCCGTGTACACACCATTGGTGGTGTAGGTGTACGACGGGTTGGGGTCGACGGAGTCGATCGTGCCGTTGCCGTCGAAGTCCCACGCGAACTTGATGGAGTCCGCCGGGTCCGGGTCGTTCGAGCCCTCGCTGGAGAACGCGACGGTCAGCGGCCCGACGCCGTCGGTCGGGCTGGCCGACAGCTTCGCGACCGGTGCCCGGGTGCCCTTCACGTAGCTGAACTTCACCAGCGCCGCGTCGGGGTTGATGTTGAAGAAGCCGTCACCGTAGGTCAGCAGGTAGAAGTTGCCGTCCTTGCCCCACATCATGTCCATGGGGTTGTCGCACAGGAACGGCCGGGCGGGCGTGGCCGGTCCCGCGCCACAGCTCAGCAGGTCGTTGATCTTGAAGACCTGGTTGGACGAGTCCAGGCGGATCTCCCGCAGGTAGTCGCGGGTGAACTCGCCGAAGAAGATGGACTGGTCGTAGTAGGCCGGGAACTTCGTCGGGTTGGGGTTGTTCGCGTCGTAGTCGTACTTGGCCGCGCCGTGCGGGCCGACGCCGCCGGTGCCGAGCTCCGGGAAGAGCTGCGGGCACTTGCCGGCCGGGCTCTGCATGTAGTACGCCGGGCAGGGCGTGCCGAGCGGGTTGGCCGCGTTGTTGTCCTGGAACGAGTAGTACATGTCCGGCGTCGCGATCGGCGGCGCGTACGTCAGGCCGGTGTTCCACCGGGACGTGTTTGCCGGGCCGCGCTCCGGGTTGTTGCACTCGAACGCCTGCGCCGGGTTGTCCAGCGGCGTCGAGGTGTTGAAGTTCCACCGGTAGTACGGCAGGGACGGCGAGTAGCACAGCGGCCAGCCGTAGTTGGCCGGCTTCCGCACGATCTCCATCCGGCCGGTGCCCGCGGGACCGCGGTTCACCTGCGGCGTCGACGAGTCGGGCGAGTAGTCGGTGACGTAGGCGACGCCGTTCTTGTCCACGGTGATGCGGAACGGGTTGCGGAAGCCCATGGCGTAGATCTCGGGCCGGGTCTTGCCGCCGCCCTCCTCGTTGCCGGTGAACAGGTTGCCGGACGGGATGGTGTACGAGCCGTCACCCTGGACCTTGATGCGCAGGACCTTGCCGCGCAGGTCGTTGGTGTTCATCGCCGAGCGACGGGCGTCGACGTACGGGGCGTTGTACTGCCCGGTCGTGGTCAGCATGTCGTTGAACGGCGCGAAGCCACCGGAGTTGCCGCCACCCGCAGGGGTGTCGTCGCCGGTCACCATCCACAGGTTGTTGTCCTTGTCGAAGGTGATGTCGCCGGCCACGTGGCAGCAGGCCCCGCGGTCGACCGGCACCTTCATGATCTTCTGCTCGGACGCCACGTCGAGGGTCGGGGTCGGCCCGTCGACGAACTTGAACCGGGACAGCTGGAAGTAGCCCTTCCACGGGTCCCAGACGCTCGGGTCCGCGCCGGTGGTCGGCGAGTTCGCCGTCGGCGTCGTCTGCGGGTACGGCGCTTCCTGGGTCAGCGGCGAGTAGTACACGTAGACCCAGTGGTTGTTGGCGAAGTCGTTGTCGATCGCCGGGCCGTACATGCCGTCCTCGCTGGCCATGTACACGGGGATCTGCGCCAGCACGTGGGTGGTGTTGGTCGCCGGGTCGTGCAGGCGGATGCCGCCACGGCGGTCGGTCTGCACGACGCGGCCGTCGGGCAGCACGTCGAAGCCGATCGGCTCGCTGACGTTCGGCGGCGCGGCGACGTAGTCCATCTGGTAGTTGGCCAGCACGGTCGCGCCGCAGTCGCCGTCGGTCATGCCGGCCGCCCACTGGATCGCGCCACCGAGGTGGGCCTGCAGGTCGGGCGTGGAGAAGCTCGCCGGCGTGTCACCCAGACCCGTGTAGAACGAGCGGCCGCCCTGGTAGTCCTTGCACCAGGTGATCGGGTGGTCGAACCCCATCGTGCCGCCGGTGTAGGTGTTCTCGTCGACGGTCGCCAGCACGTGCGAGAAGCCCCGCACGTTGGACGTGAAGTTGTACCACTGATCGGTGCGGTTCCAGTACTCCGGCAGGTTCGCCGACGCCGGGTGCACGCGGTCCGCCACCTTGACCGTGGCCTTCGTGACGCCCGAGGAGCCGGACGCCCTGGTGCCGAGGACATCGGTGAGGAACGGCCAGTCCGGCTCGGTCTCGATCGCCGAGTGGATGCCGACGAAGCCGCCGCCGTCACGGTAGTACGACTCGAACGCGGCCTGCTGCGTCGCGTCGAGCACGTCGCCGTAGGTGTTGAGGAAGACGACCACCCGGAACTGCTTGAGGTGGGGCTCGTCGAACTTCCTGGCGTCGTCGGTCTCCTCGACGGTGAACCGGAGCTTGTTGCCCAGCGCCTTGAGCGCGTTGACGCCTGCCGACGTCGACGGGCTTTTCGCGCCGACCGACTTGGTGAACGCCAGAACCTTGTACTGGATGCCATTGCTGTTCGGTTGAGGCGCGGCGACCGCCGGGGCGGACGCCGACACCGTCCCGACCAACGTGGATGCGACGAGCGCGAGCAGGCCGGCGTACGCAGTGGTGATGCGACGGCCCGGAGCTCTGGTCATGGGACCTCCTCCGCAGGGTGCAGGGCGAACGGACCGTCGGAGGCCGCGGCGGGTGGGCCGCGAGCGGACGGCGTCCGTTCGGGTGACGGGTGTGGTGGTGCAGCACGCCCGGAGGGAGGCGTACGGGGTGTGTGGGTGTAGGTCGAACCGCAGTGGTGTGACCGAGCTGCGCGTCAGTGCTCGCCGGGATCCCGCTCAGCGGGGCGAGCGACTGGCTCGGTCAACCTGTGCCGACACCGTATAACTCGTCTCTGTAAAAAAGAAAGAGCCAATCAAGCAGAAGTTCGGTTTGACAGGTCGTAACTTTTAATCGTGCTTACAAAAGTTCCCTTCGGCCACCAGCCTGTCGGGAGCACTCTCGGCGGTCGTGAGATTGCTCCTGTTCGAAGGAGCGGAACGCGGGCGATTCGCGTTACACGTCGCGCCGACGGGCCGTCGAAACGGTCATGACATGCGGCGGATCGCCATGTGGCACAAGACAATCAGGCTCTGTGCACTGCCACGGACGCGCCAAACCCGGCGGCACCTGCGAATGCGACGTGACGCCAAAAGTTCACTTTCGCTGAGATGAACGAAAGTTGGTTCATAAAACATCGAAGCTCTGGACATCCTGAGCGGAAGGCTCTTAGTGTGTCGGCCACGGGGCAGCACCGTTTCAACGATGTGAACGAGCCGGGGAGGTGGTCCGCTTGCACGTCAGCTCTGACACCCACCGCGCAGCACACGGCAGCCGGCTCGATCGGTGCGTGCACCCGCCGCGATGACCTGGGCACCGTGACCGTCAGGCAGCGCTGACCCCACGGCCGTCCACACGGACGCGCCGCCGGGACCACCGTTGCCATCGACGCATGCACAGGTGCCGGCCACGCACGCGGCGGTACAGAAGCTCTCCGGCGTCGCTGCCCAGAGGGTCCGGCTGTGGGTGCGCTCCACAGCCGGAGGCGGCGAAGTCGGAGTGGTTGGCCGGTGCGGCCGGAGGGACGGGACCCTTCCGGCCGCATCGGAGACCGTTCGTTTGCCTTTCCTGTTCCTGAACCGGAAGGAAGACCATGCCCAGCCAATCCCCGTCCGGCCGAGCCCGCACAGACGCCCGCCGGCACCTGTTACGGTGCCTGGTCGCCGCCGTGCCGGTCGCGTCCATGTCCGTCGGGTCGCTCGTCATCGCCACCCCGGCATGGGCCGCGCCGACGAGCGCGCCGGCCACACTCACCCCGGCCACCCCCAGCGGCACCAACAACTACTACCGCGGCCCGGTCACGCTGAACCTGTCCGCGACCGACGCGGCCAACGGCGTCCAGCGCCTGGAGTACCGGCTCGGCAACACCGCACCGTTCCAGACCGCGGTGTCCGCGACCGGCCCGTTCCCCGCGAGCCTGAGCGGCTCCGTGCAGATCACCCAGCAGGGCACCACCACGGTCGGGTACCGCGCCGTCGGCGGCGACGGCTCGGCCGAGGCCGTCCGCACGATCACGGTCCGGGTCGACACCGTCGCCCCGGTCGTCAGCTGGCCCGGCATTGTCGACGGGAAGGTCGGCCACACCGCCACGCTGATCCCGACCCGGACTGATCCCGCGCCCGCCTCCGGCGGCGTCTTCATCCAGAAGATGTGGATCGACCAGACCGAGACGACCCCGCTGCCGGTGAGCACCTCCACCCTGGCCACCGGAGCGCACACGATCAGCGTGATCGCCAGTGACTCGGCCGGAAACGCGGCGCGGTTCGACCAGACGTTCGTGGTGACCACGTCGTTCGCCGAGCTCGGTACGCTGATCGACGGCTTCGCCGGCAGCGGCGCGATCGGCGCCGACCTCGCGGCCGGCCTGCACGCCAAGCTGACGGAGGCGGCGAGCCTCGCGGAGGCGGGCAACGTCAACCAGGCGAAGCGGGCCCTCAACCAGTTCGTCGCCGCCGCGCAGGACGGATCGAGCTCCGGCGCGGCCCGGGACACGCTCGTCGGCGACGCCCGCTACCTGCAGGACCAGCTCGCCGGGAAGCTGCCGGCCGATCCGCCGACCGGCATGACCGTCACACCGGCCATCGGGCCCAACCCGATCCCGGCGGCGGTTCCGCTCGCGGCCTCGACGAACTTCCCCGGCGCCACGTACCGGGTGCTGTACTTCTCGGCCACCAAGGGCTTCCGGCACGACCACATCGCCGACACCGCCCTGCTCGTCCAGCAGTGGGGTCAGCAGCACGGCTTCGACGTCGACATCTGGGACCCCCGGCTGGCCCCGGCGTCGCTGTCGAGCACGCCGTTCACCTCCGCCGCCGACCTGGCGAAGTACAAGACAATCATCTTCGGCTCCCCGGTGGACGG
>NZ_JBFANF010000101.1:0-32675 GCF_040674675.1 Dactylosporangium sp. NPDC049742 | reverse complement strand
GCGCTGGGCGCGGCCCTCGCCGGGGCGGCCCGGCAGCCGGCGGCGTGGCAGCGCGGGCCGGTCGAGGGCCGGGAGGACCTGCGGGCCTGGTTCGCCCGGACGGCCGGCGGCGAGCTGCGGGCCGAGGACATGAACATCTGCCCCGGCGGGCAGTCGGCGCTGTCGACCGCGTTCCGCGCGCTGTGCGCGCCCGGCGACCCGATCCTGGTGGAGGCGCCGACGTATCTCGGTGCGCTCGCCGCCGCGCGGGCCGCCGGGCTGCGGGTCGTGCCGGTGCCGGCCGACGCCGAGGGGGTGCGGCCCGACCTGCTCGAGGCCGCCTTCCGGCGCACGGGCGCGCGGCTCTTCTACTGCCAGCCGCTGTACGCGAACCCGCACGGCGCCACCCTCGCGGCGGCCCGCCGCCCCGAGGTGATGGCGGCGGTCCGGAACGCCGGCGCGTTCCTGCTGGAGGACGACTACGCCCGGGACCTCGCGATCGACGGCGACCCGCCGCGCCCGCTCGTCGCCGACGACCCGCACGGGCACGTGGTGTACCTGCGGTCGCTGACGAAGTCCGCGGCGCCCGGGCTGCGGGTGGCGGCGATCGGTGCCCGCGGGGCGGCCGGCGCGCGGCTGCGGGCGGCGCGGGTCCTCGACGACTTCTTCGTCGCCGGCCCGCTGCAGCAGGCGGCGCTGGACCTGGTGACGTCGCCGGCGTGGCCGCGGCACCTGAAGGCGCTGCGCACGGAGCTGCGGGCGAGGCGCGAAGCGCTGACGGAAGCCCTCGCGGTGCACGTACCGACGCTGCGGACGCCACTCGTGCCGGCCGGTGGCCTGCACGTGTGGGCACGGCTCCCGCAGGGCATGGACGACGTGGCGGTCACCAACGAGGCGGCGGCCCGGCAGGTGGTGGTGTTTCCCGGGCGGCCGTGGTTCGCGGCCGAGCCCGACGGCGCCTACCTGCGGCTGACGTTCGCCGCGGCGCCGCCGAACCAGCTGCGGGAAGGTGTCCGGAGACTGCAAGGGGCCGTCGGATGAACCGACGGCCCCTTGGTGGAACCAGTTACGGGTTGATGGTGATGACGAGCAGGGTCGGGTTCAGGTTCCTGATGTCGATGTAGTTGTTCGACAGCGTCAGGTGGTTGAACGTGACCGCGCCCCGGGCCGGGCCCTGGCCGGGCTCCGGCAGCTCGTTCGCCCAGATCGCGTAGCCGGACTTCGCGTCGAACGCGTCACCGGAGCGCTGGGCGCCGGAGATCGACACATTCGTGAAGATGGTGTCCGTGATCGGGTTCTGCGGGGAGCCGCCGACATAGTTCGTCTGGAACATGATGCCGGAGTAGGTCGGGTCGATGATGTCCACGTCGTTGACCCGGATGCCCTGGAACACCTTGGATGCGGAGAACACCCAGATGGCTCCGAAGACCTGGCTGCCCCAGAAGTGGCCGCCGGCGCGGACGATGGAGATGTTCGAGAACTGGGTGGGCGGGCTCGCACCGAAGCCGTTCATCGGGTAGCCGAAGTCGAGCGAGCTGATGGTGATGCCGCTGTAGACCAGGGTGTCCGCGATGTAGATGTTCCGGAACGTGTTCGCGTACCCGCCGTAGACCGCGAGCCCGGCGGCACGCCAGGTCAGGGTCGTGGACAGGTTCTCGTAGACGTTGTCCTTCTCGTCCGAGCCACCCGCGTCGATCGCCGAGAACAGCGCGAAGGCATCGTCACCGGTCGAGCGGGCGTCGTTGTTGGTCACCAGGTTGTTCGTGCTGCCGTTGGTCATGTTGATGCCGTCGGCGAAGGTGTCCCGGATCCGCGAGTTCTTGATCGTCACGAAGTCCGTGTTGGCACCCCAGTACATGCAGACCATGTGCTCGGTCCAGATGTTGTCGATCGTCATGTTGGCCACGTTGGACCAGTCGAAGACCTTGCCGGGACCGTCGTTGCGGATGATGTAGTTACCGAAGTACGCGAAGCCGGAGAACGTCGAGCCGTTGGCGGTCGAGTCGGCCCGGAAGCCCACGTCGGTGTTGTCCTGCGTGGACGGTGCGTAGAACCGGGTGAACCACGGGCCGGCGCCGATGACCTTGATCGCCTTGCCGTAGACCTGGAACTTGCTGGCCGTCTGGTAGTCGCCGGGCGGCAGGTAGACACCGAGCGCGGTGGTGCTCTGCCGGGCCTGGCTCAGGGCGTTGTCCACGTCCTGGTGGGTGAAGCCGGCCGGGACGATGTACTTCGTCGGGTCCGGGTTCGGGATGACCGTGGCCTGCTCGAGGTTGATGAAGTCGACCGCGATCGGGCCCGTGTTGGCGGCGTCCTTCTGCAGCTTGATCGTGGCACCGGCCGCGACCGTGGTGCCGAGCAGGACGTTCGCCTCGTCGTAGATGTGGCGCGGGCCGGTGCCGGAGTTCTGCGGCGCCGTCTCGTTGCCGTACAGCCACGCGTACTTCGACGTCAGGGCGATGTTCTTCAGGTACGTGCCGTTGACGTAGATGTTGAGCGTGGTGTTGGTGTTGTCCGGGATCGAGAACCGCACGACCAGGGTGTTGGTCTGCGCCTTGGTGGTCCACTGGACGTAGTTGCCGGTGCTGTTCAGGTTGACCGCGCGGCGGCCCGACGCCTCACCGGCGATGTCGCCGACGGTGCGGTTCGGCCCGACGACCTGCGCGCCGCCGCCGACGGTGCCGTCCTCGGCCTCGTACATGTCGTACGGCATGTTCGCGCCGCGGCCGACGAAGAACGAGGTGGTGGAGGTGTTGTTGGCCTGCTTGACCGACAGCTCGTTGGTGTCCGCGGCGATCACCGTGGTCACCGTGTACTTGCCGTTCGCCGCGGTCCACGTGCCCAGGTTGACCGGGGCGGTGGTGGCGCCGGCGTTGATGACGCCGGTGTAGGAGCCGGTCAGCGTCTTGACGGTCGCGCCGCTGGTGGCGTCCTTGATGGTCACCGTGATGCCGTGGGCGCCACCGGCGGAGGCCTGGGTGCCCTGGTTCTTGATGGCGACGGAGAACGTGACGGTGTTGCCGGCCGACGGGTTGCTCGGCGACCAGCCCGACGGCGACGCGAGCAGGTCGGACGTCTGCACGGGCGCGACGGTGAACGCCGACCCGGTGAACGTGTTGTTCGCGTCGTCCTGCTCGACGACCGTGTTGCTCTCGTCGACCTTCGCGATCGGCGTGTAGGAGCCCGCGTCGCGGGCGCCGATGCTGGCCGTCACGTTGGTGCTGGCACCGGCGGCGAGGGCGCCGACGTTGGCCGTGCCGACGAGCGTGGTGCCGAAGTAGAACTTGACGTTCGTCGCCGCGGAGCCGGCCGTGCCCTGGTTCTTCACCGTGGCCGTGAGGCTGACCGCGTCGGTCTCGATCGGGTTCGCCGGCGAGCTGGAGATGGCGGTGACGACCAGGTCCGGGTTCGGCGCCGCGACGCCGTACACCTGGAACTCCGCGATCTGGCCCGACGGGGCGCCGGTGTTCGAGTTGATCTTCAGCTGGACGTCGGCGACGCGGGCGGTCAGCGTGATGTCGACGCTGTTGCCGGTGGCCGGGTCGAAGCGGTAGTCGCGGGCCGGCACCAGGCTGGTGAGGCCGGACGCGCTCTGCTCACGGCCGAGGACCTCGATGTTCTGGGTCCGCGCGCCCCACGCGGTGCTGGGGTCGAGCTTCAGCGTGATCTTGCTGATGTCGGCGTTGGCGCCCAGCGTCGAGGTCAGGGTGGCCGGGAAGCCGCCCGCACCCTCCCAGTAGGTGGTGACGCTGTTGTCGTTGGCGTTGGCCGGCACGAACGTGAAGACCGAGCCGTTGGCGGTGATCGGCTTGCCGAGCGCCAGGTTGGTGCCGACCGGCGGGTTGCCGGTGCCAGTACGAGTTACCGTGTTGCTGGCCGCGGACTGGTTGCCCGCGCCGTCGACCGCCTTCACCTGGTAGGACACCGTCGCCGTGTCGGGCTGGTTGTCCGTGTACGTGAGGACCGTGCCGGCCACGTTCGCCCGGTAGGAGCCGTTGGCGTAGATGTCGTAGCGGCCGATCGAGCCGCTGTTGTCCGTCGACGCGCCCCAGGTCAGCTTGATCTGGCCGCTGGCCGGCTGGGTGTACGCGAGGTTGGTCGGCGCGGTCGGCGCCTGCGTGTCGACGACGGTGCCGGTGCGGGTGACCGTGTTGCTCTGCGCCGACTCGTTGCCGGCCGCGTCCCGCGCCTTCACGAAGTACTGCACGGTGGCGGTGTCGGGCTGCGAGTCGGTGTAGGTCAGGACGGTGCCCGCGACGCTGGTGCGCAGCGCGCCGTTGGCGTAGACGTCGTAGCCCGCGATGGAGCCGCTGTTGTCGGTGGAGGCGGACCAGGTCAGCTTGATCTGGCCGCTGGCCGGCTCGGTGAGCGCGAGGTTCGACGGCGCGGTCGGCGCCTGCGTGTCACCGGTGGACGGTCCGTACACCTCGAGCTCGGACAGCTGCGCGGCGGCCCAGCCCGTGTTCGCCGAGATGCTCACCCGGATGTAACGGGTGGTCAGCTGGGTGAACGGGATGGTCACCGTGTTGCCGGTGCCCTGGTTGAACTCGTACGGCGCGGAGCCGAGGATGTTGGTGAACGTGCTGCCGGTGGTGCTGCTCTGCAGGGTCAGCGTCTGGGTGCGGGTGCCCCAGTTGGTGGGCAGCTTCAGCACGACGGAGCTGACCGGCACGGCCGAGCCGAGGTCGACCTGCACCCACTGCGGCAGCGCGCCGGTGCTCTCCCAGTAGGACGCCTGGTTGCCGTCGCCGGCGTTGGCGGCCGTGTACTGGCCGTTGGTGCTGCTGGAGGAGAACGTCTTGCCGGCGGCGAGGTTGCTGCTCGACGACGCGACGCCGTAGATCTCGAACTCGGAGATCTGCGCGGCCGGCCAGCCGGTGTTGGCGGTGAGGTTCAGCCGCACGTAGCGCGCGTTCGACGCCGTGAAGTTGATGGTGACGGTGTTCTGCTGCGCGGGGTTGAAGCTGTACCCGACGGAGCCGACGATCGTGCTGAACGAGGTGCCGTCCTGACTGCCGGTCACCGACAGCGTCTGCGTCCGCGTCGCCCAGGCGGTGTCGTTGGGCAGCTTCAGCTTGATCTGGTCGATGTTCTTCGCGCTGCCCAGGTCGATCTGCGCCCACTGCGGGAAGGCGTTGTTGGCGCTCTCCCAGTAGGAGGCCTGGTTGCCGTCGTTGATGTTGCCGATGCCGTTGGCGCCGTTGGTGCTGCTCGACGTGGCGGGTCGGCCGCTGGCGAGGTTGGTGCCGCCGGCGGCCTGCGCCGGCAGCATGTGAGCCGTAACCGCGACCAGGGCTGCCACGGCGAACGCCGAGAGCACCCTTCGCGTCACGTGCCTCTTACTCATCGCGATCCTTCGTTCAGGGGTGTGGTGCGGTGCGGGGAGTTGGCGGCTCCGCGAGGGACGTTGTGGATCCCTCGTGCAGTGGCGGTGCGGTCTTCAGTCAACGGCGGCTGACCCGGTCTTCGGACCGGGGTGTGGCGGGGCGCGAACGGGCACAGCGGTGCCTCCGGAGACGGGGGATGCGCGGTGGACCTGTTGGCGGACGGGTCACGGCGCGACTCTGACGGCGTCTTGTTGGAATCTTGCATCGGGTTGGCCCAAATGTTGCAGACATGCTACCGATAAGTCAACGGGTGTCACTGGAATCAGCAAGCGCGCGGTTCTGTGGCATCCCGTGGGGTTCTTGCGTTGGATCGTGGGCACCTCGACACACGGCCCGAACGGAGTTTCGAAACGTTCTGGATTCGTTGCCCGCAGGTCTGGTGTTGCCGGGATGTTTCGTGGTTGATTCGTCGGACTGACCGACGAATGAGCTGCGTCGATGGTGTTTGGATGGGGGTCGTTCGATGGCTAGCAAGGAGCGGGCCGGCGCCGGTTCCGTCGACGAGCCCACGGACCAACTCGCCCTGCGCCGCGCCAATCTGAGCCGGACCCTGCGGCACATCCGCACCAACGGACCGCGGTCCCGGGCCGCGATCGCCGCCGCAACCGGCTTGCACAAGGCGACCGTCTCGAGCCTCGTCGACGAGCTGCTGAGCCGGCGGCTCGTGCGCGAGATCGGCACCGAGCACTCCGGCAGCGCCGGGCGCCCCGGCCGCGGCATCGCCCTCTCCCCCGACGTCGGCGCCGTCGGCATCGAGATCAACGTCGACTACCTCGCGGTGCACGGCAGCGACCTCACCGGGCGCACCGTCATCGAGAAGCGGGTCAGCTTCGACGCCAAGGGCCGCGACGTGGAGCGCTGCCTCGACGACCTGACCCAGGCCGCCCAGCGGACCCTGGCGGAGCTGGTCCGCCGCGGCGTGACCCCGGTCGGGCTCACCGTCGCCGTGCCCGGCCTCGTCGACGTGGGCCGCGGCGTGGTCGTGCTCGCCCCCAACCTCGGCTGGCGCGACGTCCCGGTCGCCACCCGCCTCGCGCACGGCCTCGACCCGGACCTCTGGATCATGGTCGACAACGACGCCAACCTGGCCGCGCAGGCCGAGTACACGTGGGGGGTCGCCGCCGGCACCGACGACCTCGTCTACCTCACCGGAGAGGTGGGCGTCGGCGGCGGCGTCATCGTCAACGGCCGGCTGCTGCGCGGCGCCGACGGCTTCTCCGGCGAGGTCGGCCACCTGCCGGTCGAGCCCGGCGGGTCGAAGTGCGGCTGCGGCCGCACCGGCTGCTGGGAGACCAAGGTCGGCCTCGCCGAGCTGGTCCGCCGCGCCACCCCGGACGTCGCCTACGGCCTGGAGCAGGGGCCGATCCCGGACCCCGAGGAGCGGGTCGCCGAGGTGCTGCGGCGGCTCGCGCGCGGGGACAAGGCGGTGGCGGCGGCGGTCGCGGAGGTCGGGCACTGGCTCGGGCACGGCGGCGCGATCCTGGTCAACCTCTTCAACCCGCGGGTGATCGTGCTCGGCGGCTACTTCGCGGAGCTCGCCGACCACCTGATCCCGTCCGCGCAGGCGAACCTGGCCCGGATGGCGGTCGCCAGCACGGCGGCGCGCTGCCACTTCGTCGCGTCGCACCTGGGCTTCACGGCGGCCGCCCGCGGCGGGGCCGGGGTGATCGTCGAGCGGATGATCGACGATCCGACGGCCGTGTCGCTGGCGCCCGCGCCTACCCTTGCGGTCGCACGGTGATCATGAAGTCCCTGAGCTCGTAGCTCGAGATGTCCGGCTTCTTCGTGACCCGCGGCGGTTTGACCATGGTGAGCCGCGGCTGCGCGAAGAGCTTGCGGAGGAAGATGTCGGCCTCCTGGACGGCGACGTAGGCGCCCGGGCACTTGTGCGGGCCGTCGCCGAACGAAAGCCCCGGGCCCTCGTCCACGCGCTCCAGGTTCGCGGTGCTGACGTCGATGTCGATCAGCCTGCCGTCCGGGATGTCCTCCACGGGGCCGGTCGTGCGCCGCTTGAGGTTGCCCACGACGGGCTCCAGCCGCAGCAGCTCGTGCAGCAGCGCCACCCTCGTGGTGTCGTCGCCGCCGGTGTACCGGTCGCGAAGGGCGTCGTCGGTGAACAGGTGCCAGGCGACGACGTTGACGAACTCGCGGGTGGTGACCATGCCGGCCGCGGCGAAGGTCAGGCACTCGCCGAGGATCTCGCCGTCGCGGCAGCCCTCGTCGATCAGGTGCGAGATCAGGTCGTCCCGGCGCTGCCGGCGCCTGACCTTGACCGCCGGCCGCACGTCGGCGAGGTAGATGCCGAGGAACTGGAAGTTCTGCTTGAACACCCAGTAGATCCCGTTGAGGCTGGTGAACCCGGGCTTGCCGAACTTCTCCGGGAAGAACCGGTCGAGCCGCCGGTCCAGGCCGGGACGGCTCTCCGTCAGGCCGATCACCGCGCACACGACCTCGATCGCCATGCGGAAGCTGAGCTTGGCGAGATCGACCGTCCCCTGCTGCCGGAGCGTCTCGATCTGCTGCTCCGCCGCCCGCTCCATGAGGTCGCGGTAGTGCTCGTCGACCCGCCGCGGGGTGAAGTACCGCGCGGTCTGCCTGCGGTGCTCCCGGTGCTCCTCGCCGTCGCGGTACAGCACCGGGCGGCGGATGCTCGGCGGCAGCTTCTCGACCGTCTCCACGCCGAGGCCCGCCTGGACCGTGTCCGTGCTGCGCAGCACCGCCCGGGCCCGCGCATACCCCGTCACCCGGACGGCGCCGGCGTCGGGCTCGTAGCTGCGATCGATCTTCCGGCTACTCATGGTGACCCATACGATACGGGTTCGCGGGGTTCGCGTGTTGCTCGTACGTCTGTACGAATGCGGGTGTAGCATCGATCGCATGATGGACGTCGCGTACCAGCCTTCGATGCTGGACACGGTCATGCCCGCGGTGGGGCCACTCACCGGCGGCATGGTGCGCCACGAGCTGAGCCGCGGCGCCTGGGTCGACCACCTTCCGGGCTGGGTCCTCGGCTCCGACGCGGTCCTGTCGACGTTGCTGCACGAGGTGGACTGGCGCGCCGAGCGCCGCAAGATGTATGACGGCGTCGTCGACGTCCCGCGCCTCCTGCGGTGGTATGGCGAGCGCGACGAGCTGCCGCACCCGCTGCTCACCGAGGCCCGCCGCGACCTGACCCGGCACTATGTCGAGGAGCTCGGCGAGCCCTTCGTCACCGCCGGCATGTGCCTCTACCGCGACGGCCGCGACAGCGTCGCCTGGCACGGCGACACCATCGGCCGCGGCGCCCGCTTCGACACCATGGTCGCGATCGTCTCCTTCGGCTCGCCCCGCACCCTCCTGCTGCGCCCCCGCGGCGGCGGCGACAGCATCCGCTTCCCGCTCGGCCACGGCGACCTGATCGTCATGGGCGGCTCCTGCCAGCGCACCTGGGAGCACGCGATCCCCAAGACCGCCCGCCCGGTCGGCCCCCGCGTCAGCGTCCAGTTCCGCCCCACCGGCGTCGCCTGACCGAGGGTTTTCTGGCCTGGTTCGATCTTTCGATGGATGCGGGAGTGGCGCGCAACCCGTATCGTGAGAGCGGCTCGGATTGCGAGAAGGTGAGCCAGATGAACGAGGTCGATCGTTTCGCGGTATTCCCGGAGTTGCACATCACGGTCGACCCGATGCCCAACCAGGCGCTCCGCGTCAGGGTTGCGGGCGAGGTCACCATGGAGAACGTCGCCCAGCTGCGCACCATCCTCCACCGCGCCATCGACGACGTCCACGCCACCGCCGTCGAGGTCGACCTGAGCCTCGTGTCCTTCATCGACTCGACCGGCATCGGCAAGCTGGTCGCCGCCCGCGCCCACGCCCGCGGCAACCACAGCGACCTGTACATCGTCCACCCCAGCCCCGGCGTCCGCCGCGTGCTCAGCCTGCTGGGCCTCCTCGAGATCCTGAGCGCCCCCGACACCACGGCCGCCTGACCTTCCCGCTTCGGCGAAGACCAACACCCCGTTCGACATCAACTACTACCCCGACGCGATGGCGGTGTACTGCAACGACGGCGACGCCTGGATCGTCGACGGTGACGGGAACAGGCTCGAATCCGGGTACCAACGGCCCGAACGTCCAGCGCCGGCACCGGAGCCCGCCCCCGTCGTCCACCGGCTCACCGGCCCGGGCGGCGACCGGCACTCGTAGCAGCGGCCCCGCAGGACGCGCGGACCTCGGTCCGCGGCAAGGATGCCGGCGTGCAGGGTCGTGGGTCCCGGTGTCGATCCGGGCACACCGCCCTTATGAGGGGCGGCCGGACAGCCAGCGTCCGTACCCACGGTGGGTCCACAGTGGACGGCATTCGGAGAGGGCGATCGTCGGGAGTCGAACCCGAACCACCAGGGCCACGACCTGGAGTGCACAGCCGGTACACCACGAACGCCATGAACGGTGGAACTGCTTGCGTACCCGCGGAGGGATTCGAACCCCCAACAGTCTGCTTGTAGGGCAGATGCTCTTCCGTTGAGCTACACGGGCCTGAACCGCGTGGACCGACTCGGGATCGAACCGAGCAGGCGAGGATTGCAAATCGACGCTGCACACCAGTGCTCAGCCCAGAGAACTGCGCCCCGTACCGGATTCGAACCGGCGATTTCCGCCTTGACAGAGCGGCGTCCACTCCTGACTGGACCGACAGGGCTTGCGTACCCGGCCAGGGATTCGAACCCTGAACCTCCGCGATCTGAGCGCGACGCCTCTTCCGTTGGGCTATCCGGGCATGTCGTACGAACGCTGGGAGCGGAGGATTCGAACCCCCACAGCGAGGACCAAAACCTCGTGGCCTGCCGTTAGCCGAGCTCCCAAAGGAAGTGGAGAAGCGGGGAGTCGAACCCCGGGCCTTCGGTCTGCCGCACCGACGCTCTACCGACTGAGCTACAACCCCAATGAAAACGCAGAGTCGGGAGCCGGGGAATCGAACCCCGCGCTTCCTGGTCCCAAACCAGGTCCGGTCACCAAGCCGGTCGCTCCCGAAGCGAATGCCATCCACTGTGGAGTTGTCAAAGCACGACGCAGGGGCGACAGGATTCGAACCTGCAACCGTCGGTTTTGGAGACCGGTGCTCAACCAGTTGAGCTACGCCCCTATGAGAAAAAGAAAACCGCCCGGTCCCCGGAGGGGGCGGGCGGCGGAGAGGCTGAAGAATCTAGCCTCTGCACCATCCCGCGGTGTGCGGCATGTCCGCCCAATGCGCCACGGGGGCCATGGGCAGCGCGGCAGCGCGCGCCGGCGCTTGCGGTGCGGTCCAGTGGCTCATCATCGTGACTCCCGGGATCTGTCGTTGCTGACATGGACAACGATAGGCGCGCGCCGACGCGCTGCCAATCGAATTAAAAAGGCAGAACTAAAGAGCGTCCAGGGCGCGGTGGACGACGCCGCCGGCGGCGCGCAGGGCGCGGCGGGCCGAGTCGACGTCGACGCGGGCGAGCAGGGTCACCAGTGCCACCTTGGCCTCGCCGCCGGCGGCGGTGAGGGCGGCCTGGCAGGCGTCGGCGGGCAGACCGGTCGCCTGGACCAGCATGCGGACCTGCCGCACCCGCAGCTTCGCGTTGCTGGCGACCATGTCGGTCATGAGGTTGCTGTACGTGCGGCCGAGGCGCACCATCACGGCGGTCGACAGCGCGTTGAGGACGAGCTTCTGCGCGGTGCCGGCCTTCATGCGGGTGGAGCCGGTGACGACCTCGGGGCCGGTGTCGACGGCGAGGTGGATGTCGGCGTACTCGGCGAGGGCGGCGTTGGGGTTGGCGGAGAGCAGGACGGTGCGCGCGCCGCGGTCGCGGGCGGCCCGCAGCGCGCCGCCGACGAACGGGGTGCCGCCGCTGGCGGTGACGCCGAGCGCGACGTCGCCCGCGGTGAGCACGCCGCCGGCGGTCGAGAAGCCGGTCTCCGCGTCGTCCTCGGCCGCCTCGACCGCGTCGGTGAGGGCGCGGGTGCCGCCGGCGAGGTGGGCGACGACGTGGCCGGGCTCCACACCGTACGTGGGGCGCAGCTCCGTCGCGTCGAGGACGGCCATCCGGCCGGACGTGCCGGCGCCGAAGTAATGCAGCCGGTGCCCAGAGCGCAGCGCGTCGACGCAGTCGTCGACGGCCTCGGCGAGGTCGGGGAGCACGGCGGCGACCGCGGCGGCGACGGTCGCGTCCTCGGCGTTGATCAGCTCGAGGATCTGCAGGGTGGGCAGTTGGTCGATCTGGTGGGACCGCGCGTTGCGTTCCTCCGTCGGGGCGATCGGCGGCGAGACGGTCACCAGGGTCCCCGCTCCGGTCGCACCCGCCGGCTGCGGACCGCTTCTCGGGTTTTCTCCACGGCCGCCTTCGTTTGTGCGTACGTCTTCTGCGCGACGCCGACGAACACGCAGTCGACGACGGTGAGCTGCGCGAGGCGGCTGGCCATCGCCCCGGACCGGAACGTGGTCTCGCGGGCGGCGGTGGTGAGGGTCAGGTCGGCGATGCGGGTGATCGGCGACTTGGGGAAGTTGGTGAGCGCGACGGTCGTGGCGCCGCGCCGGCCGGCCTCGCCGAAGGCCTCGATGGTGTCGACGGTCGTGCCGGTGTGGGAGATGCCGATGGCCACGTCGCGCTCGTCGAGCAGCGCCGCGCTGGTGAGCGCCAGATGGAGGTCCGACCAGGTGTAGGCGACGAGCCCGACCCGGTGCAGCTTCATCTGGAAGTCGCGGGCGACGAACGCGCTGGCGCCGACGCCGTAGATGTCGACCCGGCGGGCGGCGGCGACCGCGTCGATGACCCGCTGGAGGATCTCCAGGTCGAGCTGGGCGGCGGTGTCCTCGACGGCGCGGGCGTCGGCGAAGGCGATCGTCTTGACGACGGTGGCGAGGTCGTCGGTCTGGCTGATGTCGCTGCCGGGCGCCTCGCCCGGGGCGCCGTCGTCCTGCGCCCGCCCCGCCTCCGCCGCGAGTCGCAGCCGCAGCTCCGGATAGCCGGAGAAGCCGATGGCGCGGCAGAACCGGATGACGGTCGTCTCCGACGTCTCGGCCCGCTTCGACAGCTCCGTGATGGTCAACTGGGCGGCGGTGGCGGACTCGTCGGCGACGATCCGTCCGACTCGCTGCTCCGCCGGGGAGAGCGAGGGCAGCAGCCCTCGGATCTTCACCGCGGTGGACGTGGCGCCGCCCTCGGCGGACTGCCGGCTCACCTTCATGTGGGAAAGTTTCCGTTCTCACGCGCTTTTCGTCAATGCAGTACGGTGTTCCGGTGCGAGCACCCCTGGTAGTCGGCGTGGACGCGGGCGCCACCAGCACCCGTTGCGTCGTCGCCACCCTCGACGGCGAGGTCCTCGGCCGTGGTCGCGCGGCCGGCGCCAACCGGAACTCCAGCGGAGGCCGCCCGGCGCAGGCCCTGGAGCAGGCGCTCCGCCAGGCACTCAACGGTATCGACCCGGCCGCGGTGGCGTACGGGGTGGTCGGCGCCGCCGGTGCCGCCGCCGCCGGGCGGGCCGAGGCCCGGGAGGCGGCCGAGGAAGCCTGGCGGGCAGCCGGCGCGGCCGGGACGCTCCGCAGCGTCACCGACCTCGAGGTCGCGTTCGCCGCCGGCACCCCGGACCCTGACGGCCTGCTGCTGCTGTGCGGCACCGGCGCCGCGGCGGTGGCGTTCCGCGACGGCACGCCGTCCCGGCGCTGCGACGGCTACGGATGGCTGCTCGGCGACGAGGGGTCGGCGGTGTGGCAGGGCCGCCAGGCGCTGCGGGCGGTCCTGCGCGCCCTGGACGGCCGCGGCCCCGCCACCAGGCTCACCGGACCCGTGACGGAGGCCCTCGGTGCGGACGCCGCCGGGGACCCGGAGGAGCACGCGCAGGCGTTGATCAGGGTGGCGTACCGGCAGCCGCCCGCCGCACTCGGTCTCCTGGCGCCCCTCGTCGGGTGGGCCGCGCTGGACGACGACGCGGTCGCGTGCGAGGTCGTGTACGAGGCCGCCGGGCACCTGCTGCACGCCCTCGACACGGCCGCCGGCGCACCCGAGGAGCGGGCGCGGCCGGTCGTGCTCGCGGGCTCCGTGCTGCTCACCGAGGGCCCGGTCGCGGACCTGGTCCGGGAAGGGGTCCGGCTGCGGTTCCGGGTCGAGCCCGCCGAGGCCCGCGACGGCGCAGCCGGCGCGGCCGTCCTCGCGATCGCCGCCCTCACCGGGGCGCCGGTGGCTCCCGCCGTACACACGCGGCTGACGGCACCGGGCAACGATTTCGTCAATATTTGACCCGAACCCCTGGCAGGAACCTTCCTACTCTTGAAACTTCCGTTGGAAACCTTCATTCTCGATCCAACGAGCGCCCCCTCGACCCCCAACGAAGGAGCACGACGGATGAACACGCTGACCCGCAGGGGCGTCCTGCAGACTGCGGCCACCGCCGGTCTGCTGGCCACCGCCCCGGCCGCGCTGAGCGCCTGTGCCACGAGCGATGGCGGCGGGGACTCCAAGGCCGCCCAGGGTGACAAGAGCAACGTCAACCCGCTCGGTGTGAAGGAGGACGCCCCGCTCGAGGTCGTCATCTTCAACGGCGGCTTCGGCGAGGACTACGCCAAGGCCCACGAGGCCATGTACAAGGAGAAGTACCCGAAGGCGGAGATCAAGCACTCCGCCACTCAGGAGATCGGCAAGACGCTGCAGCCGCGGTTCGTCGACGGCAGCCCGCCCGACATGGTCAACAACTCCGGCGCCGCCCAGATCGACTTCAACGGGCTCGTCTCGCAGAACGCGCTCACCGACCTCGCCCCGCTGCTCGACGCGCCGAGCCTCGACATCGCCGGCAAGAAGGTCCGCGACACGCTGCTGCCGGGCGCGCTGCTGCCGGGCACCTACAACGGCAAGGTGTTCGCGCTCAACTACGCCTACACCGCCTACGGCATCTGGTACGACGAGAAGCTCCTCGCCGACAAGGGCTGGCAGTACCCGAAGACGTGGGACGAGATGATCGCCCTCTGCAAGACCATCAAGGCGGCCGGCATCGCGCCGTGGACGTACCAGGGCAAGCACCCGCGGTACATGAGCTGGCCCATCCTGTCCGCGGCGGCGAAGCTGGCCGGCCCGGAGGTCCTGCTCGCCATCGACAACCTCGAACCCAACGCATGGAAGCACGAGGCGATCAAGACCGCCGCCGACGCGTACTCGCAGCTCGCCGTCGACGGCTTCATCCTGCCGGGCTCCGAGGGCCTGGACCACATCCAGTCGCAGACCGAGTGGTCGAAGGGCAACGCCGTCTTCATCTCCTGCGGCTCGTGGCTGGAGAGCGAGCAGAAGAAGGTCACGCCGCCCGCGTTCAAGATGGCGATCGCGCCGACGCCGAGCCTGAGCAGCGGTGACAAGCTGCCGTTCGAGGCGCTGCGGGGGACCGCCGGCGAGCCGTACATCGTGCCCGCGAAGGCCAAGAACGCCAACGGCGGCATGGAGCTGATGCGCATCATGCTGTCGAAGAAGGGCGCCGCGGACTTCACCCGCAAGACCTCGAGCCTGACCTGCGTCGCGGGCGCCGAGGAGGGCGTCGAGCTGCCGCCCGGCCTCACCAGCGTCACGAAGGCGCTCAAGGCGTCCGGCGACAAGGGCTTCAACTGGGTGTACAACTCCTTCTACCGCAAGCTGGAGCGCAACCTCGTCGACGCGGCCTGCGGCGACCTGTTCACCAAGCGGATCAACGCCCAGCAGTTCGTGGAGGCGTGCCAGAAGGGCGCCGACGAGATCGCCAAGGACACCTCGATCACGAAGTACAAGCGGAGCTGACCCATGCGGCACGGTCGGCGCCTGTTCGTGCTCACGTTCCTGCTACCGCCACTGGCGCTGTACGCCGTGTTCGTCATCTCGCCCTACCTGCAGGCGTTCCAGATCTCGCTGACCAACTGGCGGGGACTGTCGCCGGAGTACGAGTACGTGGGGCCGGAGAACTTCAGCCGGCTCCTGCAGGACCACTACGTGTGGAACGCCCTGAAGAACAACGCCATCATTCTCGTGGCCCTGCCGGTCCTCACGATCGTGCTGGCGTTGTTCTTCGCCTCGATGCTCACCATCGGCGGCCGGTCCAACAAGGCCGGCGTGCGGGGCGTGCGCGGCGCCGCGTTCTACCGCGTCGTCTACTTCTTCCCCCAGGTGCTGTCGGTGGCGATCATCGGCGTGCTGTGGAAGGAGGTGTACGCCCCGCGCAGCGGCATCCTCAACGGGTTCCTGCGCACCATCGGGCTCGACGGCCTCGCGAAACCCTGGCTCGGCGTCCCCGACTTCGCGTTCTGGTGCGTCCTGGCGGTCATGGTGTGGAGCAACGTCGGCTTCTACGTCGTGCTCTTCAACGCCGCCATGCAGTCGATCCCCCGCGAGATCTACGAGGCGGCGATGCTCGACGGCGCCGAGCGCGGCGAGACCCTGCGCAAGATCACCGTGCCGCTGCTGTGGGACACCATCCAGGTGGCGTGGGTGTACCTCGCGATCCTCGCCATCGACGGCTTCGCCGTCGTCCAGATCATCACGCTGGGCGGTCCGGGCAACAGCTCCGACGTCATCGGCCTGCGCCTGTACGACACGGCGATGGGCGAGTACAAGTTCGGCTACGCCTCCGCGATCGGGGTCGCGATGTTCTTCCTGACGCTGTCCGTCGCGGTCGTCGCGCTGCGCCTCACCCGCCGGGATCGGATCGAACTGTGAAAAGCCGCTTCCGCGTCGCCAACGCCTTCTCCCACACCGTCCTCGTCGGCTGGGCCGTGCTCACCACGTTCCCGCTCCTCTGGGCGATCCTCAGCGCGTTCAAGGACGACAACGAGATCCTCACCAGCGCGTGGAGCCTGCCGTCGAAGCTGCGCTTCGAGAACTGGAGCCGGGCCTGGAACGAGGCCCACCTCGGCCGCTACTTCCTCAACACCGCCATCGTCGTCGGCGGCGCCCTCACGCTCACCATGCTGCTCGGCGCGATGGCCGCCTACGTGCTCGCCCGGTACACCTTCCGCGGCAGCCGTGCCGTCTACTTCCTGTTCGTCGGCGGCATGATGTTCCCCGTCTTCCTGTCGCTCGTCCCGCTGTTCTTCGTGGTGAAGAACCTCGGCCTGCTCTCCACCCATCTCGGCCTGATCCTGGTGTACAGCGCCTACTCGCTGCCCTTCACCGTCTTCTTCCTCACCGCGTTCTTCCGGACCCTGCCGAGCGAGGTCGCCGAGGCCGCGACGATGGACGGCTGCACGCACTACGGGCTGTTCTTCCGCGTCATGCTGCCGATGGCCCGGCCCGGCCTGATCAGCGTCGGCATCTTCAACCTGCTCGGGCACTGGAACCAGTACGTGCTGCCGATCGTCCTCATGCAGGGCGAGGGCGCGGAGAAGAACTGGGTGCTCACGCAGGGCCTCACCGCGCTCGCCGTCAACCAGGGGTACGCCGGCGACTACAGCGCCCTGTTCGCCGGGCTGGCCATCGCGATGCTGCCCGTCCTCGTCCTGTACCTCGCGTTCCAGCGCCAGGTGCAGTCCGGCCTCGCCGCCGGTCACCTGAAGTGACTCCCCCGCCGGGGGGGCCGCCTGAAGTGACTCCCCCGCCGGGGGGGCCGCCTGAAGTGACTCCCCCGCCGGGGCATCCCGTGGGAGGCGATACACCTACGATCACCGGATGACCACGCAAGCGCGGACAGTGCCGGACGTCGTACGCCGCCGGCTGACCCCGCCCGGGCCGGCCACCCCAGGGTTCTGGCTGGCCGCGATCCTGGTCACCGCGATCGGGCTGCTCCTTCGGATGGTGAACCTGTCCCATCCGAGGGAGCCGATCTTCGACGAGGTCTATTACGCCAACGAGGCGTGGGACCTGCTCCAGCACGGCGTCGAGTGGAACCCCGAGGACAACACCCCGCAGTACGTGGTCCACCCGCCGCTCGGCAAGTGGATGATCGGGCTCGGCGAGCAGATCTTCGGATACAACTCCTTCGGCTGGCGCATCGCCGCCGTCACGGTCGGCGTGATCTCGATCCTGCTGATCGTCCTCGCCGCCCGGAAGCTCTTCCGCTCCACGATCCTCGCCGCCACCGCCGGCCTGCTGATGTCCCTGGACGGCATGCACTTCGTGCTGTCCCGTTCGGCGCTGCTGGACATCTTCCTGATGTTCTGGATCGTGGTCGCCTTCTACTTCCTGGTCCTGGACCGCGAGCAGCGGCGCGCGAGGTGGCTGGAGGCGCTGGAGTCCGGCTCATCCCAGGTGCGGCTCGGCGTTCCCTGGTACCGGCTGGCGTGCGCCGTCTCGCTCGGGCTCGCGGCGGGCGTCAAGTGGAGCGCGCTGTGGTACATCCTGCTCTTCGCCGCCGCGATCGTCGTGCTCGACGCCGGCACCCGCCGCACCGCCGGCGTCTCCAACTACGTGAGCACCGCGCTGCTGCGCGACGGCCGGTGGCTCCTCGTGTTCGGCGCCCTCATCGTCGTCACCTACCTCGCCACCTGGACCGGCTGGTTCGCCTCCGACGACGGTTACTTCCGGCACTGGTACGCGCAGGCGCACGGCCTCGGCAGCGACCGCCTCATCGACCCGCTGGTCAACCTGTGGCACTACCACCAGGAGGCGTACGGCTTCCACACCGGCCTGGACACCCCGCACCCCTACCAGTCCTGGCCGTGGATGTGGCTGCTGCTGGGCCGCCCCGTCAGCATGTACGTGAACACCGACGGCCCCTGCGACGCCGCCAGCTGCGTCTCCCAGGTGCTGCTGCTCGGCACCCCGGTCCTGTGGTGGTCGTTCCTGCCCGCGCTGGCCGCCCTCACCTGGCTCGCGATCGCCCGCCGCGACGGCCGCGCCTGGCTCATCCTGGCCTGCTCCCTCGCCGGCATCGTCCCCTGGTTCCAGTCCATGCCGGCCCACCGCACGATGTTCTACTTCTACGCCCTGCCCGCCGAGCCTTTCCTGATCCTCGCCGTCGTGTACGTCCTGGGCGCCATCATCGGCCCGCCCCGCCACGTCAACCCCGCCAGCGACCACCGCCTGATCGGCTCCATCGTCGCCGGCGCGTACGTCACCCTGGTCGCCATCTGCTTCGCCTACTTCTACCCCATCTACAGCGCCACCGTGATCACCAACGCCGAATGGCTCTCCCGCATGTGGCTAGGCTCCCGCTGGATATGACCCACCCCCCCTTGTTAGGGGGGTGGCCGGCCTCGAGCAGCGGCTTGCCTGGGGACGGACGCTGCTCTGGGAGTGACCGCTGACCTGGGGCAGCGGCGGCCCTAACCCCGGTCCACGTGCCGCGCATCCGGCTCGGCATCCGACCCGGCACGCGTGCGCGCCTCGGCGCACGTGCGCAGCTCAGTGGCATGCGCCAGCGCTGATACGTGTCCGGCGTGGGGCATGCGCCCGGCCGCACGAACGGTCCAGGGCGGGAACGCCCCTGAGCTGCATGAGTGGTCCGGGGCTGCTGAGTCGCCACGGTGCACTGGTCGTTGGGGTGGTCCACGCCGGTGGCGGATGGTCTTCTGCCGTGCCGGGCAGGCGGGTTGTGTGGGTGACTGGTTTGGCGGCAGCCTTCCCCGGAGGTCGCGGTGAGCCCGATGCCGAGCGCGGAACCCGAAACCCGACCGAAGTCCGAGCATCCGACCCGGCACGCGTGCACAGCTCAGCAGCATGCGCCGGCGCCGATGTGTCCGGTGTGGGGAACGCGCCCAGCCGGACGAGCGGTCCAGGGCAGGACACACTCCGAGCCGCACGAACGGTCGGCGGGCATGCCCCGAGCCGCATGAGTGGTCCAGGGCGCTGAGTCGGCACGGTGGACTGATCGTGGGGTGCCGCGACGATGGCGGATGGGGTCGGGATGCAACTGATCTCGATGCGGGCGCGGGCGTGTCGCGGGAAGCCGTCCGGACCGACAACCGTTGTTGAGGTTGCGATGTCGCCGCCATGGGGGTGGGAATGCCCGTGGTCGCTTGTTGGGTGGGACCACGCGGCGGCGGGCGGTCTTCTGCCGCGCAAGGCGGGCGGGTTGTGGGCGCGACTGATGCTGCGGGACCCTCCCAGGAGGTCGCGGTGGACCCGACGCCAAGCGCGGAACCCGAAACCCGACCGCAGCGAGCACTGGCGCCGCAACTGGGGCCGAGGCCAGCAGCCGGAGCTGGGACTGGCCGCGGAAACGGGACCGACGGCCGGGACCGTGGCTGGTGCAGCGGCCGAGCGGAACCGGGCCAACGGCCACAACCGCGGCCGGCGCAACGACCCGAACGGAAACGTGAGCAACGATCGGTGCAGCGGCTGTCGCGGAATCGGGAGCCGGCGCGGAATCGGGAGCCGCCGCGGAAGCGGGAGCGAGAACGGCGGCGGGCGTCGGAGTCGGAGGTGGCGGCGTGGGTGTGAGGGCTGGGGTCACCGTCGTGATCGAAGCTGGCGCCTCGGCGGCGGGGACTGCGATCCGAGCAGAGGTGGGGGCAGGCGTCCCGCCCGCAGCGGGCGGCGCAGCCCCGGCCAGCGGCACAGCCTGAGGTGGAGCTGGCGGCACAACCTGAGCAGCAGTCAACGGCACAGCCCGACGTGCAACCGGCGGCACAGCCCCAGCCGCAGCTGGCGGCACGGCCCGAGGTGTAGTCGGCGCCACCCGACTCGCAGTCAGCGGGGCAGTCCGAGGGGCGGGTGGGGGCGGAGCGGCGGGGTGCGGTACCGACGCCGCAGCGGGAAGTGAGAGTGCTGTCGTGGACGGAGGTGGGGTTGTGACGGCGGGCGTGTCGGGACAGCGAAGGGCGGGGCGAGGTGGTGGCGGGGTGGGGGCGGCGGCGAGGAGGCGGGCGTTGCGGAGGCGGGTCAGTTTCGTGGCGTGGCGGGCGGTCAGGCCGTGGGCGCGGGCTTCGGCGAACTCGGCCCTGGCGCGGGAGCGGGCCTCGCGGCGGCCGGCGGACTCGGCTGCGGTGGCGGCGCGGCGGGCGGTGCCGTCCAGCTCGGCGATGGGCAAAGGTGGGCGTGGATCAGGTGCGGACAACGAGAAGTACGGGCGTGGCATTGGCGGCCTCCCCCTGGCCGACGCTTGCCTCAATTCTCCCGGCCCCCCAACCCGGCGTCCAGCGCCCACCGCCACCATGCACGCGCTGTGACTGTCGAAGTACCAGCCGTCAGAGGCGGGAGCGGAGGCGGCGGAGCATGCGGGCGTCCTCGAAGCCGGCGGCGCGGGCGGCGGACTCGACGGTGGCGCCGTGGCCGATGAGGTGTTCGGCGCGTTCGACCCGCAGGAGCTGCTGGTAGCGCAGCGGGGTGAGGCCGGTGGCGTCGCCGAAGAGGCGGGTGAGGGTGCGTTCGCTGACGCCGGCCGTGGAGGCGAGGTCGCGGAGCGGGAGGCGGTCGGTGAAGCGGGCGTCGATGACGTCCTGGACGCGGTGGACGACGTCGGAGAGGTGGGCGCGGTGGCGGAGCATGGCGCTGTCCTGCGGGTCGTCGCCGTTGCGCCGGGCGTACACGACCATCTCGCGGGCGATCTGGGCGGCGGTGCCCGGGCCGTGGCGGGTGGCGACGAGGTGGAGCGCGAGGTCGATGCCGCTGGCGATGCCCGCGGAGGTGACGACGCGGTCGTCGATGACGAAGAGGACGTCCTTGAGGACCTTGGCTCGTGGGTACCGCGTGGCCAGCCGGTCCTGCAGCACATGATGCGTGGTGCACCGGCGGCCGTCCAGGAGACCCGCCTGGCCGAGGGCGTCGGCGCCGGAGCAGACGCTGGCGCAGGTGCCGCCGGCCGCGTGGTGTGCGGCGAGCCAGGTACGGGCGGAAACACTGAGGCGGCCGTTCCGCGGGAAGCCGTGGCTGCGCCAGCCGGGGACCACGATCAGGTCGGCCGGTGCCAGCGGCGGCAGGCCCGTGGTCCGGCGGACCGGCAGGCCCTGGGCGGAGAGGACGTCGTCCTGCTCGGCCGCGTAGTCCAGCTCGTAGTCCAGGCCGAGGTCGCGGGCCGTGGAGAAGACCTGCGCGGGGCCGGCCAGGTCGAGCAGGTGCAGCTGCGGCACGAGCAGGAACACGACCTTCATCAGCCGATGAGCTCCTTCACCGTCGCGATCGTGGCGAAGCGGCCGGCGAGGGCGTACTCGGTGCGGGCGATGACCTCGTCGGTCCGCAGGGTGCGGGGGCTGGCGAGGATCTCGTCGTAGGGCAGGTCGCGCTCGTCGCGGTGCGGGATCGGGAACGTGGCGGTGGCCTCGGTGACGAACGTGACGTCGTAGCCCAGGTCGCCGGCGACGCGGGTGGTGGTCTCGCAGCACAGCTCGGTCTGGATGCCGGTGACGACGAGGTGGCGGATGCCTTCGGTGGTGAGCAGCTGCTGCAGGCCGGTGGTGGTGAACGCGTTCGCGGAGGTCTTGGTGAGGACCGGCTCGTCCGGCAGCGGCTGCAGGCCCTCGATCGGGCGGACGTGGCCGTTGCGCGGGTCGAACACGTTGCCGACCTCGTGGTGGAGGATCCAGATGACAAGGTCGCCGCGGGTACGGGCGGCGTCGATCAACGGGTTGACCGTCGCGACGATGTCGGGGTTGGAGACGGCGGCCCAGCTGGGGCGCTGGCGGAAGGACTCCTGGATGTCGATGACGAGCAGCGCGCTTCTCATGCTGACGATCCTGCGCCGCCGGGCGGCTCCACGACAGGCACGGCCACGCCGGTAACCGGAACGATCTGGTCACGCGCGGAACCGCGCGGAGCGCCGGACGAGAGCCGCAGAGTCAGCCAGTACAGCAGCAGCAACAGCAACGCGAGGGCCAGCAGCGCCGACCCGAGGACGTTGACCCCGGCACGGGCGAGCAGGACGCCGATCGCGGTCGGGACGAGGGCGCCACCGAGCCCGGCGCCGGCGATCTGCAGCCCGATCGCCCGGTCGGCGTGCGCGGCCCCGACGCGGTCGGCGGTGGTGAGCGTGAGCAGCGGGAACACGGGCGCGGCGGCGAAGCCGATGATGCCGAGGCCGGTCGCGGCGAGCCAGCCGGGGCCGGGCAGCGCGACCAGGAACGCGCCGCCCGCCATGCCGGCCATGCACCCCACGATGACGCGGTTGACGCCGATCCGGTCGGCGACGGCGCCCTGCACGACGCGGCCGAGGAAGAGCATCGCCCAGTAGCCCGACACGCACACGCCGGCGACCGCGTCGCTCACGCCGCGACCCTCGGTGAGCAGCAGGAACGCCCACAGTCCGGCGCCGGCCTCGACCGCGACGTAGACCCCGAACGCGACCACCTGCACCCACACCGCCGGCATCCTGAGGGTGTCCCGTCCGCGTTGTGGCGTCTCGTGTACCGGCACCGGGGCCCTCCCCCAGCTGCGGGCCTTGACGACGAACGAGATCGACAGTGCCAGCTGGGCGGTGGCGACCAGTGCGTACCCGAGGCGCCACGGCGAGCCGCCGCTGATCACGGACGTCATGATGAGCGGTCCGATCGCGACACCGAGACCGAAGCAGGCGTGCAGCCAGTTCATGTGGCGGGCGTTGAAGTTCGCGGCCGCGTAGGCGTTGAGCCCGGCGTCGATCGCGCCGCCGCCGAACCCGCCGAGCAGCGCGCACGGCACCACGAACCAGAGGCTGGGGGCGACGGCGTACCCGGCGAGGGCGAGGCTCGTCGCGGCGGTGCTGCCGGCGAGCAGCCAGCCGACGCCGACCCGCCCGAGCAGGAACCCGGCGGCGACGCTGGAGGTGAGGTAGCCGGTGGTCGCGGCGACGAGCAGGTAGCCGACGGACTCGGTCGACACGTCGAAGGTGCCGGCCATGAACGGCCAGCCGACGCCGAGGAGGCCGTCGGGGAGCCCGAGGCTGATGAACGCGAAGTAGGCCAGCACGAGCAGCGACGTTCTCACTCCGGCGATCTTACGGTGTCCACTGAATGGGAATCTTCTCCCATTATTAGAGACGCGAATATTAGAGTCTGGGACATGCCCAACAACGTCTACACCCACGGACACCACGAGTCGGTCCTGCGCTCCCACCGCTGGCGCACCGCCGCGAACTCCGCCGCGTACCTGCTGCCGGTGCTCCGGCCGGGCATGACCCTGCTGGACGTCGGCGCCGGCCCCGGCACGATCACCGCCGACCTGGCTTTGGCGGTGGCCCCCGGTGCGGTGACCGCCCTGGAGGCGACCGCGGAAGCACTGGAGGTCACGAAGGCGGGGGTGCAGGGCATCTCGTACGTCGTCGGCGACGTCCACGCGCTGGACTTCCCCGACGACAGCTTCGACGTGGTCCACGCCCACCAGGTGCTGCAGCACGTCGCGGACCCCGTGCAGGCACTGCGCGAGATGCGCCGGGTGTGCAGGCCCGGCGGTTACGTGGCCGCACGGGACAGCGACTACGCGGCGTTCACGTGGTTCCCGCAGCTGCCGGAGCTGGACGAGTGGATGGCGCTGTACCAGCGGATGGCCCGCGCCAACAGCGGCGAGCCCGACGCCGGCCGCCGCCTGCTGTCATGGGCGCGCGCGGCGGGCTTCACCGACGTGACGGCGACAGCTTCGACGTGGTGCTTCGCCGACGACGAGGACCGCTCGTGGTGGGGCGGCATGTGGGCGGACCGGGTCCGCGCCTCGGCGATGGCGACGCAGGCCCTGGCGAGCGGCTCGACCCCATCGGACCTGCAGCGCCTCTCGGACGGCTGGCGCGCCTGGGCCGCGTCCCCCGACGGGTGGCTGTCCATCCTGCACGGCGAGATCCTGGCCCGGCCGTAAGCTCTACGGGTGGATCGACCCCTCGTCACCGTGTGCCGCGACTGCTGCTGCGGCTCGCCGCGCAAGCACCCGGACGTCGACCACGCCGGCCAGGTGGCGCGGCTCCGCCAGGCACTCGGGGCGGCGGGGGTCCGGGTCAGCGGGTGCCTGGACGCGTGCGCCCGCTCCAACATCGTCGTCGTGCACCCCACCCCGTCCGCCCGGCGGGCGGGTGCCCGGCCGGTGTGGCTCGGCTACCTGCTCGACGACGCCGTGATCGACGACCTGACCGCCTGGGTCGAGGCGGGCGGCCCGGGAGTGGCCCCGCTGCCCGCGATCCTGGAGCTGTACCTGACGAAGGCACCCGCGGGGAGCGTCTAGGATCCCTCTGAAGCGTTGGGTAATCGGGCGCTCACGCCATCGGAGATCAATTAGGAACGCTGAGGTACGGTGGAAGACAAGCGGAGCCGCCGCCGGGAACGTCAGCGCCGCCCCGCCGCCACGCAACGAACGCCAAACGTCAGCACTGCCCACGAATCGACCTGCGGCGCCGCCCAGCCAGCCATCGCGCGCGTGTTGATGCCGTGATGGCTCGCTCCGCCCTTGGGTGTCGTGGCGGCTCGTCCGAGTCCCGCTGGCGGGGCTCGGACGGCTTGACGACGCGGGACGGCTCGACGACGCGAGGCGGCTCGACGACGCGAGGCGGCTCGACGACGCGGGGCGGCATAGCCGCAGCCCGGCTGCGGCCGGCGCCCGCCTCGACGAGGGGCAGCGGGGTCGGCGCCGTCGTTCCCGGCGCGCGTCGATCCGTGGTGGCTCGCTCGAACCGGCGGCTACCGGGACCCAGCTGAGCCTGGACCGCGACACCGAGCCCACGACACCGAGCCCGCGGCGCTGAGCCCGGACCTGCGAACCGGACCTGCGAACCGGACCTGCGAACCGGACCTGCGAACCGGACCTGCGGCGCGCAACGTCCCGCCACGAGGGCGGGTCAGGGCAGCGGCCGGAGGCGGTCAGAGGGCGGCAGCCGGGGCTGTCAGGGCAGTGGCCGAGGCCCGGCCAGAGGGCGGCAGCCGGGGCGGTCAGGGGCGACGTCCGGAGGCGGTCAGAGGTGCGGCGGAAGGTCAAGAAAGACAGAAGCGCGTGCAGGTCGGAAGCGTCGGAACCCCGGGCGGGGTCAGGGGTAGCGGCGGGGGGTGAAGACGACGGGGGCGCCGTCGCCGCGGGTCAGGGTGCGGGTCTGGGACGAGCCGACGATGAGCAGGGTTCGCATGTCCACTTCGGACGGGTCCAGGTCGGCGAGGCGCACCACGCGGACGCGCTCCTGCGGGCCGCCGACGTCGCGGCCCAGGACGACCGGGGTTTCCGGGGAGCGGTGGCGCAGCAGCAGGTCGCGGGCGGCCTCGACCTGCCAGGTGCGGCTCTTCGAGCCCGGGTTGTAGATGGCGATGACGAGGTCGGCGCCGGCCGCGGCCTCGAGGCGGGCGGCGATGACGTCCCACGGCTTCAGGCGGTCGGACAGTGACAGCACGCAGAAGTCGTGGCCGAGGGGGGCGCCCGCGCGGCTCGCCACCGCCTGGGCGGCGGTCAGGCCGGGCAGGACGCGCACCGGGACGTCCTTCCAGCGGGGCTCGGCGGCGATCTCCAGTACCGCGGCCGCCATCGCGAACACGCCCGGATCGCCGGACGACACGACGGCGACGCGGTGGCCGTCCTTCGCGAGGGACAGGGCGAACTCGGCGCGCTCCGACTCGACCTTGTTGTCGGAGGCGTGCCGGCGCTGGCGGGGGTTGGCCGGGATCCGGGCCAGGTACGGGGCGTATCCGACGAGGTCGGAGGCGGCCTCGACCGCGGCCAGGGCCTCGGGGGTGAGCCAGTCCCGGCCGGCCGGGCCGAGCCCGACGACGACGACCTCGCCGGCGGCGACCGCGGGCGGCGTGGACCGCAGCGCCGACGCCGTCTCCTCGTGCATGCGGCTCGGCAGCAGGGCGAGGGAGAAGTACGGCACCTCGGCCGGGTCCACAGTGGACAGAGGGGCGACGCGCTCGTTGGCGGTGGTGGCGCGCTCGACGTACCAGGCGTCGTCGAGGCGGCCGGCGCGCTCCAGGGCGTCCCGGACGGCCCCGAACGTGCGGCCGAGCTTCATGACGGCGGCGGAGTCGGTACTGGCGAGCCGCGCGGCCAGGTCCTCGACGGGCAGCGTGCCGGGCAGCACGGTGAGCACCTCGTCGCGCTCGACGAGGGGGCGGCCGAGCACCGCGGACGCGCCCGAGACCGAGGTGACGCCCGGCACGACCTCCGTCGCATAGGCGTGCGACAGCCGCTTGTGCATGTGCATGTACGAGCCGTAGAAGAACGGGTCGCCCTCGCAGAGCACGACCACGTCACGGCCGGCGTCGAGGTGCGCGGCGAGCCGGGCCGCCCACGCGTCGTAGTGCTCCTCGATGAGGGCCCGGTAGTCGCGGACCTCCTCGGTGGTGACCGGGTAGACGAGCGCCTCTTCGATCTGGCCGTCGCGCAGGTACGGCGCGGCGATCGACCGGGCGATGCTGCGCCCGTGGCGGGCGCTGTGGAACGCGACGACGGGTGCCGCGGCGATGAGCCGGGCCGCCTTCACCGTCACGAGCTCCGGGTCGCCGGGGCCGAGTCCTACGCCGTACAACCGACCGGTGTCCACTGTGGTCATTCCTTCTCGTCCGCGATGGCGTTGACGGCGGCGGCCGTCATCGCGCTGCCGCCCCGGCGGCCGTGCACGACCAGGTGCGGCAGGTCCGACGCCGCGAGCGCGACCTTCGACTCGGCCGCGCCGATGAACCCGACGGGGATGCCCAGCACGGCCGCGGGCCGGGGCGCGCCGGCCGCGATCATCTCCAGGAGCCGGAACAGCGCCGTCGGCGCGTTGCCGATGGCGACGACCGCGCCGTCGAGCCGCGGGCCCCACAGGTCGAGGGCGGCGGCGCTGCGGGTGGTGCCCAGCTCGTGGGCGAGCGCCGGGACCCGCGGGTCGCGCAGCGTGCACAGGACCTCGTTGTCGCGGGGCAGCCTGGCGCGGGTCACGCCGGAGGCGACCATCTCCGCGTCGCACAGGATCGGGGCGCCGTCGCGCAGGGCGGCGCGGGCGAGGCGCACGACGTCCGCGCTGTACCCGACGTCACCGGCGAGGTCGACCATGCCGCACGCGTGGATCATGCGGACGGTGACCTGGGCGACGTCGGCGGGCAGCGCGGACAGGTCGGCCTCGGCGCGGATCGTCGCGAACGACCGCCGGTAGATCTCCGCGCCGTCCTTGACGTAGTCGAAGCCACCGTCCATGACGGACCCAAAGCCACCGTCCGTGACGAAACCGGAGGCGCCGCCCGCGACGGCACCGGAGGCGCCGCCCTGGACGGCGCCGTCTGCGACGGACTCCTGAGCCGTCATGACAGCACCCGGTAGCCGTCGGCGGTCGCGAGCATCTCCACGTGCCTTCCCTTCGGTGCGCCGCAGCGCCGTTCGCAGCCGACCCAGTGCACCGGCAACGCATGGTCGAGACCGCCGAGGACGGCCGCGCGGGCGTCGGCGCGCACGTCGGCGAGGGCCTTCGCGCAGCCGGGCCGGCCGGCGCACGCCGTGACCCCGGCCCACGGCGTCGCGGGGTCGGTGCCGAGGCCGGCGGTCGTCAGCAGTGACTCGAGACGTCCAGCTTCTTCGACCGGCACGTCGGGCACGACGACGGTCCGCCACGGCGTGACGATGATCTCCCCCGGCGCCGCCGCGACGAGCGCCGCCGACTGCTCCGGTGTCAGCAGCCCGAGTGGTACGACCACCGTCAGCGCCACCAGTCCCCCGACCTGCGGGGTCCGTCCGACCGCCGGCCCGGGCGAGCCTGCGAACTGGTCGACGGCTGTACCGAGGGCGAACCCCAGGCGATCCGCGACCCGGGCCGGGCCGTCGGCCAGCTCGGCCAGCCGCCACGCGGTGCCGCCCTGCGCCGCGCGCTCGTCCAGGAACGCCCGGGACGCCCGGAGCAGCAGCTCAGCGGGGTTCTCCCCGGCCCGGCCCGCGGTGGGCAGCCCGGCGAGGAGGAGGCGGTCGCCGTGCAGGCCGACGTCGCCGCCGAGCGGGGACACGTCGCCGCGCCCGTCGTCGACGGTCACCAGGAACCGGCCGGGCAGCGCCGCCAGCGCGGGGTCGGCGCACAGCCCGGCGTCGAACGCGGCCACCACCGGCCGCACGTCCAGCTCGCCGAGGCCGTCGCGGCCGCTGAGCGGGCTGGCGATGATGTTGCGGACCCGCTCGTGGGTGTCCGACGGCAGCAGCCCCGCGGTGGTGAGCCTGGCCGCCAGCTCCGGCGACGCGTCCGGCCGCAGCCCTCTGATCTGCACGTTTCCGCGCGAGGTGAGCTCCAGGGCGGGGTCGCCGAGGTCCGCGGCGGCGGTGCGGAGGACCGCGAGGGCGGGGACGGGCAGCCGCCCGCCGGGCAGCCGGACGCGGGCCAGGCCACCGTCGGCCGCCGCGTGGACCTGCACGGCACCCGGGCACCGGTCCGGAGCGTCGCGTCCACTGGCAGCCTGCACGCGCCGGATACTACTGCGCAGCACCCCGCCCGACCCAAGGAAGCCGACCCCAAGGTGGGTCGGGCGAGCTTGACTCAAGGAAGCCGTGACCGGCAGAGTTGGCGGTGCTGTACGGCGACGTGTGGAGGAAGCCGGTGTGAATCCGGCACGGTCCCGCCACTGTGACCGGGGAGTGGACCTCCGACGACGGCCACCGGGCCCAGCGCCCCGGAGGCCGGAGACGACGGCCACCGGGTGCGAGCCCGGGAAGGCCGGAGGCGAGCGCCGATCCGGGAGCCAGGAGACTCTCCGCCGCCGGAACCTTTCCCGACCGACTTGGGGCGCGGACCCCGAGGGAGGACCCCGGCGTGATCCTGCTGCTGTCGACGTCCGACACCGACCTGCTCAGCGCCCGTGCGAGCGGCGCGGCGTTCCGGCTGGCCAACCCGTCCCGCCTCACCGTGGCGGAGCTGCCGGCCCTGGCCGACGGCGCCGACCTGGTCGTGGTGCGGTTCCTGGGCGGCTACCGCGACTGGCAGGAGGGGTTCGACACGCTGCTGCGCCTGCCGGCGCCGGTGGTGCTGCTCGGCGGTGAGTCGCTGCCCGACGCGGAGCTGATGCGCCACTCGACGGTGCCCGCCGGCGTCGCCGCGGAGGCCCACGCCTACTTCACCGAGGGCGGCCCCGCCAACCTCGCCGAGCTGCACAACTTCCTCTCCGACACGGTCCTGCTGACCGGCCACGGGTTCGCGCCGCCGGTGCAGACCCCCGCGTGGGGCGTGCTGGACCGGGAGTCCACGGCTGACGGCCCGACCGTCGGGATCATCTACTACCGGGCGCACCACCTGGCGGGAAACACCGCGTTCGTGGAGACGCTCTGCGAGGCCGTCGAGGACGCGGGCGGCCGGCCGCTGCCGGTGTTCGCCTCGTCGCTGCGGGCCGCCCCGGCGGAGCTGCTCGACACGCTGCGGCAGGCGGACGCGCTGGTCGTCACGGTCCTCGCCGCGGGCGGCACCCGGCCCGCCGACGCGCAGGCCGGCGGCGAGGACGGGGCGTGGGACGTCGGCGCCCTGGCCGCGCTCGACGTGCCGATCCTGCAGGGGCTGTGCCTCACGAGCTCCCGCGACACCTGGGACGCCAACGATGATGGGCTGTCGCCGCTGGACACCGCGACGCAGGTCGCGATCCCGGAGTTCGACGGGCGGATCATCACGGTGCCGTTCTCGTTCAAGGAGATCGACGCCGACGGGCTCACCGTCTACGTCGCCGACCGGGAGCGGGCCGGCCGGGTCGCCGGGACCGCGGTCGCGCACGCCCGGCTGCGGCACCTGCGGCCCGAGGACCGCAAGATCGTGCTGATGCTCAGCGCGTACCCGACGAAGCACGCGCGGATCGGCAACGCGGTCGGCCTGGACACGCCCGCGAGCGTCGTGCGGCTGCTCGAGGCGATGCACGCGCAGGGGTACGTCGGCGCCGACGGCTTCCCGAAGGACGGCGACGCGCTGATGCACACGCTCATCGCCGCCGGCGGGCAGGACGTGAACTGGCTCACCGAGGACCAGCTGCGCGGCAACCCGATCCGGATCTCCGCCGCCCGGTACCGGAGCTGGTTCGACACGCTCCCGGCCGACCTGCGGGAGGGGATGGAGCGGCACTGGGGGCCGGCGCCCGGCGAGCTGTTCGTCGACACGTCCCGCGACCCCGGCGGCGAGATCGTCCTCGCCGCGCTGCGCGAGGGCAACGTCGTGGTGATGGTGCAGCCGCCGCGCGGCTTCGGGGAGAACCCCGTCGCGATCTACCACGACCCCGACCTGCCGCCGAGCCACCATTACCTGGCCGCGTACCGGTGGCTCGCCGACGAGTTCGGCGCGCACGCGGTCGTGCACGTCGGCAAGCACGGCAACCTCGAGTGGCTGCCGGGCAAGACGGTCGGGATGTCCGCCTCGTGCGGCGCCGACGCGGCCCTCGGCAACCTGCCGCTGATCTACCCGTTCCTGGTCAACGACCCAGGTGAGGGCACCCAGGCGAAGCGGCGGGCGCATGCCACCCTGGTCGACCACCTGATCCCGCCGATGGCGCGCGCCGAGTCGTACGGTGACATCGCCCGCCTCGAGCAGCTCCTGGACGAGCACTCGACGATCGCGGCCCTCGACCCCGCGAAGCTGCCGGCGATCCGCGGGCAGATCTGGACGCTGCTGCAGGCGGCGCGGCTCGACCACGACCTGGGCCTGGCCGACCGGCCCGGTGACGACGGGTTCGACGAGCTGATCCTGCACATCGACGGCTGGCTCTGCGAGATCAAGGACGTCCAGATCCGCGACGGGCTGCACGTCCTCGGCGTCGCGCCGACCGGCGAGGCGCGGGTCGACCTGGTCCTCGCCATGCTGCGGGCCCGGCAGCTGTGGGGCGGCGCGGTCGCGCTGCCCGGCCTGCGCGAGGCCCTCGGCCTGACCGAGGGCTCGACCGCGCGCGTGTCGGTCGACGAGGCCGAGTCGCAGGCCCGCGCCCTGGTGGCGGAGATGGAGTCACGGGGCTGGCCCACCACCGACATCTCCGACATTTCGGATTTGCCGGATGTGGTACGGGTGCTGGAGTTCGCCGCACGGGAGATCGTGCCGCGGCTGTCCCGTACCGGCGACGAACTGACGATGGTCCTGCATGCGCTGGACGGAGGGTATGTCCCGGCGGGGCCGAGCGGGTCGCCGCTGCGCGGGCTGATCAACGTCCTGCCGACCGGGCGCAACTTCTACTCCGTCGACCCGAAGGCGATCCCGAGCCGGCTCGCGTGGGAGACGGGTCAGGCGATGGCCGACTCGCTGCTCGCCCGCTACAAGGCAGACCACGGTGCGTGGCCGCGCTCCGTCGGCCTGTCGATGTGGGGCACCAGCGCCATGCGCACCGCCGGCGACGACATCGCCGAGGCGCTCGCGCTGCTCGGTGTCCGGCCCGTCTGGGACGACGCGTCCCGCCGGGTGGTCAACCTGTCCCCCATCGACCTCGCCGAGCTGGGCCGCCCCCGCATCGACGTCACGATGCGCATCAGCGGCTTCTTCCGCGACGCGTTCCCGCACGTGGTCGCGCTGCTGGACGACGCGGTGCAGCTGGTCGCCGCCCTGGACGAGTCCCCCGACGACAACTACGTCCGCGCCCACGTCGCCGCCGACGTGGCCGCGCACGGCGACGAACGCCGCGCCACGCTGCGCGTCTTCGGGTCCAAGCCGGGCGCGTACGGCGCCGGCATCCTCCCCCTCATCGACAGCCGCAACTGGCGCGACGACGCCGACCTGGCCGAGGTGTACGCGGTGTGGGGCGGCTACGCGTATGGCCGCGACCTGGACGGCCTGCCCGCCCGGGGCGACATGGAAGGCGCGTACAAGCGGATCAGCGTCGCGGTCAAGAACACCGACACCCGCGAGCACGACATCGCCGACTCCGACGACTACTTCCAGTACCACGGCGGCATGATCGCCACCGTCCGCGCGCTGACGGGCCGCGCCCCAGCCGCGTACGTCGGCGACAGCACCAACCCCGACGCCGTGCGCACCCGCACCCTGAGCGAGGAGACCGCCCGCGTCTTCCGCGCCCGCGTCGTCAACCCCCGCTGGCTCGCCGCCATGCGCCGCCACGGCTACAAGGGCGCCTTCGAGCTCGCCGCCACCGTCGACTACCTGTTCGGCTTCGACGCCACCGCCGGCGTCGTCGCGGACTGGATGTACGAGAAGCTCGCCGAGTCCTACGTCTTCGACCCCGAGAACCGCAAGTTCCTCGACGAGTCCAACCCGTGGGCCCTGCACGGCATCACCGAACGCCTCCTGGAAGCCGCCGACCGCAACCTCTGGGAACACCCGGAGCAGTCCACCCTTGACGCCTTGCGCCAGGTGTACCTCGAAACCGAAGGCGACCTCGAGGACGGCAAGTAGCGCAGTCTGTGCTTCCGCCCCACCGCTGCCGCGGCGGGTCCCGGCGGGGATTCTCACCCGCGCCCCAATGCGCCGCTCCGCGGCGCACTGCCTGCGCTCGCGCGCGGCAGGACGCCGCTCACGCGGGCATCCGCGACCCGTCCAACTCCGGTTGGAACGCCCGCTTGTCCGCCGCCGCGCAAGATCGAAGGACGAATCCAGCCACCCTGACGACCACTGCGATCCTTCGAT
>NZ_JBFANF010000100.1:0-34048 GCF_040674675.1 Dactylosporangium sp. NPDC049742 | reverse complement strand
GCCGGCGCCGTCGGCGAGCTCGCCGCGCTCTTGCCGGCCGTCCGCGAACGCACCCTCGCCGAGCCCGGCCGGGCCGAAGCGCTGCTGCGCGACCACGGCCTCGTGGACACCGCCGCCGACCACGCCGCCCTCTTCGCCGGCCCCGCGGCCGCGTCGTACGCCGGGTTCCTCCTCGACGACCGGCACGAAACCCCGGGCGTCCCACGCCCGTGGCCGCGGCCGCCGAGCACGGACCTGCTCGACGACCTGTACGCGTGCGCCGGCGCGGTCATGGCGACCGGCTCGGACGTCATCGTCGTCGACCTGACCACGGTCGTGCAGCGGCGGCTGGGCCTGCGGTCGGCGCGGGTCATCGCACCGGGGCTGGTGCCGCTGGACTTCGGCCGCGGACAGCGCGCACCGGGACTCCCCCGCGTCGGCGCCGCGCTGCGGCACGCCGCCGCACCCCCATCCCGGGGACTTCACCACGTGCCGCACCCCCTGGCATGACGGTGACGCCCGCGGCCCGCCCGCGCCTGCGCGCGGACGTGCGACTCACCCCGACGGCCGGCGGCATGCTGGTGCGGCGCGGAGAGACCGCGTTGCTCGTCCGCGGTCCGGCGGCGGACGACCTCGTGCGCCTCGCACCGCGGCTCACCGGCGCCTCGACGGTCCGCGGGCTGTGCGCCGGCCTACCCGCCGACGAGCGGCGCACCCTGCTGCAGCTCGTCGCCCTGCTGCTGCGCCACGACTGTGCCCGCGACGCGGCACACGACGACCAGGACCCGCCGCCCGGGGACCTGCGCCGCTGCCGGGTACTGCTCCGCAGCCGGTGGCCGGCGGCGGCACCCGTCGTGGCCGCGGCCGCCCGCACGCTGCTGCGGTCGGGGGTGCCGGCCATCGACATCGCCGCCGACCTGCCCGGCCGGGACCGCGCCGCCCTCGCCGCCGACGCCGCCGAGGCCACGCTGCGGTTCGTGTCCCCGCACCGCGCCGGCCGCGGGCACACCGTGGTCGCCTCGGTCGAGCCGGTCGGTGGCCCGGGCGAGGCGACGGTTCCGGCGTTCGTCGGCGACGGCGTCGTCGTCATCGGCGCCGGTACCTGTCCGGCGTGTACGCGGCTGCGGCTGCTCACCAACCGCGCCCCGGGCGCCGGGGTTCCGGCGGCTCCGGACGGTGCGCGTGCCGCGATCGCCGGGACGCTGCTCGGCGTCGAGATCCTGGCGGCGGTCCGGGCGCACCGGCCTGCCCCAGCGGTCCTGGTCCTGGACCTCGCCACCAGCGAGACCCGGCGGGAGCGGCTCCTGCCCCACCCGGGCTGCACGCATCCCGACGGCGTGGTCGACGCGACACCGGCGGACCTTGTCGCACCGCACGTCGGGGTCCTGGCCGGGTACGCCGACGACGCGGCGACGCAGCTGCCGCTGCGGGTCGGTGCCGTCCGCCTCGCGTACCCCGCGCAGACCGTCGTCGCCTACGACGCGTCCACAGTGGACGCCGCCCGCGCCGCCGCCGTGCGGGCCGCGGTGGCCGTGTACTCCGAGGCGGTCCTGCCCGACGGGCCGCTGCGATGGGCTCCGTTCACCGGCGGCCCGGTGCCGGCACCCTCAGCCACGTCCACGGCCGGCGTCGAGGCCGGGGTCGGGGTCGGGGTCGGCACCGACCTGGCGGACGCGGTCGCCGCCGGGCTGTGCCAGGTCCTTGCCGGCGAAGCGGCCCGGACCGGCCCCTGCCGTCCCGTCGACCCGGCGGCGCTGGCCGCGCCCGGCACCCTGGATCTTCTGCTGCGCACCGCCGCGCGGTCCGGGCTGCCGGTACACCTGTCCGCACCGGCCGACGCGGCGATCCCCGTGGTGATCGCGCGGGCGCCCGGCTCGGCGCCGGCCGTCGGGTGGGGCGACGACCCGGCGGCGGCCGCGGCGCATGCGCTGCTGTCGCTGCTCGGCCCGCGGCAGCTCACCGGCGCCGGCCGGCCGCAGCCGGCGCTCGGCACCGCCACCCTGCTGCCGGGCATCGAACGGTGGCTGCGCGACCGGCACCGGGACGCGTGGTACGCCGACATCACCCCGGCGGACGTCGCCCGCACCGGCCTGACCGTCGTCCGGACGCTGCTCAGCCTTCCATGAGCGTCGCGATCCGGCGCGCGGTGGCGCGGTCCCGCACCAGCTCCTCGAGCACGTCGCGCAGGGCCTCGCCGGTCTCGTCGCCGGCTTCGAGCGCGACCTGCAGGCGGGTGAGCGCGAGGGTGCGTTGCACGGCGGGCCGCCGCTCTGACCGGTACACGTCGAGCCGGGTGTCCGGTGCTTCGCCGCGCAGGACCGCGGCGAGGTGCTTGCCGAGCGCGACGGCGTCGAGCAGGCCGGCGTTGATGGCCGAGCCGCCGGCGCCGAAGATGTGCGCGGCGTCGCCGGCGAGGAAGATCCGGCCTTGGCGGTACCGCTCCGCGTGCCGGCTGTTCGCGACGACGCTCCTCGCGGCGTAGGCCGTCGTGTACGGCAGATCGGCCCCCAGGACGCGGCGGAGGCTGGCCCGCAGTTCATCGTCGCCGAGCTCGTCGGTCGGCTCGCTGTCGGCACGCGGTTCGTGCGTGCTGACGATGTACACGTCATTCGGGGCCGATCGGTCGAGCGCGTCGGCGGGGGCGATGGTGATCGACCCGTGTCCGGTCCGGTTGGGCCGGAACGCCGCCAGTTGACCGATGCCGCGCAGCTCGATGCGATCGCCGACCCGGGTCACGGCGCCCGGCGGGATGGTGACCCGGGCCAGCCGGGAGATGTCGGCGCTCGTGACGCCGGGGAAGCCGATGCCGAGGTGCTTGCGGACGAAGCTCCGTGCGCCGTCGCAACCGGCGAGGTACCGGGCGCGCAGGTTGACGGGCGAGCCGTCGGCGGCGGCCTGGACGGTCACCCCGTCGCCGTCCTGCTCGAGGCCGGTGACCTCGTGCCCGCGCAGGATCGTGGCGCCGAGGCGTACGGCGCGCTCGGCCAGCAGGCGTTCCAGCCGGTGCTGCGGCACCGGGAGCACGTGCAGCGGACTGCGCAGCAGGCCCAGTTCGAGGGTGAGCGGGCCGAAGCGGAACCGCGGTGGCCGCACCACTCGCAGCCCGGTGCCGCGCAGAAGCTTGCGCCGCCGCAGCTCCAGGGCGGCCCGGCCGACGACACCGTTGCCTTTCGGGGCCTGGACCGGCTCCGCGGCGCGGTCGAGAACGACCGCCCGGACGCCCGCGGCGGCGAGGTCGCCGGCGAGCAGCAGACCCGTCGGCCCGGCGCCGACGACGATCACGTCAAGGATGGATGCGTCCCTCTGAGCCGACATGATTGTCAACCTAACTTGACACACAATCCGTGTCAACCAATGTTGACACGGCACTGCGGAAGCGGCAGCGACGGTCGCGAGGCAGACTCGGGCGATGACCATTGACGCGCTCGTGCGGCGGGCGCCGATGCCGGCGGTCGCGGTGGCGGTGTTCACCCGGGACGCGCAGCTGGAAGAGGTCGTGCACGGGGTCGCCGACCTGGAGACCGGCCGGCCCGCCACCCGGCACGACTGGTGGGACCTGGCGAGCCTCACCAAGGTCCTCGTGACGGTCCCCGCGGTCCTCGACCTGGTGGCCCGCGGGCGGATCGGGCTGGACGAGCCGCTGGGTGGCGCCTGGCCGGGCGCGCGGCACGCCCCGTTCGCCGGCGCGACCGTCGCGCAGCTGCTCAGCTACGCCGCCGGGCTGCCCGCCACCGTCCCGTTCTTCAGGGAGGACGCCGACGTCGTGGGGGCGGCGCTGCGGACGCGGACAGCCGGCGCCGGGGCCGTGTACAGCGACGTGAACTTCATCGTCCTCGGCGCGATGGTCGAGGCGCTCACCGGCCGGTCGCTGACCGAGGCGGCGGGGCGGCACGGTCTGCGGTACGCGCCGCTGCCCGGCCCCGCGGTCGCCACCGAGCGGTGCGCCTGGCGGGGCCGGCTGATCTGCGGCGAGGTCCACGACGAGAACGCCGCGGCGATGGGTGGCGTCGCCGGGCACGCCGGCGCGTTCGGGACGATCGGGCAGGTGGCCCGGATCGGACAGGACTGGCTGTGCGAGCGGGTGAGCACCCCGGCGCTGCACCGGTCGGTGCGCGAGTGCTGGTCGGAGGGTGGCGGCGGGGAGCGCTTCGGCCTCGGCTGGTGGCTCGCGCCCACCCGCGGGCTGGGCGGGCCACGCGCCGGCGCGGACGGCTACGGCATGTCGGGGTTCGTCGGCAACCGGATCTGGCTCGAACCCGGCCGCGGCTACGGCGTGGTGGTGCTGAGCAACCGCATCCATCCGGTCCGCACGCCCCGCGAGCCGTTCGCCGCGTGGTGCGACGAGCTGCTGGCGACCGTCGCCGGCGCGATGGGGCGCTAACCCGGCGCGGATGGCGGGACGAGGCCGTTCTTGTACGCCAGGACGACCAGCTGGGCCCGGTCGCGGGCGCCGAGCTTGGTCATGGCCCGCTGCACGTGCGTGCGGACGGTGAGGACGCTGAGGCGCAGCTCGGCGGCGATCTCGTCGTTGGACCGGCCGTCGGCGGCCAGCTTCATGACCTCCAGCTCACGGTTCGTCAGGTCCCGGAGCTCGGGCGTGACGACGGGCGCCGGCCGCGGGGCGGCGAGGAACTGCGCGATCAGGTCCTTGGTCGCCCCCGGGGACAGCAGGCTGTCGCCCGCCGCGACGGCGCGGATCGCCTCCAGCAGCGTGTCGGTGGTGACGTACTTGCCGAGGAACCCGCTGGCGCCGGCCCGCAGGGCCCGGGCGACGTGCTCGTCGTTCTCGAACGTGGTGAGGATCAGCACCCGGGTGCCGGCGAGGGCAGGGTCGGCGCAGATGGCCTCGGTGGCGGCCAGGCCGTCGGTGCCGGGCATCCGCACGTCCATCACGACCACGTCGGGGTGGTGCCGGCGGGTGAGCTCGACGTCGGCGGCCTCGGCCACCACCGAGAGGTCCGGGCAGGAGTCGATCAGCAGCCGGAACGTGCCGCGCAGGAGCGCCTGGTCGTCGGCGAGCAGGACGCGGATGGTCACGGCGCCTCCCGGGCCCGCAGCGGAAGGGTGGTCACGACCTCGAACCCGCCGCCGCCGTCGCTGACCCGCAGCTCACCGCCGATGGCGTGGGCCCGCTCGCGCAATCCCGACGATGCCGAAGCCCTCGCCGTCCGCTGCCTTTCCGCCGGTACGGGTGGCGTTGGCGACCGTGATGGTGAGGGTGCCGCCGGTGTACCGCAGGCACACGCGGGCGGTCGCCGGCGCCGCGTACTTCGTGGCGTTGGTCAGGGCCTCCTGGATGATCCGGTGGGCGGTCAGGTCGGCGCCGGGCGGTAGGGGGCGCGGCTCGCCCTCGACCGCGAGGTCGACGGTGAGCCCGGCCGACCCGCACACCTCCAGCAGCTCCGGCAACCGGGCGAGCCCGGGCGCGGGCTCGAGGGGATCGGCGTCGCCGGCCTGGCGCAGGACGCCGACGGTGTGCCGCAGGTCGAGCATGACCGACGAGGTGGTGACCTGCAGGTCGGCGAGGAGCTTCCGGGTGAGGTCCGGGCTGCCGTCGAGCAGGTGCGCGGCCGTGCCGGCCTGCGCGTTGGCGACGGCCATGTGGTGGGCGACGACGTCGTGCAGGTCGCGGGCGATGCGCATGCGCTCCTCGGCGACCCGCAGCCGCGCCTCCTCCTCGCGGGTCCGCTCGGCATGCTCGGCCCGGGCGTGGACCGCGTCGAGGTAGGCGCGGCGCAGCCGGGACCGGCTGCCCATCGACAGGGGCAGCAGCAGCCACAGGGCGGGTCCGATGACCCGCAGCAGCACCGTCCCGTCGAGGTGGTCGACGCCGACGGCGGCGCACACGACCAGCGCGGTCGTGACGCCGCCGTAGGTCCACGCCGTCCGCGACGAGGTCGAGGCGGCCAGCCAGTACAGCGCGACCATCACCGGCGCCAGCAGCAGCGGGGTCAGCAGGTAGCCGAGGCCACCGAGCACCACGGCGCAGGCGGCGGTGACGGCGACCGTGGCCCGCGGGTGCTCCCGCGCCCTGAGCAGCGCCAGGCAGGCGAGCCCGGCCAGCACGTCGGCGACCCAGACGTGCTCGGCGCGGCCCTCGCCCGGGCCGACGAGGTGCGCGCCGAGGACCGCGCCGGCCAGCAGCGCGACCGCGATGACGCCGTCGGTCAGCCGCGGATGCCGCTCCGCGTACTCCAGGCTGACCATCCGCGCTCCTCGTCGTGCCGCCGACGTCGAGTATCTCCCGGGCAGGGACGGGCCCGGTCCGGGTTCACCGTTCGTGACTGGACACCAGCTCCTGCGTGACGGGGTCGCGGGGACGATCGCCATCCGGACGACGAACGCGTCGAAGAGCACGGCGCTGGCCAGGCTGAGGCCGATCATCTTGATGAACTGGTCCTGTTCGCTGATGAACCCGCCGAAGACCGCCATCATGATCAGCGCCGCGGCGACGACGACGCGGGCGCTGTGCCGGAACCCGGATCCGATCGCCTGGTGCGGCGCCTCGCCGTGGACGTACGCCTCCCGCATCCGCGACACGAGGAACACCTCGTAGTCCATGGCCAGCCCGAACACGATCCCGATCAGGAAGATCGGCACCGCGCTCATGACGGGGCCGGTCTGCGCGACGCCGAGCAGGTCGGCGGCGAAGCCCCGCTGGAACACCAGCACCAGGACGCCGAGCGCGGCCAGCACCGAGAGCAGGAACCCGAGGGCCGCCTTGACGGGGACCAGGATCGACCGGAACACGACCAGCAGCACCAGCACGGCGAGCCCGACGACGGTGGCCAGGTACGGCAGCAGCGCCCCCTGGATCTTGCCGGCCAGGTCGATGTTGACCGCGGTCGTGCCGGTGACCTGGAACGTCGCGCCGGTGCCGGCGGCCAGCCGGGTCCGGGCGGCGCGCAGGTCGCGGACGAGGTCCTTGGTCGCCGCGTCGGTCGGGGCGGTGGCCGGCACGGCGTCGAGGATCGCGGTGTCGCCGGCGTCGTTGAAGTGCGGCGGCGACACCGACACGATCCCGGCCGTCGCGGCGACCCGGCCGGCGATCGCGGCGACCGCGGCCTGCGGGTCGGGCGCGCCCTTGGCGTCCACGACGAACATCAGCGGGCCGTTGAACCCCGGCCCGAACGCGGTCGCGAGGGCGTCGTACGCGCGGCGTTGCGTGGTCGTCGCCGGCCGGGCCTCGTCGCCCGGCATGCCGAGCCGCAGCCCCGCGGCGGGCACGGCGAGGGCGCCGAGCAGCGCCACCCCGGCGAGCAGCACGGCGACCGGGCGGCGCGGCACGAACCGGGCCCACCTCGCACCGCCGCGGCCGGCCTCGACCGTCGCGGGGCCGCCCCGGCCGGTTGAGGCCGTCGCGGGGCCGCCGCGACCGGTTGAGGCCGTCGCGAGTGCGCGGCGGGCGGCGCGGGACAGGACCCGCTCCGGGGCGAACCCGAGGACGGCGGGGACGAGGGTCAGCGCCACCAGTACCGCCGCCGACACCGCACCGACGGCGGTCAGGCCCATCTTGGTCAGCATCGGGATGCCCACCACCGCCAGGCCCGCCAGGGCGATCACGACGGTCAGGCCGGCGAAGGCGACCGCGGACCCGGCGGTGCCGGCGGCGAGGAACACCGCCTCCTCGGCGGGCAGCCCGCGGGCGCGCTCCTCGCGGTACCGCGTCACGACGAACAGCGCGTAGTCGATGCCCACCGCGAGGCCGAGCATGAGGGCGAGCGTGCCGGTGGTCGCGGACAGCCCGAACGCGTGGCTGAGGGCGAGGATCGACAGCATGCTCACCGCGACCCCGAGCAGCGCGGTCAGCAGCGACAGGCCCGCCGCCGCGAGGGACCCCAGGGTGATCAGCAGGACGACCGCCGCGAGGGCGACGGCGACCAGCTCCGCGGTGCCCGCCGGGCCGCCGCCCTCCCCTTCCAGGGCGCTGCCGCCGGCCTCGACCATGAGCCCGGAGACCCTGGCCTCGCGGGCCGCCGCGGCCAGCTCCGCGCGGCTGGCGGCGCTGACCCGCGCGGCCGTGACCGTGTAGGCGACGTTGTCGTACGCCGCCGAGCCGTCGCCGCGGACCGCGCCGGCCTCGGACGGGTCGCCGGCCATCGCCACCTGGCCGCCGCCGGCGAGCCGCCGGGCCGCCGCCTCGACGGCCGCCCGGTAGGGCGCGTCCGTCACCTGCCGGCCCGCCGGCGCCACGAACACCACGGTCGCGCCGCCGGCGTCGGCGGTGATCCCGGGGAACCGGTCCCGCAACACGTCGAACGCCAGCTGCGACTCGACGCCGGGCACGGAGAAGTCGTCGTCGGGGGCCGGCGGCGCGGCCAGCCCCGCCACGACCACCCCCGCGAGGACGGCCAGCCAGGCGAGGACCACCGGTCCCCGGCGTCTGAAGCACCAACGGCCGAGCCGAGCCAACATCGCCGCCACGAGGTCTCCAATCCGGATCTTTGGAAGCCTTGACGATGCCGTCCGGGGGTGTCCCGTGTCGTCGTGCGCATCCGGGCGACCGGCTACGTAATCCGAACCGGTTCCCCGGGTTCGAGGTCATGCGACCGCAGTATCCGATCATTGACACCCGTCACTGAAACTCGGTAGCGTGACGCCCGGAAATGCATCAAGTGATGCTCGTTAAATACGCGTGAACGATGTATTGCTGCATGCGTAGAAACGGAGCGAATCGTTCAACATGGCCGGCGACAACCAGCATGAGCACGGAATGTCCGGGCCGGTCTTCGCCGTCGGCGGGCCGACCGCATATGACGAAGTGGTGCGGTTCACCGACGCGGTCAAGGCACTTCGCCCGCTGCCGGAAATGCCGCACCCCGATTTCCTGCTGTTCCAGACACTGCATCTCACCGCGGAACTGCTCTGGTACAACATGCATTTCGACATCGTCCGCGCCGCCGACGATCTGCGCGCCGGGGAGCACCGGTCCGCGCACCGCCTGGTGCGCCGCGCGACGGAGTTGCAGCGGCTGACGGTGACGCATCTCGGCCAGGTCCGGTCCGGCATTCCGCAGACCGAGTTCCTGCGGATCCGGGCGACGCTCCCGGACGGCGGCAGCGGCCTGGACTCACCCGGCATGCGCAACCTGCACAAGGCGTGCCGGCATCTGTGGCGCTGCTTCTGCGCGGCCATGGAGTCCGCCGGCGTGGCGTCGGAGGCGGAGCTGCTGGAGGCAGACGCGGACCACCCGGACCTGCGGGCGGTCGCGCTGGAGATGCTGGACCTCGACGACGCGATGCTCGGCTGGCAGCAGGAGCACCAGCGGATGGTGTGGGCCCGCCTCGGCGGCCACCCGACCCTCGACGACGGCACCGCTCCGCTCAGCCTGACCGGGCGGTCCGTCGGCGTGCTCGACCGGTTCGTCGCGCACATGCGCTTCCCCCAGCTGTGGCAGGCCGTGCAGGACCACTACGAGTCGATGGCCAAGCAACAGGCTTACGGAGGGACCCACCGATGACCGGCACCGCCTGGCAGCCGCCGCAGGACCTGCCCTTCCACTGGCACGTGTACGACGTCGGGCACCTGCTGCCCGGCGGCTGGGCCGCGGCGCTGCTCGACGTGGCCCGCGAGCACGCCGTCCGGCGCGTCTTCCGGCCCACCATGTCCACCGCCCGGGAGGTCGCCGACGCCGAGATCCCGATGCACAGCGTCGACGGCGAGGTGCTGCGCACGGCCGCGCCGTGGACGTTCGACCTGTACAGCGGCTGGTTCAAGCAGCTCGGCGAGCGGACCGCGGAGGAGAAGCTGGAGGAGACCGGCAGCGACAACCGCGCGCTGAGCCTCAACATCCAGCAGGGGATCACGATGCGGTACCCGTGCCACGTCGACAGCAACCCAATGCAGGGGCTGCTGTACCTGACGTCGTGCACCGAGGAGACCGGCGGCGGCCTCGTCGTCGCCCGCGACCGCGCCGCCCGGGACGTCGCCGGCGTCGACGCGGACGCCATGCGAATCTACCCGTCGGCGGGCCAGCTGTACTTCTTCGACGCGCGCCGGCACGCCCACTACGTCGAGCCGCTGCGCCGCGACGACGCCGTGCGCGCCGTGCTCACGATGAACTACTACTCGCCGTCGTGCCCGGAGACGGTCCGGCCCTCCGGGCTCGACGAGCAGCTGTTCGGCCGCTGACCCAGGCGCTGCGGGCTCGACGGGCAGCTGTTCGGCCGCTGACCCAGGCGCTCCGGGCTCCACGGGCAGCTGTCCGGGCGTCGACTCAGGCGCTCATCACCGGTTCCCGTTCCGGCAGCGACGTCTCCTTCAGGCCGACCCGCCGGTGCAGGCGCCGCAGCGGGGCCGGCGCCCACCAGTTCCACCGCCCGAGCAGCGTCATCGTCGCCGGCACGAGCAGGCAGCGCACCACGGTCGCGTCGATGAGCACGGCGGTGGTCAGGCCGAGGCCGATCTGCTCGATGCTGCCCATCTGCGCCGCCGCGAAGCAGCCGAACACGATGACCATGAGCAGCGCGGCGGAGGTGATGACGCGGCCGGTGTGCTGCAGGCCGCGGCGGACGGCGGTGTCGGTGTCGTCGCCGCCGTCGACGTACTCCTTGACGCGCCCGAGGAGGAACACCTCGTAGTCCATCGAGAGGGCGAACGCGAACGCGAACAGGATGACCACGACGAACGGGTCGAGACCGCCGACGGTGAGCGTGCCGAGGACGCCGGCGAGCCAGCCGTGCTCGAACACGGCGACCATGACGCCCAGGGTCGCGCCGAGGGAGACGACGTTGGCGAGGATCGCCTTCACCGGCACGACCAGGGAACCCGTCATGGCGAACAGCAGCACGAGCATGGCGGTGAGGGTGATGCCCAGCGCGAGCGGCAGGTCGTCGACGATGAGGTCGACGAGGTCCACCAGTACCGCGGCGTCACCGGTCACCCAGGACTGCACCCCGGCGGGCCGGTCCGCGCGCAACCGCAGCACGAGCCCCTGGGCGGCGTCGTCCTGCGCCCCGCCGCGCAGGCTCAGCTCGACGGCGGCGAGGCCGTCACCGACGGGCTTCGCCGGCTGCACCTTGCCGACGGCCGGATCGCCGGACCAGCGGGCGGCGTAGGCGTCCAGCTCCGCGGCGCCGGTCCGGGCGACGACCGTGAGCGTCGGGGCGAACGCCCGGCCGAACCGGGTCTTGAGCTCGTCGGCGACCCGCACCGACTCGATGCTGCGCGGGAAACCTTCCAGGCCGGGCAGCTTGACGGTCGCCGACAGCAGCGGCAGGCCGGCGGCGAGCAGCAGCGCCGCGGTGACCACGGCGACGAGCGCCGCCCGGCGCTGCACCAGCGCGGCGAGGGCGGCGAAGAACCCGCGCCCGGCCTCGTCCCGCCGTGCGCGGCGGGCCGGTTTGAGCCGCTTGCGGGCCACGCCGATGAGCGCCGCCGTGAACGTCAGCGACACCAGCATCGCGACCAGCGCGATCGACACCCCGGCGGCGCCGAGCGCGGTCAGCTGCCGCACCGAGAAGGCGAGGAGCCCGGCGAGCGCGGCGGCGACGGTGAGGGCGCTGAACAGGATGGTGCGCCCGGCGGTCGCCCAGGCCCGGCCGATCGCGTCGCCGGGGTCGAACCCCGCGGCCAGCTCCTCGCGGTAGCGGGCCACGAGCAGCAGCCCGTAGTCGACGGACAGGCCCAGCCCGAGCAGCGACGCCACGGTCAGCGCGTTGGAGTCCACGTCGGTGAACGTGGTGAACACGTACAGGACGGGGAAGACGGCGGCGACGGACACGACCGCGGCGAGCACCGGCACCCCGGCCGCGATGAGACCGCCGAACACGATGACGAGCACGACGAGCGTCAACGGCAGCGACAGCAGCTCGGCGCGGCCCCGGTCGGCGTCGAGGGTCCGCCCGGCGTCCCGGCTGATCGTCGCGGACCCGCCGACCCGGACTGCGGCGCCCGCGGGCAGCTCGCCGCGGAGCCGGTCCAGCTCGGCCTCGACCTTGTCGACGGCGGCGTTGCGGGTCGGCTTGTCGACCTTCTCCAGCGTGGCCACCACGAGCAGCGCCCGGCCGTCGGCCGACACCGTCGTCGCGTCGACCTTGCGCACGTGCTCGACCCCGCGCAGCCGCCCGGCGGCCGCGTCGACGGCCGCCCGCACGTCCGCCGCCTTCGGGTCGACGGCGTCCACCAGCCCGACGACCTGCCCGGACGAGTCCTCGGCGGTGCCGATCAGGTCGTACGCCTCGATCGACTCGACCTTCTTGCGCACGCTGTTGGTCTCGGAGATCGCGTCCAGCAGCGGCCCCGCCGCCAGGACCCCGCCGATCACCGCGACCAGCCACGCCCCGAGCACCCACCACCGGTTCCGGAAGCACCAGCCGCCCAGCCCCGCCATGAAACCCATGGAGCAGAAACCTGCCAGACCGCGCCGAAGGTTGCTCGGGCGGGGTCGGGGATCGGCGCACGGCGTCGCCGGAGTCGACGACGCCTGAACGCCGCCTCAGGAGCCGGGGACCCCACGTGACCGACCCGGTTCGGCCGGCGGGGTTACTCGTTGGGGTAGACCAGGCCGATCTGGCGGCGGATCTCGTCGAGGGTCTGCATGATCGTCAGGGTTTCGGCGAGGGGCAGCAGCGGCGAGTCGGTGGCGCCCGCGGTGAGCAGGTCGGCGAAGTGGGCCGCCTGGTGGACGAGGCCCTCGTGGCCGGTGATCGCGGGTGGGGCGGACTCGCTGACGTCGCCGGAGACGGTGGTGAGGCGGACGGCCTGCGGCTGGTAGAACGGGCCGGCGAGCTCGATCCGGGCGGCGGTGCCCGAGATGCTCGCGGTGGTCGGTGACGCGGCCGTCTGGGTGGTGGAGACAATGCCGTGCGCGCTGCCGGTCCGCAGGACCGCGGAGACCTGGGCGTCGACGCCGGTCGTGGTCATGGTGCCGGTCGCCTGGATCTCCTCGGGGGCGCCGAGGACGAACGAGGTGAACGAGACGGGGTAGATGCCGAGGTCGAGCAGGGCGCCGCCGGCCAGGGCCGGGTTGAGCAGCCGGTGCGTCGGCGGGATCTCGAAATGCTGGCCGTGGTCGCCGATCACCGTCTGCACGTCGCCGAGCGCACCGTCGGCGAGCAGCTGCCGCACGACGTCGTAGTGCGGCAGGAAGCGGCTCCACATCGCCTCCATCAGCAGCAGCCCCGAGCCCCGGGCCACCTCGATGAGCTCCGCCGCCTGGGCCGCGTTCTGCGTGAAGGCCTTCTCGACCAGGACCGGCTTGCCGGCGCGCAGCGCGAGGAGGGTCTGCTCGTGGTGGTGGCTGTGCGGCGACGCGACGTAGACGGCGTCGATGTCGGCGTCGGCGACGAGCGCCTCGTAGGAGCCGTAGGCGCGGCCGCCGCCGTGCCGGGCCATGAACTCCTCGGCGCGCTGGAGCGAGCTGGAGCCGGCGGCGACCACCCGCGACTTCGAGTGCCGGTGGACGGCGCCCGCGAACTGGTCCGCGATCCAGCCGGGCGCGATGACGCCCCACTTGATCGGCGGTGCGTCCTGGGGGTCCGCGGTGCGCGCGGTGGGCAGTGCAGTGCTCACGGTCGTCCTCACGTCGGTGCGGTGCTCAACCCGAAGCTACACGACGAAGATCCGGACCCGGCGCGATAGCGTTGGCGGCCGTCCGCCGACCCCGGGAGCGCCGATGTCCGCCATGCCGCCCAGCGCGCAGACCGTGCGCACGTGGTTGCGGCACCGGCGGTTCGGGGTGCCGCCCGCCGTGATCGAGGCGGCGACCGAGCGCCGGCTCACCGGGGACTGGCGCCGGGCGTGCACCGCCGCGTACGTGACGCCCGACATCGACCTGCGCGCCGTCGAGCGGGAGCACGGCCGCGAGGTCGCCGCCGCGGTCGAGGACGACCTGCGGCACCTGGCGCCGGACCTGCTGCGCTGGCACGAGCCGCTGCACGGGCACCACCCGTGGCCGGCCGCCAGCCGGCCCGTCCCGATGACCCGGCTCGCCGGCGGGCTCGGCATCCTGCTGGTCCAGGGGCCCCGCAGCGGCGGCCGGCGCCGGTTCCAGCTGCGCTTCGACGGCGGCGTCTCCCCCGCGGCCGAGCTGATCGACCGGCACCTGTGGGACGTCCGGCGGGCGTCCGGGCTGCGCGCGCTGTGCGGGCCGGAGCCGGTAGGCACCGAGGCGGTCTGCCCGCACACGACCGGCCGGCAGCGGGAGGCCGCCGCGGCCGCCGGGATCGACGCCGCCGGGCTGGCCGAGCCGCGGTCGGACTTCAGCCTGGCGAGCTACCCGCTGGTCTGGTCGAGGCTGGTGCCGGCCGCCCGCGCCCTGCTGGACCGGCGCGGCAGTCGCGCCGGGGCGGTCGACCTCGGCGAGGGTTGGCTGGATCTGAGCGAGCAGCCGACGGTCGTCGCCGGGCCCCCGCCGCGCAACGCGCCGCTGCTGCAGGTCTCGGACTGGCAGGAGCCGCTCGACGCCGAGCTGGTCCGCCACGGCCTCATCGATCCGGACGCCCTGCATCCCCTCGTCCACGACGCCCTCCTGCCCGGCCGGTCGCGGTCGCGGCAGCGGTACGGCCCGCCGGTGCCCGCCGTCGTGCCGGTCCGGTGCGGCGGGCGGGTCCACCGGCTGGCCGCCCGCGACGGGCAGTGGCACCCGCTGGACCACGACCCGTCGGACCTGACCCGGGAGGAGGCCCTCGCCGCGCTCGGCGGACCGGCCGAGGGCTGCGCCGACGTGCTGCTGAGCTGGCGGACCGGCAGGCGCCGGGACGCCGGGCTGCCGCCGCCGGTCCAGGACCTGCACGACGAGCTGTGGCAGCGGGTGGCGTACGGCGACACCGACGGCGTCCTGCGGCTGCTCGGCGACGGCTTCCCGCCGGCCGCGGACCGGGGCGGTGTCACGCTCCTGCACGCCCTGGGCTCGCTCGACCACCCGCGGCTGCTGCCCCGCCTGCTCGCGCTCGGCCTGGACGTGAACGCGCGGACGATCGTCGGCGAGACGCCGCTGCACGCGGCGGCGAGGTCGCCGTCCGACGGCGCCGCCGACCTGGTGGGGGCGCTGCTGCGGGCCGGCGCCGACCCGCGGGCGGTGAACGACCGCGGGCAGCGCCCCGCCGACCTGGCGTCCGACCCGGCGGCGGTGGCCCTGCTGCGGGCATGACGGCGCGTCTCCCGGCTGGCGAAGGGGCACCGGGGTGACTATCTTCGTGGTCCATGACGGCTGGCGACGGAGACGCCGAACCGCTGCGCGTGCCACCGTGGCTCGCCGGGCTCGGCGCCGATCCGGACCGTGCCGCGGCCGGCGGGACCTTCCGCCCCGACCCGGCCGCCACCGCCGCTCCCGATCCCATCATCCAGGACGATCCCGTCCCTGCAGATGAGACGCCGGACGATGCGGCGGACTGGGCCGCGGCACCGGACCGCGACGGCTGGCACGTCGCCGACGAGCCGTCGGAGCTGCGCGGGCTGTGGGTGTTCTGGCGGTCGCGGCTGATCGTGGCCGGCGTCGCCGCGGCCGTGTCGCTGCTGGTGATCCTGGCGGTGGCGGCGTACTTCGGCGACGAGGATCCCGCCCCCGTCGCCCCGCCGGTCGGCCTGCCCTCGCCCGCCCCGTCACCCACCGACGCGCCGCCCCCGACGCCGACCCCCGCGCCGGCCACACCCTCGGAGTCCGCGCCCGCGTCCTCGTCCCCGGCCGCCGCGCGGACGACGTCCCCGCCGCCGAAGTTCGGGCCGGTCTCGTTCGAGGCCGAGGCGCCCGGCAACACGCTCGGCGGCTCGGCGTGGGTGGACCGCTACCCCGGCGCCTCGGGCGGCTCGATCGTGCGCAACCTCGGCGACTGGGGCAGCCGCGACGGCGACGGCGTGCTGCGCTTCAACAACGTCGACGTCCCGGTCGCCGGCACGTACACGCTGAAGCTCTACCACGTGAACATCGACAACGAGCGCACCAGGACCGCCGTCGTCACGGTCGACGGCCGCGACCCGCAGCGGGTCACGCTCAACGGCGGCTCGACGTGCTGCACCGCGTCGACGCTCAAGGTCCAGCTGCGCAAGGGCGGCAACACCATCTCGGTCGCCAACCCCGACGGGCACGCGCCGTCGGTCGACCGCATCGTGCTGTCCCTGCCCTGACCTCGGGCCGCGGCGTGCCGAAATCGATCGCCGTCTTGACTGATGGTTGTTGATGTGTCTACCGTCTCAACACGCTTTTAACAAAGTTTCCTAACTGTTGGTGAGGTGAACGTGAAACGATCCCTTCGCCAGGTCCTCCTGGTCGGGGCCGTCGTCGCCGCCGTGGCCGGAGCGACCGCAATCGTGCCACTGGTCCAGGCAAACGCCGCCGCCGCATGTGCTCCGGCATGGAGCGCGTCGGCCGTCTACGTCAAGGACAACGTCGTCTCGTACCAGAGCCACAACTACACCGCCAAGTGGTGGACCACGAACGAGGTGCCGACCGCCAGCGGCCAGTGGGGCGTGTGGGCCGACAACGGGGTCTGCGGTGGCGGGACCGATCCCACCACCCCGCCGCCCACCTCGAAGCCGCCGACGTCGCAGCCGCCCACCTCGCCGCCGCCGCCCGGCGGCAAGGCCGTCGTCGGCTACTTCGCCGAGTGGGGCGTCTACGCCCGCAACTACCACGTGAAGAACATCGTCACCAGCGGCTCGGCGGCGAAGCTGACCCACATCCTGTACGCCTTCGGCAACACCAGCGGCGGGCAGTGCTCCATCGGTGACTCGTACGCCGACTACGACAAGGCGTACACCGCGGCCGACTCGGTCGACGGCGTCGCGGACACCTGGGACACCGGCGCGCTGCGCGGCAACTTCAACCAGCTGCGCAAGCTCAAGCGGCTGTACCCGAACATCAAGGTGATCTGGTCGTTCGGCGGCTGGACCTGGTCCGGCGGCTTCACGCAGGCGGCGGCGAACCCGACCGGCTTCGCGAACTCCTGCTACAACCTGGTCAAGGACTCCCGCTGGGCCGACGTCTTCGACGGCATCGACATCGACTGGGAGTACCCGAACGCCTGTGGCCTCAGCTGCGACGCCAGCGGCCCGGCCAGCTACAACAACGTCATCACGGCGCTGCGGAACAAGTTCGGCCAGAACTTCCTGGTCACCTCCGCGATCTCGGCCGACGGCTCCAACGGCGGCAAGCTCGACGCCGCCGACTACGCCGCCGGCATCTCCAAGCTCAACCTGGTCTTCCCCATGACCTACGACTACTACGGCGCCTTCAGCCCGCAGGGCCCGACGGCACCGCACTCGCCGCTGAACTCCTACTCGGGCATCCCGACGCAGGGCTTCTGGTCCGACGCGGCGATCCAGAAGCTCAAGTCCAAGGGCGTTCCGGCGAACAAGATGCTCCTCGGCATCGGCTTCTACGGCCGCGGCTGGACCGGCGTCACCCAGGCCGGCCCGGGCGGCACCGCGACCGGCCCGGCGCCCGGCACGTACGAGCAGGGCATCGAGGACTACAAGGTCCTGAAGAACTCCTGCCCGGCCACCGGCACCGCCGGCGGCACCGCCTACGCCAAGTGCGGCAGCAACTGGTGGGGCTACGACACCCCGGCCACCATCGCGGGGAAGATGACCTACGCCAAGCAGCAGGGCCTCGGCGGAGCCTTCTTCTGGGAGTTCTCCGGCGACACCAGCAACGGCGAGCTCATCACCGCCATCAAGAACGGTCTCGCCTGACGCCTGAACGGTCTCGCCTGACCAACGTCGCGCCGCCGCAGCCGGTCCCGGGCTGCGGCGGCGCGGCCGCTTTCCGCCCGTCGCTACGGACCGGCGGCCTTCTCCAGCGCGCGGATCTCGACCCACAGCGCGCGCAGCCGCTCGACCTCCCGGTCGCTGCGCCCGAAGACCTCGAGCATGTCGTCGACGTGGTGCCACTTCGGCGACCGCTCACCGATCCCGTTCAGCACCCGGAACACGGTCGACTTCGAGATCCCGACCTGTCCCGCGATCACACTGTACGAAGGTTCCCCGGCCTCCCGATGGGCTTCCATCAGTTCCTCGGCCAGCCGCCTGCGCAGTGCCCCCAACTTGACGGCGTCGTCCATCATCCAAGCATGCCGATGAATGACGCCCCGGTAAAGCACGACCGCGGGGCGCGGCGGCCGCGCGGATAGCATGATGGGACGATGGTGTTCCGTCGATCGAGCAGGCAGGACAGGGTCCGGCACGCATTGGCCGCCGCGGTGTACGAGGGCGACCGCCGGGCCCGGGAGCGGGTCGAGCGGTGGTGGGCCGCCGGCGGGGACGACCGCGAGAAGGTGTGGCGCGGGGCGTGGTTCCTGCTCAGCGCGGCGTCGTTCCGGTTCGGCAACCACGAGCGGCCGGCGCAGGTCGCCCCGGTGCTGGAGTTCCTGCTCGAGCCGGACCCCACCTCGGCCTACCGGCCGCAGGTCCGGCTGACCGCGTGCCTGCCGCAGACCGCCGCGGACCCGCCGAGCGGCGTGTACCAGGGCGACCCGTATGTCCAGAGCATCGTCGAGGCCGCCGTCGGGTTCCCGCACGAGCGGCTGCGGCAACGGCTGACGGACCTGCTGGCGGACACGGACCAGCCCGGACTGCTGGACGCCCTGGAGGTCGCGGTCCGGCCCTACGCGCGGCCGGGCCACCGGTTCATCGGCACCGCGCCGGCCGGGCGGGACGCGCGGCAGGACATGTGGCTCGGCGAGCAGGGGGCGCTGCTGCGCATCGTCCTGGCCAACCCCGAGCTGCCCCGCCCGCCCGCCGACCCCGGCGACGTCGACCTGGCGCTGCTCGCGGTGCTGAAGCAGCGGCAGGACCTGCTGCCCGCGTTCGACCAGGGGGCGCTCGCCGCGCGTCTCGTCGAGTACGCCGGCACCGACCTGCCCGAGGCCGCCCTCGACCTGTGCCGCCACGCGCTGCGCGGGTTCACGTCGCCGAAGGCCGTCGCGGTGGTGTGCGACCAGGCGGTCCTCGGCAACCCCGAGGCGGCCGCCGCGGCCCGCGACGCCGGCTACCGGCCCGCCTGGACGTCCGGCCTGCTGCTGCTCACCCGCCAGTTCGACGCGTACCGCGAGCACGACCCCGACGGGCGGGTCCTGCAACTGGCGTGCGCCCGCAAAGCGCCGGAGATCAGGGAGGACACCGTCGTCGGCCTGGTGCTGGCGTTCCTGGACACCGACCCGCCCGAGGACATCGCCGCGGCGGTCCGCCGGTCCCTGCGCGACCTCGGCGCGGGGACCGGCGACTCGCTGCAGGACCTCCACCGCCTGTGGATGCGCCGGGCGATCCTGGCCCGCGCGGTCAAGCTGGAGCCGGAGGCGGTCGCGGCCGTCGTCGACGCGGGCTACCTGCCCGAGGACGACGAGCCGGCCCTGCTCCCGCTGCTGTTCCTCACCGAGCAGTTCGACCGGTACGACCGGGAGGACCCCGACGGCACGAAGCTGCGCGCCGCCCTGACCGAGCGGCGGTTCCGGTACGAGCACGAGCACTTCCGGACCGTCGCGGAGCGCAACGGGCGCGACGACCCGTGGCCGCCCTACGAGCCGCCCCCGGAGCGCTACCGGTCGGGTGTGCACGTCACCACCTGGCCGAGCAGCATGGGTGGTGGCGGCCACTCGTTCGGCGGGTACCCGTAGCTACTTGACGAGGACCGGCTCCTCCTCGGCCGCCTGCTCGGCGACAGGCACGCGGCGGGAGGCGCCGGTGCGGGCGTGCGTCGAGTAGACGGTGAGGCCGACGAACGTGATGCCGCCGACGAGGTTGCCGATGACGGTCGGGATCTCGTTCCAGATGAAGTAGTCCGCGATCGAGAAGTCGCCGCCGAGCATCAGCCCGGACGGGAAGAGGAACATGTTGACGATGGAGTGCTCGAAGCCCATGTAGAAGAAGACCAGGATCGGCATCCACATGCCGATGACCTTGCCGGACACGCTGCTGGAGATCATCGCGGCGACGACGCCGGTCGAGACCATCCAGTTGCACAGGACGCCGCGGATGAAGAGGGTGAGCATGCCCGCGGCACCGTGGTCGGCGTAGCCGACCGTCCGGCTCTCACCGATCTTGCCGAGCGCCTGGCCGACGGCGTTCGGCTCGACCGTGAACGCGTAGGTGAAGATCACCGCCATCATCACGGCGACGGTCAGCGCGCCGGCGAAGTTGCCGACGAAGACCAGCCCCCAGTTGCGCAGCACGCCGCGTAAACGCACCCCGGGCCGCTTGTCGATCAGCGCGAGCGGCACCAGCGTGAACACCCCCGTCAGCAGGTCGAAGCCCAGCAGGTACAGCAGGCAGAACCCGACCGGGAAGAGCAGGGCGCCGACGATCGGCTGGCCCGTCTGCACGGTGACCGTGACCGCGAACGCGGCGGCGAGGCAGAGGATCGCACCCGCCATGTACGCCCGGATCAGCGTGTCCCGGGTGGACATGAAGACCTTCGCCTCACCGGCGTCGATCATCTTCTTGGCGAGTTCAGGTGGGGTCACATACGACACAGCGTTGCTCCTCCGGGGCGGCTCAGGGATGGATCAGGGGGCGCCGCAGGCTTGATTGCTCGGACGTTTCCGGTGCGGGTCGAGTCTGCGGAGTGCCTGTTACCAACATGTTGCGCGCTCGAAAGCCCCGGGTCACGTCGCGCTCACAGACGGCGCACACCCAGTGCGACTTCAGTTCTCCAGCGTCGCCCGGAGGCGGTCGACGGCGCGCAGGATCTCCGCGCGGTGCTTCGCCGCGGTCATCCACGCCGGCAGCCGAGCGACCAGCGTCAACCCGCCCGGGCCGGGGCCGCGCTCGCGCAGCTTCGCGCCGACGAAGCCGTCGAGGATGTCCAGGTGCCGCCGGTTGAACGCCCACAGGACCCGCCCGCCGCAGCACTCGGCGCGCAACCACAGCGGCCCGCCGAAGAACGGGTCGACCGGGCCGCCCCACACGGAGGTCGCCCCGGGCGGCTCCCACGCGGCGGCGTAGCCGCAGGCGGCGCACGTCAGCCGGCGCGGCCACGACGCCACCCACCGGCTCCCGGTGGGCCGTGCGGCGTTCACGGCACGGCCGCCGCAGCGCGGGCACCCCACCAGGATGTCGTCCGCCGCCAGCTCGTACAGGCTGACCTGCGGATCCTGGAAGCGCGGCCGGTCCATCAGCGGGCGTGCGCGACGGCCAGCCGGCTCGCCAGCTCGGCGCTGCGGGCCGCGAACGGTGCCCAGGCCGCCGGCGTCCGCTCCAGGAACCGCTGCGCGTTGGCCTCCCGGCAGTCGCGCTGCGTCCAGGTGCACAGCCGGCCGCCCTTGACGTGGAAACGGACCAGGAGGTCGTCGGCCCAGCCGTACACCTCGCAGTCGGCGGCGCCGTCGACCGTCACCTTCTGCTCCGCGACGAGCCAGTCGATCGCCTCGAGCTCCTCCTGTACGCGCTGCGCCACCTCGAACGCGAGACCCTCCGACGCCCGGTCCCGCTGCCGTGTGAGCAGCTCCCGCACCGCGTCGATCGCGGCCCGCTCCCGCCGCAGCACCCCGGCCGTGGTGGCGACGAGGGTGTCGCGGTCGGCGGCGTCGACGCCGCGGATCCGGGCCATGTCGCGCTCGGAGCCGGTGAGCCGGTCGCCGGTGTACCCGAGCGGCAGCACCCGGCCCAGCCCGTTGAGCGCCAGCCGCGCCTTCGTCCCGCCCAGGTACGGGCCGAACACGTCCTGCGCATCGGGCGCGAAGGGTCCGTAGTCGACGACCAGCCGCGGCACCCCGCCGCGGCGGTCGAGGCGCAGGTAGATCGGCACCTCCAGGCCGCCGCGGATCCGGTTCCAGCGCGGCTTCGACCGCTCCAGCAGGTTGCGCTCCAGCCAGGCCGCCTCGTGCACCGAGTCGCACGCGACCGCCTCGACCCGCACGATCTGCGTCACCATCCGCTTGAGGTGCCGCCGGCCGCGCAGGTCCGACCAGTACGAGCCGACCCGCTGCCGCAGGTCGGTGGCGCGCCCGATGTACAGCACCTTGCCGTTCTCGTCGCGGAACCGGTACACACCGGGCGTCTTCGGCAGGCTCGCCACCGCCGCCCGCGCCGCCGTCGTCACGCCCGGCATCCTACGGTCCCCAGCTGGGCGGTCACCGCCAGGTGAGCTGCTTGGTGAAGCGCAGCAGCGTCCCGGTCCCGTCGACCGACACGACGTCGAGCCCGTCCACCACGGCCGCGACCAGCTGCAGCCCCCGCCCCGAGTCCGACCACAGGTCGCCGGGCCGCACGCCGGCCGGGTCGAAGCCGCCGCCGTCGTCGGTCACCTCGATCACGCAGCGGTCGCCGTCCACGGTCACATCGACGTGGTACGTCGTGGCGAGGCCGGCGTGCTCGATGACGTTGGTGCACGCCTCGGTCAGCGCCAGCCGGATGTCGTCGCGGCAATCCTGCTCGACGCCCGCCCCGGCCAGGGCACCATCCAGCATGCGGCGGGTCTGCCCCACCCGTGCCGACTCCCGCGGCAGATCCAGCGACATCTGCAGATACACCGCGTCGGTCATGAGCTCGCTCCCGCCTCGTCCGGATGCCGCACGGGGTACCCCATGAACGCCCACCCGTAACGGCCAACGATCGCGACGGCCGGTTCGTCGCCGGGTCGGGGGCGGAAAAACCCCGCCGCGGTCAGGGCAGCCAGGCCATGACCCGGGCGGAGGCGTCCAGGCCGTCGGCCGGGACCAGCTTCGCGGTGCGGGCGGCGAGGTCGACGATGACGATCTGCTTGTCGACGACCGCGGCGAGCACCTCGGCGTCCTTCACCGGCTGCCAGGTCTGCGGGTCGTCGTACAGGCGGACGTCGATGCCACCCGCAGGCAGGGTGACGATCGGCTCGGCGCCGATCGCCCTGGTCGCGGGGTCGATGGACTGGAACGTGCGCTGCTCCATCGTGTACAGCAGCGGGCGGCAGCTGCCGGGGGCGAAGAGCACGCTGTGGGTGCCACCGGTGGTGCCGGCGAGCGCGACGTCGGAGCCGGTGAAGATCCCGGCCTTGCTCAGCTCGGCGTCGCCGGTGCGCTCCCGCAGGTGCAGCGCATCCTTGGTGGAGCCGGCCGTGGCCGCGACCCGCTTGCCGCACTCGGCGGTGGGGTGCCACATGCTCGGCGAGTCCACCAGCTTCGGGGTCTTGCCACCGAGCACCGCGACCGTCGTGGTGTCGGCCTTGATGACGGGTGCCGTGGCGGTGATGTCGAGCCGCCGGGCGCGGGCATGCGGCAGGATCGTCCGTCATGGACGCGTTCGTCATGCCGTGGAAGGCGCGCTACTTCGAGGTCGACCAGCAGGGCGTCGTCTTCAACGCCTGGTACCTGACCTGGTTCGACGAGGCCATGACCGGCTACCTGGCCCACCACGGGCTGGACGGGGAGACGCTGGCCCGTGAGGGCCTCGACTTCCAGCTCGTCCGCTCCGAGATCGACTGGCGCTCCGGCGTCCGCTGGGGCGAGGCCGTCGAGCTCACCGTCCGCCCCGGCCGGATCGGCACCACCAGCTTCGACATCCACTTCACCGTCCGCCGCGACGGCGTCGAGACCTGCGCCGCGAAGATCGTGTATGTCACCGTCGCCCCCGACGGCTCCGGCAAACGCCCCGTGCCCGCCGCGCTGCGGAGCGTGCTGTGCGCACCTCACGGCATCGATGAAGCCGGGTCTGGTTAGCTTTGCGCCGTGCGAATTGCCGTCCTTGGTCCACTTGAGGTCCATACGCCGGCCGGGACGCCGGTGGAGATCGCCGGGGTACGGCTGCGGATGCTGGTCGCCCGGCTGGCGCTCGAGGCGGGCCGGCCGGTGTCGGCGGAGCTGCTGATCGACGACCTGTGGGGCGAGGACGCGCCGGCCGGGGCGGCGGCCGCGCTGCAGGGGCTCGTGTCCCGGCTGCGGCGGGCGCTGGGCGACGCCGGGGGCGTGGAGCTCGTCGCCGGCGGGTACCGGCTGACGGTGCGGCGGGAGGACGTCGACGCGCACCGGTTCGAGGACCTCGCCGCGCAGGGCCGGCGGGAAGCGCCCGCGCAGGCGGCCGTCACCCTCGACGCGGCGCTCGGCCTGTGGCGGGGCGCGGCACTGACGGACCTGCAGGACGCGCCGTTCGCGCGGACCGTCGCCGCCGGGCTGCACGAGCGCCGGCGCGACGTCGCCACGGACCTGTTCGAGGCGGAGCTGGAGCTGGGCCGGCCCGCCGAGGTGCTGCCGCGGCTGGGCGCCCTGGCCGCCGAGCACCCGCTGAGCGAGCGCCTCGCCGGGCTGCGGATGCAGGCCCTGGCCGCGACCGGCCGCCAGAGCGACGCCCTCGCCGTGTACGAGGAGATCCGCGGACGGCTCGGCGACGAGCTCGGCGTCGACCCGGGCGCCGCGCTGAAGGAGCTGCACCTGGCGCTGCTGCGCGGCGAGATGGAGCTGCCGGCCAAGCGGGCCGGGACGGTCGCGCCGAGCCGGCTGCCGGCGCAGCTCACCAGCTTCGTCGGCCGGGACGCGGAGCTGGCGCAGCTCGCCGCGCTTCTGGACGCCAACCGGCTCGTCACCGTCGTCGGTCCCGGCGGCGCCGGCAAGACGCGGCTGGTGCTGGAGGCCGCGAGGGGCGGACGGGCTCGGGTGTGGTTCGTGTCCCTCGCCGCGGTCAGCGACCCCGACCACCTCGCCGACGCCGTCGTCGCCGCCCTCAACGCCTCCGACGGCCGGCTCTACGAGGGCGGCCACACCACCCTGGACCGGGTCGTGGAGCTGCTCGACGTCGGCGACGCCGTGATGCTGCTGGACAACTGCGAGCACCTCGTCGACGCCGCCGCCGAGCTCGCCGACCACCTCCTGACCCGGCTGCCGCGGCTGCGGGTCCTCGCCACCAGCCGCGAGCCCCTCGCCATCACCGGCGAGGCGCTGTGCCACCTCGGGCCCCTCGACGTGCCCCGCGACTCGGTGGAGCCCGAGGAGGCCGCCCGGGCGGCGGCGGTGCGGCTCTTCGTGGACCGCGCGGCCACGGTGCGGCCCGGGTTCGCGCTCGACGAGTCGACGGTCGACCACGTGGTGGAGATCTGCTGGCGGCTCGACGGGATGCCGCTCGCGCTGGAGCTCGCCGCCGCGAAGCTGCGGTCGATGAGCGTGGACCAGATCGCCCGCCGGCTCGACGACCGGTTCCGCCTGCTCAGCTCCGGCAGCCGGTCCGCGCTCCCCCGCCAGCGCACCCTCCTCGCCGTCGTCGAATGGAGCTGGGACCTGCTCGAGGAGCCGGAGCGGGTCCTCGCCCGCCGGCTGGCGGCCTTCCCCGGCGGCGCGACCACGGCGGCCCTGGAAGCGGTCTGCGCCGACGGTACGCTGCCCGCCCGCGACATCTTCTACGTGCTCGACGCGCTGGTGGAGAAGTCGATCGCCGGGCGGTCCGGCGACCGGTACCAGATGCTGGAGACGGTCCGCGCGTACGCGCTGACCCGCCAGGATGGCGACGACATCGGCGAGCGGTTCCGCCGCTACTACCGGGACCTCGCCGAGGCGCACGACCCGCTGCTGCGCACCCGGGACCAGCTCGCGGCGATCGCGGTCTTCGACGCCGAGCACGACAACCTCGCGCACGCGCTGCGGCTGGCCGTGGACGCCGGCGACACGGCGACGGCCGAGCGGTTCGTCGGCGCGATGTTCTGGTACTGGGGCATGAGCGGCATGACGGCCCAGTTCGAGACGTACCTCCGCTACGGCGGCGCGCTGCCGCAGCAGGCCCGGACGGCGTTCGGGGTGGTGCGGGCCAGCATGGACGTCGACTCGGCCGGCGCCCGCGAGTTCCACCCCGCGCGGCCGCTGATGCGCATGACGCAGCTGGCGCACACCACCGAGGAGTCCGACCTGCTCGAGGCGCTGGACTCGGCCGACCCGTGGATCCGGGCGAGCGCGCACTGGGCGAAGGACTTCCTGCTCACCGAGGAGGGCGACCTGCGCTCCGGCGCCGCGTCCCGGCGGGCCGCCCTCGAAGGGTTCGAGGCGGTCGGCGACCGCTGGGGGCTCGTGCTGAGCCTGCTGCCGCTGGGCCGCGACCACTCGCTGCGGCGCGAGCACGGCCCGGCGATCGCCGCGTTCGAGCGGGCCGTCGTGCTCAGCTCCGAGCTCGGCGTCGAGGACTACCTGTACCTGAGCCGGGCGCGGCTGGCCCGGGAGCGCCGGCGCAGCGGGGACATCGACGGCGCGCTGCGCGACATCGGGGCGGCGCAGCGCCGGGCCCGCGAGCGCGGCCACCGCCGGATGGAGGTCAACATCCTGGTCGGCCTCGCCAACGTGCACCGCCTCGCCGGCGACCTCGCGCGGGCCGACCGGACCCTCGACGAGCTGGAGGCACTGGTGCGGCGCGGCGCCATCCCCGAGCCGCTGGCCCGCGACCTCATCGTCAGCACCCGGCTGGAGAACCGGCTCGCCGAGGGGGACGTGGCGCGGGCCGCGGCGCTGCTGCCCGAGGCGGTCGCGTCGCTCGTCGCGCAGGGCTACAGCGCGGGCCTGGCGTGGGCGGCCGAGCTGCTCGCCGGGCTCCTCGCGCTGCGGGACCGGCCCGGGGACGCGGCCGCGGCGCTCGGCATGAGCGAGGCGATCCGCGGCGAGTTCGACCACGGCGAGCCCGAGCTGCGCGCCCTCGCCGACCGGCTGACCGCCCGGCTCGGCGCGGACGGCTACGCGGAGGCGTACCGCCGCGGCGCCGGCACGCCGAGACCCGACGCGATCGCCCGGGTCGTCGCCCTCGCCACCGGCTGAACCGCCGGCCGAACCACCGGCTGAACCGTCAGCCGAACCACCAGCCGAACCACCAGCCGAAGCACCGGCTGGCCGCCGGTCTCAGGGGGTCATCCCGGCGACCCGGTGAGCGCGGCGAGGACCTCGTCGAGGGTGGGCCGGCGCAGGCCCAGCTCGTCGGCGGTGACGCCGGCCGCGTCCAGCCGCCGCACCAGCGCCGACAGCAGCATCGGGTCGGTGGCCGGCACGGTGAGCAGGCCACCGGAGTCGCGGGCCGGGACGGCGCCGGTCAGCTCGGTGAGGATCCGGGTGATCGCGTCCGTGTCGGCCGGCACCGACGGGTGGACGTGCAGGATCTGGCCGCCGACGCGCCGCCGCAGCTCCCCCGGCCGGACCTCGGCGAGCACGCGGCCCCGGTCCAGCACCACGATCCGGTCGGCGAACCGCTCGGCCTGCGCGGGGTCCCGCGTCGTGAACAGCACCGTGCCGGCCCGGTCCAGGTCACCGGCGGGGTCGGCGGCGGGCTCGTCGAGCAGCAGGACCGGCGCGGCCGTCTTCGTCCAGCCGGCATCAGGTCGTACCGACGCCGCCAGCACCGCCAGGAGGGTCGTCTTGCCTGCCCCGGCGGGGCCGAGGACGGCGGTGACCTGTCCGGCGGTGACCCGCAGGTCCACCCCGTCCAGCGCCACCGCGTCCCCGAACCGTTTGACCAGACCGCCGGCCTCGATCGCGTACCGCATCGCTTACTGCGCGTCGCCGTTGAACTTCGAGGTCGACCAGAAGTAGCCGAGCACCGCGAGCCCGGCGCACCAGGCGACCGCCAGCCAGCCGTTGTAGCCGATGCCGGTGCCGAGCAGGAGGCCGCGGAGGGTCTCGATGGCCGGCGTGAACGGCTGGTACTTCGCGATCGGCTGGAACCAGCCGGGCATGGCGTGGATCGGCACGAACGCGCTGGACAGCAGCGGCAGCAGGATCAGCGGCAGCGCGTTGTTGCTGGCCGCCTCGGCGCTCGGGCTGATCAGGCCCATCCCGACCGCGATCCAGGTGACCGCCAGGGCGAAGAGCACCAGCAGCCCGAACGCGGCCAGCCACTCCAGGACCGAGGCGTCCGTGGACCGGAAGCCGATCGCGACGCCGACGGCGCCGACGAGCACCACGCTCGCCACCGACTGCAGGACGCTGCCGATGACGTGGCCGATGAGGACGGCGCCGCGGTGGATCGCCATCGTGCGGAAGCGGGCGATGATGCCCTCGGTCATGTCGTTGGAGACGGAGACCGCGGTGCCGATGACGGTGCTGCCGATGGTCATGAGCAGCAGGCCGGGCAGCAGGTAGGCGATGTACTCCGAGCGGCCGCCGCCGATCCCGGCGCCCATGACGTCGCCGAAGATGTACACGAACAGCAACAGCAGCATGATCGGGGTGAGCAGCAGGTTCAGGGTCAGCGACGGGTAGCGGCGCGCGTGCAGCAGGTTGCGGCGCAGCATCGTGCCGGAGTCCCGGACGGCGAAGGCGTTCATCACACAGTCTCCTTGTTGGTGGTGTGGGCGCTGGTGCGGGCGTCGCCGGTCAGGGCGAAGAACACGTCGTCGAGGTCGGGCGTGTGGACGGTCAGCTCGTCGGCCTCGACGTCGGCGGCGTCGAGCCGGTCGAGGATGGACCGGAGGTCCCGCTGGCTGCCGTCGCTCGCGATCTGCAGCGCGAGGGACTCGTCGTCGCGGGCGGCGTCGCGCAGCGCCAGGCCCGCCGCCTGGTAGGCGACCGGGTCGGTGAAGCGGAGCCGGACGTGCCCGCCGGGGACGAGCCGCTTCAGCTCGCCGGCGGTGCCCTCGGCGACGATCTTCCCGCCGTGCAGCACCGCGATCCGGTCGGCGAGCTGGTCGGCCTCCTCCAGGTACTGAGTGGTGAGGAAGACGGTGGCGCCGTCGTCGACGAGCTCCCGGATGATCTGCCACATGTTGTGCCGGCTGCGCGGGTCGAGGCCGGTGGTGGGCTCGTCGAGGAAGATGACCCGCGGGTGGCCGACCAGGGTCATGGCGAGGTCGAGGCGGCGCTTCATGCCGCCGGAGTAGGTGGAGGCGGGCTTCTGCGCCGCGTCGGTGAGCGCGAACCGCTCCAGCAGCTGCGCGGCGGTCCGCCGGCCGTCCCGCTTGGACAGGTGGTGCAGGTCCGCCATGAGCAGCATGTTCTCCTCGCCGGTGATCAGCCCGTCGACGGCGGAGAACTGGCCGGTGACGCCGATCGCGGCGCGCACGGCCTGCGGGTCGGCGGCGAGGTCGTGACCGCCGACCCGGATGCCGCCGGAGCCCGGGCCGGGCGAGACGAGCGTGGAGAGGATCTTGACGGCGGTGGTCTTGCCGGCGCCGTTCGGTCCGAGCAGGGAGAAGATCGTGCCGGCGGGGACCTCGAGGTCGACGCCGTCGAGCACGAGCTTGTCGCCGTAGGACTTGCGCAGCCCGTGCGCCGCGATGGCCAGGTTCGTCATGGTGGTGCTCCTTCTACAGGCTGTGGGCGGCGATGTCGCCGGTGGCGGTGGTGGCGCGGATGGTCAGGTCGGCGGTGCCGGTGTTCCTCAGCGCGTTGTGGATGCGGCCGTGGCTGGTGCCGGCGTCCAGGGCGGCGGACACGCCCGGCGCGGCGCCGACCGTCACGTCGCCGGCCTGGGTGCGCAGCACGACCTCGCCGCGGACGGCCTCGGTGATGCGGATGTCGCCCTTGGCGGTGCTGATCTGCGCGGGGCCGTTGAGGCGGCCGACGCTGACGTCGCCGGCGAGCGTGGTGAGCCGGACGCTGCCGACCTCGTCGAGGTCGACCGCGCCGTGCGCGCCGTCGTAGGCGACGTCGCCGAACCGGCCGGCGGCCCGCAGGTCGGCGCTGGCCGCCTTCACCTCGAGCCGGGACCCGGCCGGCAGCTGGACGGTCACGTCGACGGAGCCGGACGCCCCGAGGATCTGGTGCCCGGCGTCGGCCTCGATCCGCAGGACGCCGTCGGCGTACTCGACGGTCGTCCGCTCGGCGATCTTGACGTCGCGGCCCTTGGCGGCGTCGGCCGGCAGCACCTCGACGGTCGTGTCGGCGCGCTCGCCGGCGATGAACCGCACGCGGCCGGCGGGGATGTCGAGGACTGCGGAGATGGGGGCGGGGGTGTCGAACGTCTGCATGGTGGGCTCGCTTCCCTGGTCCGGGTGCCCGCCGTTGTGGCGTGCATGAGGACCATCGCGAGCCCCGCTGACAGCGCACTGACAGCGCGCAGATCCCGGCTACCGCAGCCAGCGGTCCAGCTCGGCCAGGAGGCCGTCCACCTGCGGATACAGCGCGTCAGCGAGGTCAGCGGGCGACTCGCCGTCGCGGGTGCGGCGACCAGACTCGCTGATGAGGATCTGGAAGACGCCGGCGAGGGCGATCCCCTGCAGGCGGGCGACCGCCGGCGCGACGTCCGACGTCTCGGCGATGGCGGCGGCGAGCGCGGTGGCCTGCCGGTCGCTCATCTCCAGGGCGAGCCGGTGGACGGCGGGGCTGATCGCCGCCAGATACCCGAGGTTGCCGCGGGCGAGCTCGGCCGGCATGTCTCGGATCGCCGCCACCGTCTCCAGGACGAAGCCGCGGACCGCGGCGGCCGGGCTGGTCCCCGCCGGCCGGGCCCGGATCAGCTCGCCGAGCTGGTCCTGTATCTGCTGCTCGCGGTCGGTGACCAGGTGCTCCTTGGTCGGGAAGTAGTTGTAGAGCGTCTGCTCCGCCACCTCCGCCGCGCGGGCGACCTCGCTCACCGTCACCCGCTCATAGCCGCGCTCCGCGAAGAGCCGGGCGGCGGTCTCGGCGATGAGCCGGCGCGTGCGCGCCTTCTTCAGGTCACGGAGCCCGGTGCCAGCCATGCCTGAAGTGTACCGCACCACATTTCTAGGGTGCGCACTAAGTTTGTATTACGCTCTACACATGGCCCCCCACCTCGCTCCGCCAGGCGTGGCCCGCTCTGACCGGGCTCGCCGCCGTGTTCCTGTTCGAGATGCTCGACAACTCGATCCTCACCGTCGCGCTGCCCACCATCGGCCGCGACCTGCACGCCTCCACCGTCGCGCTGCAGTGGGTCACCGGCGCGTACTCCGTCGCGTTCGGCGGGCTGATGCTGGCCTTCGGCGCCGTCGCCGACCGGTTCGGCCGCCGCCGCGTCATGCTCGCCGGCCTGGCCCTGCTCGGCGCCGCGAGCCTGGCGACGACGCTGGTCACGACCGCCGGGCAGCTCATCGCCGTCCGGGCGGTCATGGGCGTCGCCGCGGCGATGACGACCCCCGGCTCCGCCGCCCTCGCCTTCCGGCTGTTCGACGACGACCGCCTGCGCGTGCGCGCGATGACCCTCATCTCGACCGTCGGCCTGGCCGGCCTCGCGGTCGGCCCCTCCCTGGGCGGCTTCGTGCTCGCCGCCCTGCCCTGGCAGACGCTCCTGCTGGTCAACGCGCCCATCGCGGTGCTCGCCATCGCCGGGGTCCGGGCCGGCATCGCCCCGGACACGCCGGCCGGGCTGCACCGCGACCCGGTCGACGTCCCCGGCGCGCTCCTCGGCACAGCCACGATCGTGCTGACGCTGCTCACGCCGACCCTGTTCGTCGAGGACGGCCCGCGGGCCGGGTGGGCGGCGACCGCCGGGGCCGTCGCCGCGGCGACCCTGTTCGCCGTGCGGGAGCGGACCGCCCGGCACCCGCTGCTCGACCTGCGCCTCGTCGCCCACCCGCTGGTGTCGAGCGGCCTGGCGTACAAGGCCGCCGCGGGGCTGGCGACGGCCGGCCTCGGCTACATGGTGACCCTCGACCTCCAGCTCGGCCGGGGCTGGACGCCCGCGCACGCCGCGCTCGGCATGCTGCCGCAGGTCGCCGTCCTCATCGCGGGCGGGCTGTTCGTCGACCCGTTCGTGCGGCGGGCCGGCCTCGAGCGGGCCGCCTGGATCAGCGCCACCTCGGTCGTGGCCGGGCTCGCCGTCTTCACCCTCCTGCACGGCGCCGGCTACGTGTTCGTCGCCGCCGCGCTGGTACTGGTCGCCGCCGGCCTCCGCGTCGTCGGCGTCGTCGCCGGCGTGAACGTGCTGCGCGGCCTGCCGCCGGAGCGGACCACGATCGGCGCGGCCCTCACCGACACCGCCACCGAGGTGACCTCCGGCGCGGGCGTCGCGGTCACCGGCACCATCCTCGCCGCCCTCTTCACCGGCACCATCACCGCACCGCACTGGACCGCCGCGCAGACCGCCCAGTTCGACGAGGCGGTCACCGTCGCCGGCCTGACGCTGACGACGGCCGCCGCCGCCCTCGTCGGCTGGGCCCTCCTGCGCACCCGCCGCGCCGCCACACCCTCAGCACCGCCCCGCTCCGCCGGTGCCAGCGGGCAGCCTGCTCACGCCAGCGGGCCGTCGCGGAACGGGTAGTGCTCCGGGTACAGCCGCTTCAGCCGCCGCGTCGCGATCCAGGCGACGATCGTGATCGACAGCGGCCCGCCCAGCACCGTGACCAGCCAGACCGGGTGCGGCATCCCCACCGGCTGCGCGCCGCGCAGGGCCAGCGCGCCGAAGATCCAGGCGGTGATCGTCGAGGTGATCGGCGCCAGCAGCGGATGCCCGTCGTCGGCGCGGAAGAGGCCGGTGACGACCAGCCAGATCGACTTGAAGAACCAGATCACCGGCAGGATCAGGATCAGGAAGTTCACGATGCCGGGCAGGCGGGCGTCCAGCCAGGGGAACGCGACGCTGAAGCTCCAGAAGTAGCCCACGAAGACCACCACCGTGCCGATCGGCCACAGCAGCTGACGGGCGGTGGCGAGCCGGGCGCCCCGCCGCGCGACCGCGACGAGGGCCAGGCTCACCACCACGGACACCCCGATGCCCGCCACGGCCGTCAGGATCGTGGACAGCGCGATCTCGCCGAGCCGTCTCCCGTCCGCTGGTGAGCCGAGCGTGGCACGGCGGTTGCGGACAGTCATCGGGCGACGGGTCACCGCCCGGCGGCCGCCCGGCTCGGGCGGCTCGCCTCCACGGCTCGCCGGAGCGGCCGACCGGTGTGCGGCGACCACCGCGACGGCGGTGGACGTCTGGAACATCGCGACCGGGCGATGTCGCACCGGCGGATGCCCGTCCCGCCGCCACGGGGGTACACGGTCAGGGCACGCGGTAGCCGTGGAACCGGACGGGCCGGCGGACCACGAAGCCGAGCCGTTCGTACACCCGGATCGCGCCGGTGTTGCTCGACGCGACGTGCAGGAACGGACGCTCGCCACGCGCGGTGATCCGGTCGATCGCCGCCCTCGTCACATGCGCGGCGAGGCCACGGCCGCGGGCGTGCGGCGCGGTGCACACGGCGCTGATCTCGGTCCATCCCGGCGGCCGGAGCCGCTCGCCGGCCATGGCGACCAGCGCGCCGTCCTCGCGCACGCCGTGAAACGCCCCGAGCTCGGCGGTCCGCGCCCAGAACGGCCCGGGGCGCGCCTGCTCGGTGAGCGCCAGCATGTCCTCCACGTCGCCCGGACCGAGCTCCACCACCCCGTCGGCGGGAGCTTCCGGCAGCGCCCGGTCGAGGACCATCTGGAACCCGTCCAGCTCGAACACCGGCTCCCACGACGCCGGAGGCGTGACGTCGGCGCTGAACAGGTCGGCGAACCCGCCGCTGCCCAGCAGCTTCGCCAGGTCGTCCCAGTCGGCCGGCGCCGGCCGCACGGGCACCGCCACGAACGTCGAGACGCCCTCCTGGTACGTCGCGGCGTCGCCGACCCGCCGGGCAAGGTGCGCGTGCGCGCCAAGCAGCGACTGCCCCACCGGATCGTCGAGCACTTCCAGCATGTTGCCCCCTCGTCGTGGACGATCATCCTGTCAGGCCCGCGACCCACGGTGAGAACCCGGCACCGTGATCTACAGGGCGCCGAAGCAGCCGTCCGGGTCGTACACCGCCTTGACGGCCCGCAGGCGGGGCAGGTTGGCGCCGAAGTACGCCTCGGCGGCGTCGGGCAGGTCCGGGTCGGGGAAGTTCTGGTACACGCCACCGGACCGCCACGGCGCGGGCAGCCGGTAGGAGCCGTCCAGCCACCGCAGCGCCTCGGGTGCGGACCCCGGGTCGGCGGTGGCGACGTGGTGCACCAGGAACCGCTCGCCGCGGTGGACGAACGCGGTGGCGTGCGGCGCGACACGGTTGTAGGCGCCGCCCATCGGCATGAGGTCCAGGGTCCGCGACTGTCCCGGGCGGCGGTCCTCGAACAGCTGCCGGAGCAGCGCGTCGACCGCCGCGCCGGGCAGCGGGCGGGCGAAGAACCCGGACCTGCTGAACGTGTGCCGGCCGGTGTGGTCCGCGCCGGCGGCCAGCAGCCGCTTCGTCTCGCGGTGCGACGCCGCCCGCCGCTCGTCGGAAGCGGGCGCGGCGCCGACCAGCGCGACGCACTCGTCGAGGACGGCGGCGGCCGCGGCCGGCGGGCCCGCCCTCGTGCCCACCACCGAC
>NZ_JBFANF010000099.1:0-35456 GCF_040674675.1 Dactylosporangium sp. NPDC049742 | reverse complement strand
CGCTTACGCGGTGCGGGTGGCCACCGCCCAGCTCAACACCCACGCCAACCCCTGGATCTGGGGACGGCCCGCACCACCGAACCGCACACTCCGCCGCAAGTTTGTGTACCACCTTTAACGAACGTTGCAGTAGGGAACCTCGTCGGCACCGTAGAAGTAGATTGTCATCTGGGCCTCGGAGCGGGGGTCGGGGATCTGCACCGTGTCACAGGCATCGACAGAGCGGCAACCGAGTTCGCTGGCCACCATCCGGATCTGCCGCGATCCGGTCGCTAGGTCGCTGTACCCGCGGGACGGTCCTGACACCGAACCCGACAATGGCTGCCACCGCTCAGCGACCGGCAAACGCGCTGCGATCAATGTCGTCAGTCAGCGTGCGGGACCAACAACCAGGTCGACGGCAGGTCACCGCGTTGGGTAATGGTGCGTGTCAGGCCTCGGCACGATCCCGCCCGGCGCTGGACGTATCCGCACGCGCGGCCCGGCCGGCCGGCCTGGGCAGCTGCGGTCAGCATTGCCTGCGGCGTCAGTCCGCACAGCCAGGTGTTGATGTCGTGCCAGCAGGCGAAGTCGTCGCGCGCCAACGCCGCACATCCGACACTCGATCCCATCGATAGACCGCAGTACAGCCGATACTGCCTGAGCACCTGGGGAGGCGCCACGCGGAGGCGCCGGTCGGGGGGCGGCTGCGACACGCACCAACGAGATGAGGACCTCTCGATGACCCACCCGGAGCCGTATCCACCCCAAGGCGGACCCCCACCCCACTACCGCCTGCCCGGGCCGCCGCCCTTGCACCCGCAGCCGTACCAACCCCAGCCCGGCCCGGCCCGGCCCACTACCCCGTCCATTCCGGCCCGCCACCGAGCGTCCCTCCGCCACGGCGCGGGCGGGCCGCGCTCGTCGGATGGCTCGTCCTGGTTGCCGCCGCGGCGCTTGTGATGGCGCTCGGCGGTGGCGCCGCGGGCGTGGTGCTGATGCTGACAGCGTGCATACTTGCAGTTGCGGCGTATTCTTCGATACGCGCAATACGCTCGAGACCTTCGTCGAACCAACCGTACTCCGACCCTGGCAACCAGGTTTACCCCGGGTATCCGGGGTCAGCCACTCTCCCGCCCGCGCCTACTGCCGCGCCCGCGCCAAGGGCAAGTGCCGCGCCCATCCCCGCCTCGACGTCCGCGTCCCGGTACGGGTACGAACAGGCCAACACGCTTGCGGTGGCGAGCCTGGTCACGTCCCTATGCGGGGTGCTCCTCTGCGGCTTCCCGGCCCTGATCGGCGCGATGGGCCACCTCGCCCGTAGTCAGATCCGGCAGCGCGTAGCCTTCCTCCGCCGCTTTCTCGATACTCCGACGCAAAGCACACCCGAGGAACGCGAATCGTTGGAAAGGACCCTTCTGCCGCTGTTCAAACAGAGGAATGGCGTGGCCCTGGCCGGCATCATTGTCGGCTGGACCGCGTTCGTGCTCTGGCTCGTCTTCTGGGTGCCCTTTGCGTGGGGCTTCTTCGAGGCCGCCACCGCGCCGACGCCCCGCTGAGACCAGCCCGGTTCCCAGTTCGGCCGGGGCTCGGAGCGTGAGGTCCGGCTCATGTCCGCGGCCCGGGCCTTTCGCCGCCCGACCACGAGGGGACAACCTTGCGGGACGATCATCTGTTCCCCAGCATGACCGCGCCAGCCTGCCGCCCGCCTCCCACGTGTCGTCCTCGTCAGTTCGAGCATGGTCGTAGTCGGACTGGCTCGGCGGGTAGACCTCGTTGGCGGCGTCGATCTGTCCCGGGTGCAGCACCCACATGCCGTCGTAGCCGAGTGCGGCCGAGCGTTTGGCCCACTCCCGGAACGGCGGCGCTGGTGGCGCCGGCCCAACTGCAAGCTCGCCCAACTGCAAGCTCGACGACGGCCGCATCCTCGTCGACCCCGACGAGGGCTCACTGCACGAGGTCGGCGGTGATCACATGCGCTCATCTCGGCCAGAGTCGCGCGCACTGTCGGTCAGCCTCACGCACGGCGACTGCCTCGCTGGCGCGCGATGTCAGCGGCAGATTTGCGCGGCCGTGACCACAGCGGCGCGAACGTGGGATCGTCTGTCAGAAACCTCGAAAGATGCCGTCCGCATCTGTTGATCTCGCGAATTCGAGGTAATCCATGTTCGCGAGTGACAGGTTGTTCTGGATCGACTGCACCTGCCGGGCTAAAGCCCTGAACGGCTCAGCATCGACCCATGCATTGAGGTTGACAACCAGGACGGGATGTCCGGATGTGGACGCGGCAATCGTGTCGACCACGAACAGAACCGGGTGCCGGTACCGGTGCGGGTAGTCGTGCGGGTACGAATTTGCGATCACTGCCTCGCTCAGGCCGTTCAGCGTCCGGTCCTCGACGAACTCCACGTCAGCGCCGAAGCCCTCCTCGGTCGGCTCTGCAATCTCGACCTTGACACGTTCCCGGACGACGTTTTTCGCCGAAGTCTGCACGGACGACCGGAACGCTCGATGTCTTGGGCAGCTCAGCCACACAGACAGCCTATCCACCGACCGCGCCGCGCGGAGTACGAGCTCGTTTCGCCGACCCGCAGCTGATGGCTGGGTGATGATGGCAGCCACACATCACCGTGCGTCACGCGCGGCGATGAACACCGGTACGCGCTCGCCGCGGCAGATCCGGACGGTCGACCTTTGCCGCCGTGTGCTCCGTCGAGTCAGTCGGACGGAGCACACGGCTGGCGTTACGTCACCACCAGAGCCACTGGGCACCGCGGCGATGCTGCTGGATGGTGGGGATCGTGTCGACGATCCCGTCGCCGCGATACTCTTTGGCGGCGTTTCGGCATGCGACTCGCGCTGCCTGACGTTCTCTGCTGGTCCAGACGTGGTCGACGAACCACTTGGGCGGACCGGCGCCACCGAGGAGAAGTCGCAAGCCAGTCCGCGGGTGATGCGGACCGTCCTTGTCCGTACGAGACATGTTGACCCCTTCCGGGGCCGCAACTGCGGCCACCTAAAGGGGGTGGAACGCTGCGCTCAATGCCGTACGGAAGTCCACAACCACGACTCCAGGATAGGCCACGCCATCCGCCCAGTTACGGACGTCCTCGGCTCCACCGGGCCGGTCACCCGTAGAACCGTCCTCGGTCGCCGCCAGCCGAATCTCAACAGCCCGCTCCAAAGATCCCACGAGCACCACCCGGCCTGGGAAGTTGTCGTAACGAGGCCTTGGCATGGCCGGCCGCCCGCCAGCGGCCTACCGGTGCCGCGCTGTTGGGAGTTCCAGGAGCCTCGGGAAACCGTCGGCCGCACCCGAACTCGCAGAACCTCACTGGAGCGGGCCGGCGTCATTTTGCCGGTGCAGTCGCCGCTCACGCCGCGTCATGAAGACCCCGCCCGCGATGATGACGGCGAGGCCGGTGAGCAGCAGGATCGGAACCGCTCCGCGCATCTCATCGGCGGTCTGCAGGTACACGCCGCCGGGTATGAAGACGACTGCGAACCCGACCGTCAGCACCGCGAAGGGCATTTCGAATCCACGAAGTTTGGGCGGCGTCCAGATACGCGTGACCGCGAGGACGGGCAGCACCAACATCCCGGCACCCATCAACGTCACGAGCCAGCCGGACCAGCCGAGCACCGCGGCCGCCAGGAAGGCTGCACCAGTTCCCGCCGTGAGCGCCGTGTATCGGCGCTCACGGCCGCGCCATCGCTCCGGAACCCAGGATCGTGTGATCGCGAGAATCGACAGCACCAACAAGAAGATCGGGAACGTCCAAACCGAGGACACGAACACAAGTCTATGACTCTGTGCCCAGTGTCCCCTGCGAGTACCGGGACCGGCCACTCCTCGCAGCGTCGGCAGACTGCCGTCGCCCGGCACCGGGCAACAAGGACCCTCATCTCGCCACGAACGGAAGCGTGGAAGCTCGTCGACGTCACCAAGATCGGCTGAGCGCTCATCGGCATGAACGCGCAGCTGATCAAGGTTGATCCACGGCAGCTGGCTGCGGCACCTGGTCAAAGGGCAGTGAACGGTCGATGCGCCCGCTATCGTCTCGGTCATGTTGCGTCGGATCATTGCCGTGGCTTCGTGTGGTGTCGTCCTCGCTGGCTGCAATGGACCGACCGGAGCTGGCACCGCAGAGCCCAAGGCATCGCCGGCGGAACGCTCGATTCAGGCCCGCTGGTGGGAGTGGGCCGCCACCGAACCCGTCGACACGAATCCGGTTGCCGACCGCACCGGCACGCACTGCGCACGCAACCAGCCCGGTGATGTGTGGTTCCTTGCCGGTACGTTCGGCGGTCAGGTACAGCGGCGTTGCGCTGTACCGCTCGGCGTGCGACTTGTCGCGCCCGCGATCAACCTGGTCAGTGGCGACGAAGACGACTGCCGCAGCTTCATGGCCGGCGTCACCGGCTCGATCCAGTTCGACGGCGCGGAGGTACCTCTCGAGCGCATCGAGCGCGAAGCCATCACGTTCATGGCCGGGCCGGGCAACCCGGTAACCGACACCTCGGGCAAGACCCGAGGCGATGCATGCGGGCTCTGGGCCCGGATCGATCCACCCGCTGCCGGCGAACACAAGGTCCGCGTCCACGGGAAGTCGGGCACCTTCGAGGTGAATGCGCATTACACGTTGGTGGTGACGGCAACGAGCCAGTCCGCGGCATAGGCGCAGGCGCTGCCCGGTGCTGTGGTTGGCGGTCCGGGTCAGGGTGTACTGGGACTGGTTCGGGTCTAGCAGCCCGGTCACACACGAAGCGCCTGGCATACGAGTCGTGGACCAGGGCAGCGGCGTACAGGGTGCGCCAGTCGCCAGCGAGGCGCCGCACGCGGTCGGCGGCAGAAGCGGGCACCTGGGTGCGATGTTGTGACCCGGAATGTGTGAGCGTTCCGCGGTGGTCATGGAACCGATCCCGAGCTATGACGATCTCGTCTGGTTGTTCGAGGGTGAGCCGACCTACCCGGACGCCGCCGACGAACGTCCAGCTGACAGCCGGCACGGCTGGCGCTCTCCGTGGCCGTACATGTCGGTGACGTTCCGGGCCGTCCGGGCCGGATACGAGATCGAATTAGACATCGAACCGGCCTACGAACAGGTCCGATTGCGGCTGCGAGCCGCGGCGGGCGGCCCTGACCTGGTGCGACTTGATCTGACCGGTGTCTGTACCGGCGGGCTCGATCGCGCACACGGGCATGAACTGCTACGGGTCGACTTCCCGACGATGCACCGGCTGCCACGCTGTGGCTGCGGATGAAGCCAGACGTTTCTTGCATTGGTCGTACGACTCCACGAACTGACCTGAACACGCACGCACATCGGCTAGATCCGGATGTGGAGCTGGCACAGCTCGCCCGAAGCGCCTGATCTCGGCTCCGGATCAACCCGCAAGGCGTGGGTCACCGCTCGTCTCGGCGCCCGATCAGCAAGGACCTGCGGGTCGCGTTGCCCGGCGATCAACGGGGGCAGGATGGCCCGGCCGGAGACCCCGAACATGTCCGAGGCGACCACCGACAGTTTGATCTGCGCATCCTCGAGGAGTTTCTCCAAACGCTGCTTCTCCCGGGTCCGGTCCCGGATCAGGGAACGGCGGTAGCGGGTGAGGTCCCGCAGCCGGCGGATCGGCTTGGGCGGTACGAAGCTCGGTGCGCACATGCCTCGCTCGACGACCTTGGCCAGCCAGACCGCGTCGAGCTTGTCGGTCTTGGGCCGACCGGGCACGTTCTTCACGTGTGCGGCATTGAGCAGCCAGCACTCGAACCCCTCTGTTTCGAGGAGGTAGAACACCGGTTTCCAGTAGTCGGAGGTGGCCTCCATCGCCACGCGGGTCACACCCAGTTCTCGCAGCCGGTCGGCCAGACGCAGCAGCGCTCCGGTCGTCGTGGCGTACTCGATAACCTCCTGACGTCGTCGGCCCGTAGCGCGTTCGTTCGGCACCCGGATGCACGCCATCAGACCGGCTTTGCCGATGTCCAGCGCGGCGACCCGCTCCATCAACTGCACTGTTTCGTCGGTTGCTTCCATCCCGTTGCTCCTCGTCGTGCGGTGCAGACACCATCAGGTGGCTGCCCGCGGGGCCGAGGGACAACAAAGAGGCGGACTCGCGTGCTCGAAGCAACAATGCAGGGCCCTGGAACCGGCTCCCGCCGTCAGACTACTTGACGGTCTCATCGAACCAAGCCGCGACGACGTCGGCGGGCAACCACCCCCATTTTCACACCCGCCAGGGCGTCCACAAAGGACAGATAAGACTACGTGTTCACTGGACGGGCCTGATCTTGGCGAGCCGCATGTCGGGCAGGAAGGCGCCGCCGATGGCTCGGCTCGGCGGCGTTGCGTTCAGGGTCATCAGCCGATCGGATGATCGCCGGATTCGACCCGGAGCAGTCCTATGGCTCCTGCCTGGTACTCACCGCGGACATCGAGGGACTACACCGGGCATTCGCAGCCGGCATGCGCGCCGCGTACGGCAAGGTACTGGTGTCCGGAACGCCGCGGATGACCCGGCCTAGGGCGCGGAAGAACGCCGACGGGGTGGGCGGATTCAGCGTCATCGACCCGGGCGGCAACTGGATCCGCGTCTTTCGGGACGCCGCCACCGCACCCATGCCGGCCACCACGCCTGCCGGGCGGCTGGCCAAAGCCCTGGCGAATGCTGTCGTGCAAGCCGATTCCAGAGGAAGCGTCGGACAGGCCGTTCGGATCCTCGACAGCGCATTGGCCCGCCCGCAAGCCGACGACGACCCGGTCGAGCAGGTAGAGGCCCTGGTCTACCGCGCCGAACTCGCGATGGTGCTGCACGATCCAAAGACTGCGGCCGAGATGCTGGCCCGCGCCCAGTCCGTCACGCTCACGGAGGACGAAGCCGAAAGGGCGGCACCCGCGTTCGACAACGCCGCCGAACTCGCAGCAGCACTGCGGTGACTTTCCATACGAACGCCTCTCTCATCTCGGCAAGAGTGCGCACCGGATCATGGCTGAGGGAAGGCTTCAAGGCCTTGTGGATCACCGGAGCGGCGGTGTCTGCCGGCCGCGAGCGTGGCCCGCCGGCGGGCGCACGCTGGACGGACCCGCGGCGGCGGTTGGTTGCGCTCCTCGTTGGGTGCTCAATGTGGGCACGCCGCGCGGAAGTTCGACTGCCTGAGTGTTTCGTGGGGTTGAGAACCCTCTTGACCAGCGCGCTTGGGCTGGCCGGGAGCTTCTGAGGCGATGTACATCAGACGCACGCTCACGCCACCGAGCAGCGTGGGTCCGAGGGGTGACGTTGCCAGGGTGTGACCCCTCTGGCGGGGACTTCATGCGATCCGGCTGGATGAGGCGACCGTTCGGACACCGGCGCCCAGCGCTACCATCGTGCAACTTGGACGGACATGAATATAATCGCTCGGTGGTGGATGGTCCGGCTCAGTTCAGCGACGTCACGTGTTCTCTCTGTGGCCGCCACAACCGAAGCGTCCGGGTCGTGGCCACCCAGGCAGGGCCGATCATCTGCCAGGTGTGCGTGGCGAAGTGCGCCGAGATCTTTGATCAGGAGGTCGGGCTGGCACCGCCGCGCGGTGGCTGGTCCGAACGCTGGCCACTGAAGAGCTGACCAGGGAGCCGCTGAACGGAGAGCCCTGAGACGCCGGCGACGGTTGGGGGGACTGGTCGTTACGGCGGAACGGTTCGGCCGCAGCGTCATCACGATGTCGGGCGACCACAGGTCGTCCCTGGCTCGGGGATGACCATGACGGAGAGCTCAGGGTAGCCCCTGATGGCGACGGTGAACCAAACCGGTCGCTGGGAGGAGGCCCCGCCGGGTGCCCGCGTGACACGATGCCGCCACGGGGACGGACGGGGGGAGCAGGGGATGGCGCTGTCGCGACGACGATTCCTGGCGGGGGCTGGGCTGGCCGCGGGCGGGGTGCTGGCCGGGGCGGCGGGCGGTCCGCTCGCGCGGCGGGCGTTCGGGCTGGACCACCCGCCGCTCAGCGGTGGGTACGCGTCGGCCGCCGACGTGCTTGCCGACGCGCAGTCGCCGAGCACCACCATCACGTACCACGTGCGCACCGACGAGCCGGTCGTCGCGTTCACCTTCGACGACGGGCCGGCGCCGAAGTGGACGCCCATGGTCCTCGACGCGCTCGACGAGTGGCAGTTGCCGGCGACGTTCTTCATGGTGGGGCGCAATCTCAGTCGGCACGCGGACGTCGTACGCGGGCGGCTCGACCGCCACGAGATCGGCAACCACACGTGGTCGCACCCGGACCTCGCCACGCTCGACCTGAGCCATGCCGTTGACGAGGTGCGCCGCGGCGACGAGGCGATCCGCGCGGTGACCGGGCGCTCGCCCACGCTGCTGCGGCCGCCGTACGGGCACCTCGGCGGCTCCACCGTCCTCGCCGCCGACAAGCTCGGCTACCGGCTGGTGCTGTGGTCGCACCAGATGGACGAGCGGCGGTACCGCCGCGATCCGCAGGGCCAGGTCCGCGCCATCGTCGACGCCGTGCAGCCCGGGTCGATCGTCTTGGCGCACGACGTCGGCCAGTCGCGCCGGTTGGTGGCGTTGCGCCACCTCGGCGAGATGTTCGCCGGCCTGCGGGCGCGGGGCTTCCGCCTCGTGACGGTGTCGGAACTGCTCGCCGCAGGCCAGGACCCGGCCGCAAGGCCCTGACGAGCCCTACCGCCGGACCGCGCAGAGGGCGGCGTCCACAGTGCCCGCCACGCCGGTGACCATCCGCTCGGTGGTTGGCAGGGCGGTCACGGTGACGACCACGCTGCGGCCGTCGGTGGTGGCGAGGTTGCGGGTCTCGAAGCCCTGGATGTCGCCGCCGTGGCCCCAGCCGTCGCCGCCACAGGGCAGCGGGTGCCGGGCGATGCCGAGGCCGTACTGCCAGTCACCGGTCGGCTCGAAGCCCGGCGCGGCCACGGTGCGCAGCATTGCCGCCTGCTGGGCGGGCTTGAGCAGCCTGCCGTCGAGCAGCGCCGAGAAGAACGTGCGCAGGTCCGCCGGGGTCGAGATCAGCTGCCCGGCGGACCAGCCCAGCGACGGGTCCATCGCCGTGACGTCGACCCACGCGGCGCCGGGCGCGGTGGCGACGTACCCGTGCGGGTGCGGCTCCGGCAGCCGTTGCTCACCGACGCCGGGCCAGGAGGTGTCGCGGAGCCGGAGCGGCTCGATGATGCGGCGGGTGATCTCCTCACCGATCGGGCGCCGCGTCACCTCCTCGACGACGAGGCCGGCGAGGACGTAGTTGGTGTTGCTGTACTGCCACTGGTTGCCGGGCGCGAACTGCGGCGGCCTGGTGAGCGCCGCGTCGACGAGCCGGCGCGGCTCGAAGTAGGCGTGCGCCAGGCCGGCGAGGTCCTCGGGCCGGGTGAACAGGACGTCGTCGTAGTCGGGCAGGCCGCTGGTCTGCTGCAGCAGCTGCCGCACGGTGATCCTCGACCCGTCGTTGCCGTTGCCGCGCACCACCCCGGGCAGGTAACGCTCGACGGTGGCGTCCAGGTCGATGCGGCCCTCACCGGCCAGCTGAAGCACGACCACGGCCGTGAACGTCTTGGTGTTGCTGCCGATGCGGACGTGACCGTTGCGCGGCATCGGCCGCCCGGTGCGCAGGTCGCCGACGCCCGCCGTGTACTCGCGGACCCGCCCGTCGGCGCCGCGGACGGAGGCGAGCGCGCCGGGGAAGCCGTCGTCGCGCACGAGGTGGTCGAGCCGCTGCTGGACCGCGTCGGCACGGCTGGCGCCGTTGTCCGCGACGGCTGCGGGCGCGGCGCCCACGGCGAGCACGGCCGAGGTCCCGGCCGCCACGAGCACGGTACGGCGAGTTTTGCTGGACATGAGCGCTCCTTGAACCTGTCGGCGGTGGATACCTGCCGAACGCTACGAGCGGCAGCGGCGAACATCGATCCAGCAGCCTGCCCGGCCGTGGTGGTGCACGCTGTACCTCCGGCTGCGGACGCACGTGCGGGCCGCGTTTGGGGGTGCCGGACGAGCCGACCGCCGAGCAGGTCGAGTGCTGGGTCGAGGTGGCTGAGCTGGTACCGGACACCGACTTCAGAGCCGGCCTCCGGCGGATGGCCGAATACCAGGCGGCCGAACGCGCTAACGGTGACCAGACAGGGCTGCATCACGAGCTGACCAACCAAGTCCGTGGCTTCGTCCGTGATTTCGGGGCTCTGGCGCAATCTCCGGATGCTGTTGGTGATCTTGGTTGGTTGATAGTTTGCAGCGCGTCGTTGCCGGGCTCGGAGATGCCTCGATGCTGGGATAGCAGGATGGGGGCCCAGATATGCGTGACTTCCGGGCCCACACGCATCACGTTTCCTTGATCGTTGTGCACAAGCTTGGGACCCACCGGGCAGCATGCTGCGGCCGACCGCGAGCAGAACGGCAAGTCGGATATTGATCTTCCGTCGAACCGTGTTCGCGGCTACGTTGAGTAGCGGAAGCGAGTGAAGGCGGCTACCGGATCTGCCGAATACAGTGCACCCGATCATCGATGGAACGTTGCTGCAACAGGAGCGTGAGCATAGCGCCGGTGCCCACACCGCAGAGCGATCTACCGGGGCTCGTCCTCGGTCGAGCCGCACCAGTTCAGGAACCTTCCAGGGCGCAGGCTCCGTGCGTTGAACCCGACCGTCCACGAGCGGCTGTCGGTCATCCGCAGTTCGACATGCGTATCGTCGGCGAACCGTGCCTGTTCGACCCGCACGGTCGGCACGTACCGCAGTTGCGAGGTCTGGTTCGGGCTGTCGTCGACCTGCGTCGAACTGATCGGCGTGCACGCCAGGTCAGTGTTCCCCTCACGGCCGAACAGCCAGCCGCGGGTCCGCACACGGTACCGGTACTGCCACGACGTACTCAGCCTGATCAGCTCGAACCGGCCATCCGGCGACACCGCCACGCGGTCATGGAAGACGGCGTGGTCTGCGTCGGGCATGGCTGCTCCGACGCTGCCGACGCACACCCCCATGGCCACAACGAGGGCCACGAGCCCGGCGATCGTTTTCGCGGCCAACCGGTTCGCCAATCCCATCCAGCCGGCAACCCCGAGCAAGGCAAGCCCGGCCGCTATGACAAGGACCGCGCGCGATGGCTGCTCCAGCGGTACAAACGTAACGAACCGCCACGGTGCGTAGGACGCCACACTGAGGCCGGCCACGGTGAGCAAGACTGTCACGCCGCCAAGGATGGTGAGACCTAGCGCGACCAAACGTGACCCCCGCGGCGCCGTCATGCGGGAATCGTCCACGGCGGGGACCGCATTCACAAGAGCCCCGCCGCCGTCGCAGGTTAGTCGGTGTGGCCCGGCGACGGCCGAGGAGCCGCGGACCGCGAAGGCCACAACAGTGGCGGCTTCGCCACGGCGACGGTGCGCGAGATCGTTCAGCCAGCGCTCGACGCTTCCTCTTCTGCCGCGGATCGTGCGCGGTGACAGGCCGCTCCTTGGGCGTTCCCTGCTCTGCTTCCCTTATCGGACAAGGGAAGCAGATTGCGGCTGCGCGAAGGAGGGAGGCTGAGCGTGCGGCCGCGGCGGTCATCAGGCCGTCCGCGCCGAAGTCGAGGATCTCCGCGTTGGTCGCTTCCGCGCATGCCGCCCTTCGGGCGCTGCGGCTGACGAACCCGTGCGGTCACAGATCATCAACCGCTTGTCTCGGCGTGCTACACAAGGACGTGGTTGCCGGCCCTCCGCGGTGGATGCCGGACCGGCCGCCGTCGAGCGGAGAGCCGGGGGTACGCGAATGAGAGCAGTCGTGTACGACAGTTACGGGCCACCGGACGTGTTGCGGATCGAGAGCCTTCCCATACCGTCACCCGCAGCCGGGCAGGTCCTCGTCAGGATTGCGGCTACGTCGGTCAATCTCAGCGACTGGGAGACCCTGCGCGGCACACCGCTGTACTCACGTATCGGTGGGCTGCGTGCGCCGGCACGCCGGACGCTCGGCTCGGACATCGCCGGTTGGGTCGATGCGGTCGGCCCGGGGGTGACCCAACTCCGCCCTGGTGACGAGGTGTACGGCGACAACCTCGCCCTCAAGGGCGGGTTCGCCGAGTACGCGATCGCTCCTGAGTCGGTGCTGGCGGCGAAGCCCTCGGGACTGACCTTCGTCGAGGCGTCGACCATTCCGCAGGCCGGTGTGATCGCCTGGCAGGGGACCGACGGCACCGAAGCCGGTCACCGGGTCCTGGTCAACGGTGCCGGCGGAGGTTCCGGCTCGTTCGCGATACAACTCGCCAAGCGACTCGGCGCGCATGTGACCGGAGTCGACAACGCCGGCAAGCTCGAGTTCATGCGATCACTCGGGGCGGACGAGGTAATCGACTACCGCAGCGAGGACTTCACCCGCCGCGGCCCGTATGACCTCATCCTCGACCTGGTGGCGCACCGGTCGGTGTTCGCCTACCGCCGGGCATTGGCCCCCGGCGGCCGTTACCGGTGTGTCGGTGGATCGGTACCCGCGCTGCTGCGCGTCCTGACTCTCGGCTCGCTGGCCGGTCTCCTCACGCGTCGACGGCTCAGCGTGCTTGCCGTCAAGGAAGGGCCGGCGCACTTCGAACCGGTGGCCGAACGATGCGTAGCCGGTGACCTCAAGATTCATATCGACCGCACCTTCACTCTCGACGAGGTACCTGAGGCACTGGCCCAGGTGGGCGAGGGACACACGCTGGGCAAGATCGTCGTCAGCATGAGCTGACCTTCACCACGCAGTCCCCACCGAGCAGGATGAAGCTGTGTTGATCTCTTCGAGCGATTATCAGGTGCGCGCTCATGCCGCCGACCGTGCGCAGCGGCCAGCCGCGACCGGTTGCAGTACGTCACCGTCCGGACGAGGGCCGGCGGCATCCTGAACTGCTTGATGTGCGCGCACGTGATCTTGGAGTGACCGGTTGCTGGTATCGGTCGCTGCGCTGCCGTGAGCCGTGCAACGGTTCGGCGCCGTACTATCGCCGCGTGCATATCGAGTTCACCTTCGCCCGGCCGCAGAGGTATTTCCGGACGTACGCGGCCCCGAAGGCCAGGCATGCCGCGCTGCCGGGGGTGCTCACCGCTGGTGTGCTCGTGCTGCTCGGGTATGCGGTCGTCGGTTTCGTTGACGATGTCGCCTGGAGCTGGCTCTCCGACGTCCCCACGGTGATCGGGTTCTTCGCCGTCCCAACGGGATACGCGCTGTGGCGGGCATGGCGCAGCTATGCCGCGCTCATGAACGTACCGGAGTTCTTGTCGCTGCCACGCCAGTACCGGGTTGATGACGAAGCGCTGCATGCCAGCACCGACCTGTCAGCCGTGACGTTCCGCTGGCCGCTTGTGCAAACCGTTTGGGTCACGCCTGAGGCATATGTGTTCGGAGTGCGGAACTTCGGCATCTTCGACCTGCCGCGGGTTCCGCTGACCGAACAGCAGGACGCCGAACTCCGAGACTTCCTGGCAGCGCGAGACCTGCTCCCCGCTGACACCGGGCTGGCCGATTCGCCGCGCAGCCGGCGAGTGGTCAGTGAAGCTTGATCACGGTTGGCTCAATTTCACCGTTCTCCACCGCGATCAGATACGCGTTGTCGCGGCGGAAGCCGGGCGAGAAGAAGACTCCTTCAGCGAGACTTCTCGGTCTGGTGCAGCCCTGCGGCTGGCAGTACCAGAGGCCCGTCGTGTCGCCGTAACGGGCGCTGATCACCAGCGCGCCGTCGTCAGCGACTGCCAGGTCGTAAGGGCGGCGGAACGGGTGGGGCGATGCTGCGCTGTGCCCGGTGATCCGGTCATGGACGACCACGAACCATTCGCGTTGCCACTCCTGTTCGGTGCCGGCGCATTGGTCGGGACACGGGTGCAGGAAAAACGCGGTGTAGCGCTCGTTCGCGGACACGGCGGGAGCTCGGGCGAGGGTATGAGCAGTGCAGTCGGTCGCGTCGGGCGGGGGCAGGGTCGTTGCCAGCGGCACCGAGGTGGTCGGCTGGAGCACGGTCAGGTGCAGGGGGCGGATGACCCCGTCGGTGTCCACCTCTCCGACGCCGGGGCATCGGTCGTCGTTGCTGGTGCGGTTGGTGCGGTACTGCACGATGCCGATGCCTGACCGTGGCAGCCAGACGCCGGCATCGATCCGCGGCGCAGTGGTCAACGGTGTGACCAGTCCCGTCGGCAAATCCAGGGCGACGAGCCGGAACTCCGGCGACTCGTGGCACCACACGGTGAGCCCGATGCGTTCGGCCGACATCGAGAAGATCGACAGGACCATGATCGGGGCACAGTAATCGAACGGCAGCGGGCGAGGGTCCTTACCTGGTTGCGCCACCCAGAGACTGGCCGGCCGCTCATACGCTGCAGCTGCCATGAGGACCCGCCCGTCCGGCAGGTAACCGACAGCCGTCGCGCGGTCCTGTGACCCCATCGGGCTGCCGCAGGCGCTGGCAAGCGCGCACAGCACCATACAGACCAGTGCTATCAACGGGGTCCGGTTGGGTGCTCGACCTTCGCGCACTCGGTCGCCGACCGCTCCTACCGTTGCATGACCCACGGCGTCAGCCTGCCAGCCCACGCCCAGATCACGCGACGGCCCGCCCAGCACCTTCACAAGGTCATCACTTGAACGAGCGCTGTCACGCGCCTGGGCAGCGCGCTGGAGCGACATCCGGATCCGCAGTTCTCGCGCGTCGGCGGGCTTGAAGGTCGTCACGCTTCGTGGTGAGCGCCGGTGCGCGTCGAACCGTGCAGCTGTGCACACTCGTGCCGATGTCAGTGCATCCGATCATGGCGGTGATGCGCGCTTCGACGACACTGCCGCCACGACGGCGGGGGCCGCGTTGGCGCCGCCGCGGCCCTCGGCCATGGCCTCGTCGAGGGCGCGCAGAGCGTGGTGCGACGCCTGCATCGCGCCCGCGACCAGGGCGCCGACCGTGGCACCTCGGCCGAACTCTAGTGCCTGCCGGGCCACCCCGATCGTGCCGTTCGGTGTACCGCGCCGTGATCCGGCACCGTCATGCCTGCCACGACGTGCAGCAGCGTCGTCTTGCCGCGCCCGTTCTCGCCGACGATTGCCAGCCGGGAGCCGACCGACACGGTCACGGTGACGTCGGACAGCACGACCCGGGCCGCCCAGCATGACCCGGACACCGTCGGCGCGGACATGCACCCGGCTCCTGGCCGGCAGTTCATCGCCCCAGGCGAGGTTGGTCGCCGCGGTCGGTTCGATGAATGAAGTACGTACCCGCTTGTTCATGATCTGGTTCCAGCTCGTCGTGGAGCCGGGCGGCATGGAGATACCGCCCGGCGAAGGGGCCAGGGCTGCGGAACAGAGTTACGTCACGAAGATGCCGCTGAACCCTGCCGCCGTCAGCGGAGGGTGCGCAGCCGAATGGACGCAATGCCTGAGCAGTTGGCCACCGCAGTATCGGGACGATCATGCGGCCTCACCCGGATTCGGGCCGTGTCAGCGCCACCACGCGGCCGTTTGCAGCACCGCGTCGAGAGTGGGTCCGAGGTCGCCGTCCGTGACCGCCGCCACGAACCCGGTGAGCTCGGCGAGGGCCGCGTACGCGATGCGGCGCTCCGACGCGGCGAGCCCGGCTCGCAGCACCGCGAGCGCCACGTGCGCCTGGCCCGGTTCGGCCGTCACGATCGCCGATGCCCGTCGCGCCATCGCCGTCATGGTGAAGGTGTCCCGCGCGGCCACGCCGGCGTACCGGGTGACGAGCGGTGGCGGCAGGTGCGACGCGAGGCCATCCATGGCCTGCCGCCGACGGTTGCCGTCGTCGAACGCGACGGCGGCGGCCATCGCCCGGTCGAGCTGTGCTTCGGACAGCACCGGGCCGAGCGCGACCAGTGTCTGTGGGCGCGAGTGTTCGGCGACGGCGGTGCTGAGGGTCAACGCCAGCGCGTCGGCGACGAGCGAATCGCGGTCGGCGACGGGCAGCAGCGGGGCCAACCCGGCCAGGGTGCGTATCCGCCAGGGCGTGTCGACGATCTCGCCGACCGCGTCGAGGGCCTCCCGGAGCGCGCCGGCGCGCCGGTCCACCGGCAACCACGGCACCAGCGCCGTGAGCATCCTTGCCCGATCGGCGGCGGAGTCGAGCGCGAGGACGGTGGCGTGGGCCCGCTCGAGCTGGTCCGCGGACAGTTGCGGCAGCAGCGGCGGCAGGTTGTCGCGCAGCGCGTACGCGCGCTGGGCGGCGATCGCCTCCTCGAACGCGACGGCAACGTCATGCTCCCGGTCCCCGGCCGGCGCGAGCGGGGCGGGCCCGGCCCGTCGGAGCAGGTCGGCGGGCAGGTGCGGGGCGAGCAGGGTCAGCAACGCGGCCCGGCGAGCCGGGAACTTGACCGCCAAGACGGCGTCGAGGGCCTGCGGCAGCGCGGCGGGCAGGCGCAGGGCCACCTCGACCAGCACCTCCGCCCGGTGCGACGGGTCGCTGAGCGCGGCACCGGCGGCGAGGACGTCCGGCAGCCGGTCCGCCGGCAGGTGGGGCACGAGCGCGGCGAGCACCGGCGCGCGCTCGTTCGCGTCGCCGATGACGACCGTCGCGTCGGCGAGGGACTTGCGCAGCACCGCGACGCGACGCTCGGGCGGCAGTCGCGGAGCGAGCGCCGTCATCACCGCTTGCAGCTCGTGCCCGCGAAGGATGGTCGTGGCGAGCGACAGCGCCGATTCCAGCTGATCGTCCGGCAGGTGCGGGACGAAGGCGTGCAGCAGCCGCTTCCGGTCGTGTCCGGCGGCCGTCACCGCGGTGAACACGGAGGGCCAGTGCCGGTCCGCCAGATGCTCGGCGATCAGCTGAAGGTCGACGGCGTCCGGGCTCGCTGCCATCTCGGCGAGCGCGGTGTCGAGCCACGAGTCGAGGCGCTCGGGTGACAGGTACGGGATCAGGGCCCGCAACACCGTGCCCCGCCATGGGCCACCGACGGCGGCCGCCGCGGCCAGCGCACGGTCGATGACGATGCCGCGGGTGCCGTCCGGCAGGTGCGGTACGAGCGCTGTCAGCAGTTGCGCCCGCGCCCACGGGCCGGCCAGCGCGGACGCGGAGGCGAGGGCCTTGCGGCGTGGAGCATCCGGCAGGCGCGGCACCAGTGCGGCCAGCAGATGCGCCCGCGCCTGTTCGTCGGCGGTTTCCAGAGCGGTGGAGAACAGTTGCGGCAGCCACCGGTCCGGCGCGTGCGGGACGAGCACGGCCAACATCCGCGCCCGGGACACCAGATACGCGCTGTCGGCGGCGAGGACCGCGGCACGATCGAGCTGCTCGGCCGACAGGTGCACGGCGATGTCGGCGAGCAGCTGCTCTCGGAAATCCTCGTAACAGTCAGCGGCGGCGTCCAGGATGTCGTCGAGGGCCCGGGCGCGCATGTCGGCCGGCAGGCGCGGCACAAACGCGGCCAAGACCTCGGCCCGCCATGCCGGGGACTCCAGCGTGTGCAGCGTCTCCATGGCTTGCAGCACCTGCTCCCAGGACAGCAGCGGCGCGACCTCGGCCACGAGCGCGCGCCAGAGCCCCGGGTGATGATCGGCCGCGGCGACCAACGCCTGCCGCAGCTCATCGTGCGACAGGTGCGGGGCGGCGACGGGCAGCATGTTCCGGAACGTGAACTCGTCCATGGCGCGGAGCTCGTCCAGGATCCTCGCAGTCGTCGCGGGCCTCTCCTCGGGCGTCAGATGCGGCAGCAGGTCGACCCATCCGTAGACCCGGGCGTAGTCGTGTTCGGCGGCCGCGGTACTGGCCGACGCCAGGGCGATCAGCCGCCGGCGGTCGTCCTCCGGCACGTGCGGGAGCAGCTGAAGGATGGACCTGCCGTGCCCCGGGACGAGCCGGCCGACACGGTGCAGCTGCGTGAGCGCCCGACGCGAGGTCCAGATGCCTTCGGTCACCGCCAGCTCGAGCAGGTCGGCGCTGATGCCGTAGCGTCGGCCGCGCAGACCCGCGGTGACCAGCCCGAACCAGATCTCGTCGTGGAGAGCGGGTGCCGGCCGACCGGCGGAGACGGCGGCGTCGGTCAGCTCGTCGGCGTGCCGGCGGGCGGGCTCGACCTCGTCGAGGTAATCGTCGATCGAGCCGTGCGTCTGGTGCGCGTGGCACCGGGCGTTCACCGGCCCGAACTCGGTGTCGACCGTGGCGGCCAGGAGCCGGCGCAGGCCGCCCCACTGCCCGGCGCCGGCAAGGCGGCGCGCCGCGTCCCGGTCGAAGATCGGTTCCTCGGACATGCGGCGCATCGTGGCAGACCGGCGCAAGTCCCGGCGTCCTGACACAGCACCGCTCGGCTCGCCGAGCGGTTGCCCGGCGCTTCGGCACTGGGCCGACGGAGCCACACCGAACCGCTGGGGGCAGCCGCCGAACGAGCGATCCCACCGGTCACCTCGACCAAGCCTGGCCAGGCTGCGGTCGTAACGCCAGTCAACAAGTAGTCAGCCGCGGTTGGTCCGCGGCGGCCCGCCATTGCGGGCTACAGACGGCGACCGCTCCGCGAGGTCGTGGCTTCCCGTCCTTGCTGATGCGCGGACGGCGCCTGGTGGTCGCGTGGCAGCATGGCGTGCATGGTGACGAGCACGCCGATGTTCTGGGTTGGTGGCACACCGGGATCCGGGAAGTCGACGACAGTCCGCCAGGTCGCCCGCGAGCTTGACCTCGCGCTGCACCCAGTGGACGCCTACACCTACGACCACCTGGAACGCCTCGGCCCCCTCGGGCCGGCACTCGATGACGTGCTCGCCTTGGGCTCGGTGGCCGCGGCGGACGAGTTCGACCGCACGTCTGCACTCAGACTCCCCACCGTGATGGACGATGTCCGAGCGGCACAGGTTCCGGGGGTACCGACGCTCGTCGAGGGGCCGCAACTCCACCCGCGAGCGGAGGCAATGTGGTCACCCATCGGCTCTATCTGGCTGATCACCACCGCCGAGCGTACGCGCACGGCGAGATTGAAGCGGCTCGTAGCAGGGGAGGACGCTGCCCGCCTTCGGGTCGAGGCCTTGGTCGAGCGTGACCAGTTGATCGGCGCACGGCTTCGATCCGCAGCCTTGGATGCCGGGAGTGCCGTCGTCGAGGTTCCGACCGACGTTGATTGGGATCGTGTACTGGCAGCGGTGCGTGCAGCCGTCAACACGGCCACGGCGTCATTCGCGCGGCTTCGGCCAGGGCGGGAACTGTCGTCACGACGACGCCATGAGAACGACGTCATCCATCGTCAGATCGTGGCGCACGAGCGGCACATCGGAGCGACCCTCCCGGCGTTTCCCTACGCATGTGTATGCGGGCGCAGCGGTTGCACCGACACGACCCCGGCCACGTCGGCCGAATTCGAGGCGCGCGCCTAACCGCCTACTGCACTGGCAGAGGGAGTCTCGCGGTTCAGTGGCCGGTCGGGCCCACCATCCGGAGCCCTGCGGCCGCGGCGCCGCGCATGTTCACGTAGCCGGAGATGCGCTGCAGGACGCGGGCGTAGCCAGTGCCGGGCGCGGCGCCGTTGGCCGCTGCCGCGACGTCGACCAAGCGGGCCTGCGGGTGGTATGCCATGAACATCGGGTGTACCGCGACGTCGGTGACCCGCCAGGTTCCGGGGGTGACTTCGGTGAATGTGAACCGGGGCACGACCGAGTCCTGGGTGTTCTCTGGCGCGCCGTCGGAGAATCGGCACAAGAGGTTGCCCAAGCCGTACGCGACCCACTTGTCGCCGATCTTCTCCAGCGGCTGCACGACGTGGACGTGCATGCCGATGATCAGGTCGACGTCAGGGCTGGCGAGCAGCCGCGTGGCTTGGTTGATCTGGTCGGGGTCCGGCTTGTTCTGGTATTCGGTCCACCCCCAGTGCATGGACAGGATGACGATCTCCGCGCCGGCCTGTTTGGCCGCGTGCGCCTCCTGGAGAATCTTCGGGACATCGATGGGGTTGGCGATCCACGGCTTGTCCGGCGGCCGTTTGATGCCGTTGAAGCTGAACGTGTAGGCCAGCTGCGCGACCTTCACGCCGCGTACGCTGAAGACGTTGGGCGTGGCGGCTTCCGCCTCGGAGCGCGCCGATCCGCTGTGGTGCAGTCCGACCCGGTCGAGGTTGTCCAGTGTGCGCCGTACGCCTTCCTCGCCGTGGTCCAGTGTGTGGTTCGAGGCGGTGGAGCAGGTGTCGAAGCCGGCGTGGGCCGCGGCGTCGGCCAGCTGCGGGGGCGCGCTGAAGGTCGGATATCCGGTGAACGGTCCCTCTGGTGGGGCGAGCGGCTGTTCCACATGACAGACCGCGACATCGGCCGACCGGATGGTCGGGGCGACCGCGGCGAGAATCTGTGTGAAGTCGTGGCCAGGCTTGCCTGCCGCGCGTGCGTCAGCGGCGGCCTGCGCGGTCAGGTCGGGCGGCACGAACAGGTCCCCCGCTGCGACGACGCTGAGCGTCGTGGGGCGGGCTGGGGGCGCGGCGGATGGCGACACCGACCGCTCGACAGCGACCGGCTCGGCGACATTCGTACAGCCACCGGCACCGGCGACGAACGCGGCGACGACGAGGCCAAGACAGGCCGAGACAGGGCGCTTGCTTCGCACAAACGAGATCGTGGCAAGGTCCGGCCTGTGCCTGACCCGTCGTCACTGTAAACCACCCGATGAACCACCCCGCGCCATCGGTCCAGTCCGCGGTATTCGTCGCCAGGACGGCAGGCTCGTCACGTGCTCTCTGTGGCCGCCATGAGGTGCGCACATCTGCCGCTGGTCTCGCGCGGCGCCGGCACCGTGGTCGTCACGGCCAGCGACGCGCCCCGGCGACGCCGTCGCTTCCTGACTCGGCCGATGAGCGGATGAGCCGCGTGGCCCGCTGGGAAGATGAACCGTGGCCTCCGACCGGGACGAAGAACGCGAGTCTCAGTTGCTCTCTACCGAGATAGACCCGCTCGCTCAGGCGATCCTCGATTCCGTGCAGCCTTGGGATGCGTACGAGGTCGCCCTCGAGATCCCGGGACGTCTCCTGGATGCGTTGGACTGGCTGCCGCACGGTGGCGCTCTCTACGGGGCCTGGGCGGAACTCGCGGACCTCTTCGAGACAGGTAAGACGCCGATCCCGGACGCACACGATGCCGTTCGGCAGGCATCAACCGACTGGCTTGCAAGACCCGAGGATGACACCGGGGCGTCCGTTGAGACGTGGCTGGAACGGGCGCAGACCTTGACGCACCGGCCCGTTGACCGGGACGGCGACTTCTGGCACGGCCCCAAGTAGGAGATGCACGCTCATGCCGCTGCGCGCATCGTGCCGGAATGGGTCGTTGCCAACGGCAATTGGCACGGCGCGCTGGGGCCTCCGGTCGTGCCGAACGTTGCGCGCTTGATCATCAAGAACGGCGATCGTCAGAAGCGCGGCGTTCCATGACGCGATCGGCAGGACTTTTCAGCCCTTCTTCGGCGATGAACTCCAGGAAGTCCGCGGCCACCGGCTCGTGATCGTCCTGGTCGTGGAAATGGAACCAGACCTGTTCGTGACAGCGCCCGTCGGTGACCGGGAACCCCCAGTAGTCGCCGGTGCCCACCGCCGCCACGGCGACGAAGTCACCCTCGGGGAACCATCGCTCGTTCTCCGACCAGACATCGCCGTACCTGGCCGGCTTGCCCGGCTCAACGAGCGGGAACAACTCGACGAAACCGAACACGCCACCGCCGTATCGCGTCATGAACGCCTTGTATTTGTCCGGAAGGACGATGCCCATCCGGCCCTCAACGAGCGCGATCACCTCAGGCGTGGAGACGAGCCCATTGACCAGTGCAAAACCATGCCGGGCCTGCTCCCGGGCCGACCTCTGCCGCAACGGCTCGCCAGCATGTCGAACTCCGCAAAATCCACGCGCCAACCCTCACTCCGCCCTGCAGACAGCCAGCGCGCCGAGCATCGACCCGCGTGCGCACATCTGCCGCGGCGAGCGCGTACCGGTGTTCATCGCCGCGCGTGACGCACGGTGATGTGTGGCTGCCATCATCACCCAGCCATCAGCTGCGGGTCGGCGAAACGAGCTCGTACTCCGCGCGGCGCGGTCGGTGGATAGGCTGTCTGTGTGGCTGAGCTGCCCAAGACATCGAGCGTTCCGGTCGTCCGTGCAGACTTCGGCGAAAACGTCGTCTGGGAACGTGTCAAGGTCGAGATTGCAGAGCCGACCGAGGAGGGCTTCGGCGCTGACGTGGAGTTCGTCGAGGACCGGACGCTGAACGGCCTGAGCGAGGCGGTGATCGCAAATTCGTACCCGCACGACTACCCGCACCGGTACCGGCACCCGGTTCTGTTCGTGGTCGACACGATTGCCGCGTCCACATCCGGACATCCCGTCCTGGTTATCAACCTCAATGCATGGGTCGATGCTGAGCCGTTCAGGGCTTTGGCCCGGCAGGTGCAGTCGATCCAGAACAACCTGTCACTCGCGAACATGGATTACCTCGAATTCGCGAGATCAACAGATGCGGACGGCATCTTTCGAGGTTTCTGACAGACGATCCCACGTTCGCGCCGCTGTGGTCACGGCCGCGCAAATCTGCCGCAGTCCGGTCTCTGGTCTTGGTGACGCGCCTCGGGTGGGTGGCCGGCTTGTAGCATCGATGGCTATGGCTACGGGGCGGCTACGCCAGGCGGCGGCAATCACTTTCGGGTGGATCGTCGTGTTCGACGCTATGCATGTGTACTGGGAACTGGGCGGCCGGTTCGGCTTCGGCGACCAGGCCGACCCGCTGCCGTCGGCGCAGACCGCTGGGCAGCGGGTGTTCGCGGCCGTCGTGCTGGCGCTGTTCGTGATCGGTACGGTGCTACCGCTGGCGTTCGTGCAGCGGTGGGGCCGGCGCATCCCGCGATGGATTCTGATCACCATGGCGTGGGTTGCCGCGGGTCTGCTGAGCGTGCGTGCCGTGGCTGCGTTCGTCGATGATGCGATGCGCACGGTGTTCGGGTCGCCGACGGGTCTGTCCGGGTTGACGTACGAGCAGTTGCTGGGCACAGCCACGCCCTCGGCGTACACGCTGTGGTCCGCCCGCACGATCGACTTCTACTTCCTCATCGGCGGCGTCCTCTACGGTGCGACCGCCTGGTACGCCCGTCGCCGCACTGACGAGCAACCCGACCCGCCGTACCGTCCGGAGACCATCTGAGATCGGCTTCGACGGCCCTGGTCAGGATGGAAGGCGCCCTCGTGCAGCACCTGCCGCATCCGCTCATGCCGCGCCGAGAGCGCGTCCGGCGTCCGCGGCCAGTCGAAGATCGTCACGCTTCGTAGCACCTCGGCCGCCGCGATCCACCATGGCCAGCGCGCACTCGTGCCGATGTGCGGAAGTTGGGCAATAGCAAGTGGTCGATGGCCCCCGCCTGAGCTGTCTGGCGGTGAGGGGTTGGCCGGCTCGCCGGCCAACGGGTCGGCTCGCCTGCCCACGCCGGGTGCGGGCGGGGGCCAGAAGGTTTCCGGTGTCAGCCGGTGAGGCCGGCGTCGTGGGCGAGTAGGGCGACCTGGGTACGGTTGTTGAGATCGAGTTTGGCGAGTATGCGCGAAATGTGGGCTTTCACGGTGGCCACGCTCATGAACAGCTCGCCCGCGATCTCGGCGTTGGACTTGCCCCGCCCGACGGCGATGGCGACCTCGCGTTCGCGTTCGCTGAGCTGATGCAGCGCGGTGGTGGCGTGCTGTTGCCGGGCGGCGGCGCCGGTGTCGCTGAGGTGGGCGATGAGCCGTCGGGTGACGGTCGGCGACAGGAAGGGTTCGCCGGCTGCAACCCGCGCGATGGCGCGCAGGATCTCGGCGGGTGGCGTGTGTTTGAGCAGGAAGCCGCTGGCCCCGGCGCGCAGGGCGCGCAGGACGTACTCGTCAGCGTCGAAGGTGGTCAGGACGATGACCTCGGGTGGGTCGGGTCGGGCGCGGAGTCGTTCGGTGGCGGCGAGGCCGTCGAGGGTGGGCATGCGGATGTCCATCAGCACCACGTCCGGGGCGTATGCGTCGACGGCGGCGGCTACTTCGCTTCCGTCGCCGGCCTCGCCCACCACGGCGATGTCCGGCGAGCCGCCGATGACCATGGTGAGGCCGGCCCGCACGAGCGGGTCGTCGTCGACGATGAGGACCCGCACCGGTGCGTTCACGTTGGGCTCCTTGTCCGTGCTCACCTGGGCCGGGGGCCGGTTCCGACCGCGATCAGAGGGTAGGCCACGGTAGCCAGGCCCTGAGCCGGAAGTCACCGGCGGGGGTGAGGCCGTGTTCGAGGCGTCCGCCGGCGAGGGCGGCCCGTTCGGTGAGCCCGATGAGGCCGATGCCGGCGCCGGGGATGCCGGCAGGGCTGGTCTCGGCCGGGTACGGGTTGCGGATCTCGACGGTTACGCCGTCGCCCGGGGTTGCCCGGACGGTGACGGCCACTTCGCCGTCGGGGGCGTGCTTGCGGGCGTTGGTCAGCCCTTCCTGCACGATCCGGTACGCGCTGCGCCCCACACCAGCCGGTACGGCGGAAAGCGCGTCGGGCTGCCAGTCGAGCCGTACCCGCATCCCGGCGCGCCGCGATTGGTCGACGAGGTCAGGGAGGTCGGCCAGGGTGGGCTGCGGCCGTTCCGGCGTCTCGTCGGACCGGTCGACACCGGTGCGGAGGACGCCGATCACCTCCCGAAGGTCCTCCAGCGCCTGGTAGGCGCTGTCGCGGACCACCCCGGCGGCACGGGCGACCTCCTCGGGCGCGGCGTCGGGGCGTAGCTCCAGCGCCCCGGCGTGCAGGCTCAGCAGGGACAGGCGGTGGGCGAGCACGTCGTGCATCTCCCGGGCGATCCGGTTGCGTTCGCCCTGGCGGGCTTCGGCGACGCGCAGTTCCTGTTCGGCCTCGACCCGCCCAGCCCGCTCCCGCAGCGACTGGCGTCGGGCCCGTACAAACATGCCCCAGGCGAGTACCGCGGCCGCGAAGACGACGCCCAGCACGATGTCCGACGGGGACCCGACCGGGACGTCGGGCCGAACCAGCAGCGTCAGGAACGGGACGAGCGCGTACCCGGCCACGATCGGGGCGACCACCGCGAAGCGCCGGTGCACCGCGACGGTGAACAGCGCGATGAGCGCCGCGCCCGAGGCGGACGTCGCGTAGATGCCGACCACACCGGCGACCACGGCGAGGCCGACCGGCCAGCGCCGGCGCAGCCACACCCCCAGACTGCACAGGCCGCCGAGGACGAGGTCGACAGTGAGCGGGACCGGCGCGATGTGCTGCGCGAGGCCGTCGCCCAGGGCGAGCCCCATGAGGCCGACGGCCAGCAGGAAACACGCGGCGTCGACCACCCGGCCGCGGATCGTGCGCCCGGCCGGGCGTACCGGATCGTGGTCAGCATCGCTGGTCACGCCCGCCGGTAGCGGGCTCCGATCCGGCGGGTCCGCCGGGGCCATCATGATCAAAGGATACGGCCGGGTCGGGCCCCACGGCATCCGACCAAAGTCGATCCCGAGGTGTAGACCTTCGGCCCACCACCATCGACCTTGGCTCGTAGCGGCGTATCCGGACGCTCCAGCAATCTGTTCCACATCACCGGAACGGACAGCCAAGAAGACTCCGAAACCATTCCGACCATTCCTGCGCCAACGAATGCCGTGGTGTTGCACCGATCATCCGACCGCAACGAAGGAGTGAGAGATGAGATCACCGCATAACCCCGCCACCGCGCTGAATCCCTGCACGTGCCCGTGAGCGCGGCAGCGGCAACGACGGGGCCTACCCCGACCCGAGCGCTCCGAGAGCGGGTCGTGGGCGCGACGGCGATCGCGTTGGCAGCGTCGGTGGCGATCCAGAACGCGGTGGTGGTCTGGGCCGGAGCGCCAGACTACGGGGACCCGATCAAGGAGGTGCTCGCCTTCCACGCGGAGCACCGGGTCGCGGTCGCGATCGCGGTCGGCCTGGAGGCGCTGAACCTGCCGCTGCTGCTCGGGTTCCTGACCGGTCTCCACGGGCTCGTCGAGCGCCGCGGGCGTGCGGGCGCAGACTGGTCGCGCCTCGCGGTGGCTGCAGGCGCGACCCTCTCGGCAGTCTTTGCGCTCTACGCCGTCCTGTGGAACGGTGTCGTGCTGTCCGCCGGCGAGCTCGCCGAGCCGAGCCCGGAGTTCGAGCTCGCCTGGCAATTGCATGCAGCGGCCTTCGCGTTGGCGCTGCCGGCGCTCGGCACCACATTCATCGGTGCTGCGCTGGCGGCGCATGCGAGCCGGCTGACGCCGCCGTGGCAGCGTCTGCTCGCAGTGGCCGGGGGAGGCCTGCTGCTCGCCGCCGGGGCGGCCAACCTCGCGATCGCGGACGGCTCAGGACTCCTCTTCGTGGGGATGCCCGGCTACGCCGCCTGGCTCGTGTGGCTGCTTGCGACCGGCGTACGGCTGGTGCGCGCTCGAACAGCTGACCGTCCTGACGACGCATCGACCTCCGACGAGGAGGGATGATGGGAACCGACATCGAGGCAGCTGCGGTCGCCGCAGCGCTTGGGGCGTTCGCCGGCCGTGCGCCGGGGGTGCGATTGCCGATGCCGCGCTCGAGTTCGAGGGGAGCGGCAGTGGGCGGTCTCGGTAGCAGCGCACTCTCCTCATCCGACCGCTGTTGAGGTCTTGCGGCAGACCGTGCGCCCGCCGGCTGCGAGGGGATGGGACGGCTGATGGGATGCCGTGCCCCGCCTTGCGTGCGGTGAGCACTTGACTATGAGATCGTCGATGCGGCAACCGCCTGACGCAACTGTGTTGAGGTCGCTGTCAGTATGCGGTCGGCTCGTCCGTCCGTCGCAGTCTCGGGAGGGCCTCGACGGCGCCCGATGTGCCGGCCGCGACCTCGTCCAGCAGCTCGTCGGTTCGGCCGTGCCAGGCCAGCATGCTGGTCAGCCGGTGGCCGACGGACGCGTCGGTGGCGTGTTCGCGCAGGGCCTGCACCGCCTCGTCGATCCGGTCCTGCTCCTCCAGCATGGTGGCCAGCTGCTGGAGGCAGTACACGTCGCCGGCCGCGGCATGGTCGCGGAGCACCTCCAGCGCCTCCTCGACGCGGTCGCACGACTTCAGCATGCCGGCCAGCCAGCGGGCGTCTGCCGCGCCGGTGGCGACGTGGTCGCGGAGCACCTGGAGGGCCTCGTCGACCCGGTCATGCCCCTCCAGCATGGTGACGAGCTGGTGGAGGGCCTGGTTGTCGCCGGCGGCGGCGCGGTCGAGGAGCAGTTGCAGCGCCTCCTCGAGGCGGCCCTGCCCGGCAAGGTCGGCGGCCAGTTGGCGGGCGTGCGAGGCTTCGGCGATGCCGGGCGGCAGCTCGAACGATGCATCGACGGCGCGGTGGAACTCGGCGGCCATGTCGATCATCTCAGTGAAAGACCGGATCGCGCCGGGCTCGGAGAGGACTCGTGCCGCCTGGGCGTGGCAGCCGTGCTCGGTCAGCAGCTCGGCGAGCTGTTGATAGGCGAACGGGTCCCCGGCGGCGTGGTCGCGCAGCACGTGCAGTGCCTCGTCGAGGCGGCTGTACTCGGCCAGCAGGGCGGTCAGGCGTCGGACCCCGTACCGGTCGCCGCCGTCGGCGAGCTCGCGCAGGACCTGCACGGCCTCGTCGACGCGACCGCAGTGGACCAGCATGTCGGCCAGGAAGTGGGCGACGACCGTGTTGCCGGCGGCGTGGTCCCGCAGGATCTGCAGCCCTTCGTCGGCGCCGCCGTGCTCGATCAGCACCGCGCCCAGCGGCACGGCGGCGAGCAGCCCGTCCGTGGCCAGCGCACCGCGGTAGAAGGCGATGGCGTGCTCCGGCCGGCCCCGGCGCTCGGCGTTGCCGGCGAGGCCGAGACTGTCGCGCGGGTCACGGTGGGTGAGGAGCGCGTTCCACACGAGGTCGGGCAGTGCGGCGGTGCGGCGGGTGCGCTGGGCGTGCTGGTGGAGGTAGTCGGCGGGCAGGTAGCCGGCGACCGCCCCCATACCGGCGGGCACGGGCGTGAGGCAGGCGGCGGCGCCGTGGACCGTGCCAGAGGCGTACGTCAGGGCGCGGTCGAGCCAGTCGGCGGGGGCGGTCGCCTGCTGGGCCGCGGTGAGGTAGGCGGGCGCGGCGGCCTCGAGGTAGGCGCGGGTAGCGGGTTGCTGGGCGCCGACGCGGCGGGCGTCGAGCGCGGCGGTGATGACCGCCCTGCCGTAGCAGTCGGCGGCGGGGGCGTGTTCCCAGCGGTGGATGAGGGCCGGACCGGCGGCGAGGACCTGGGTGAAGCCGGCGTCGGTGGTGTCGAGGGCGATCCGGATGCGCGGGTCGGTGCCGGCGAGCGCCTCGCCGTGGCGCCGTTCGGCCCGGCTGAACGTCGCGGGCACCTGGATGAGCCGGGCCAGGCCGAGCAGCTCACGGTCGTTGGCGTACAGGTCCTGTTCACCGGCGCGGGTCCGGGCGGTGCGGACGGTGTACTCCTCCGGCCACAGCGTCGCGACCACGACCGTGCCGGCGGTGACGAGCTGCCGCAGGGTGCCGGCCGGCAGCGCGGCGGGACGGTTGAGGTAGCGCTGCAGCTCGTCCAGCCACAGCACCGTCCGTGGCGTCGGGGCCTGGGCATGGTCGGCGATCGCCCGGGTGTCGGCCGGGTGCAGCAGCCACCACTCGGGCAGGGTCGCGTGGACCGCCTCGTGCAGGGCCCGGGTCTTCCCGACCGACGAACCACCCACGAGCAGCACGAACCCGCCCTCCGCGGCGGCGGTCGTGAGGGCGGCCCGCAGGTCGGCGTCGACGTCCCGCGGCACGTACGGCGGAAGCTCCCGGGCGGTGCCGGAGACCTGGATCGCGGCATGGACGCCGAGCAGCCGCGGCCGGGCCAGCCGGACCCGGACCGCGCCGGCCGGATGCGGCAGGCCGGCCGTGGCCACCCGCTCCCACCCGGCCAGCCACGGCCGCCGCGCCGCGTCGTCGTGCAGGCCGCACGCGAGCAGGAAGGTGACCACGGTGTCGCGGGTCGGCGTGGACCTGGCGTTGAGCAGGTCGCTCACCGTCGCGGCCGGCAGCGATCGCGGCCGTGCCGCCCTGCGCAGGTCGGCGTACGAGCGGCCGGCCCGCAACCGGTCGCACGCCTGGGCGAAGTCCGCGAGGGACTGCACCGACGCGGGATCGGGCCGGTCCCCGTCGCCGGCGGCGGGAACGTGGTCGTCGGTCATCTGGGCGCCCTCCCGGGGGTGTTCGGCGACGCCGCCGGACACCGCCGGACCACCGTAGAACGCCGCCGCACCCGCCGCGAACGCCCCGGGCACCGGACCGGAGACCAGGGGAGGGGTTCGGCTTCGTTCGCACCCGGTGCCGGACCCCGCGCCGGGGCGGTTCCTTGGAACCGTCAACGCGGGACACCACCGACCACCGGGAGCCATCGATGTCCACCGAACCACGCGCCTCCTGGCGCGAGAAGCTCACCCTCGCCGCCGTCCGCGGCGCCGTCGCCGGCGCGACCCGGGCGATCGTCACCTGGCTGCTGGAGCGCTGATGCGGCGGCGACGCCGAGGCGCTACGACGAGCGGACCCGGCGCAGGGCGAGGAGCGTCGTGGCGGCGAGCACGGCGGTGACGGCGAACCCGGCCGGGTAGCCGGTCGCGGTGGCCAGCAGGCCGAAGCCGGCCGCGCCGACGCCGAGTCCCCCGTCGTACGCGACGCTCCACAGTGCGGTGATGGTGCCGAACCGCTCGGGCGGCGCCGCGTCCAGCATCACGGCAAGGCTCGCGGTCTGCAGGGCGCCGAACCCCGTGCCGAAGACGACGGCGGCGGCCAGGACGGCCACCGGACGGTCGGTGACGGCCAGCCCGGCGAAGCCGGCGGTGGCGGCCAGCATCGCGGGCGTCAGGAGTCGCCGCGGGCCGTGCCGGTCGCCGACCCTGCCCGCCCACCAGCGGGTGACGGCGCCGGTGAGCGCCTGCAGCAGCAGCGCCGTCGCGACGACACCGGAGCCGGCGTGCGGCAGCGCCGCGGGCAGGAACGTCGCGACGATGCCCGCGAGCGTGCAGGCGCCGCCGAAGACGATGGCCGGGCGGGTCAGGACCGGCTCGCGCAGGGCGCGCATCATCCCGTCCGCGGCGGGCGAGGGCAGGTCGTGCACCATCCCGTCCGCGGCGGGAGACGGCAGGCCGCGGGTCGTCCCGTCCGCGTCACGGTTGGCTGCGCCGGGCCGTGTGGGCGCGGAGGGCCCGGCGTGGTCGCCGTCGGCGCGGCTGTCTGGGTCGGGCAGTGAAGGCAGGGCGGCCCCGGCGTGGTCACCAGCGGCGCGGCAGTCTGTGCCGGGTAGTGAGGGCGGGCGGCGGGTCGCCCCGTCCGTGCCGGGCAGCAGCGGCAGCGCGAGCAGGGCGGCGAGGGCGAGGACCGCGCCGGTCGCGTACGCGGTGGGAAAGCCCGCGTGCGCGGCGAGCCACAGCCCGGCGGGCATCCCGACCACGGCCGGCACCCCGGAGACGAAGCCGACCAGGCCGAGCCCCTCGCCGCGGCGGCCCGGCGGGAGCAGCTGCGCCGACCAGGCGCCGCAGGCCACGAAGATCGTCGCCGCGCCGATGCCGCGCAGCGCGCACACGCCGAGGACCGCGCCGAAGGCGGTGGTGACGGTGAGGCCGAGCGCGGGCAGGCCGAGCAGCAGCAGCCCGGCGGCGACCACGGCGCGGTACCCGAACCGGGCCACCACCCGTGGCAGCACCAGCTCCGCGGCCACCGTCGAGGCCATGAGCACGCCGGTGGTCAGCCCGGCCGCGGCCCCGCCGGCACCGGCCGCGGCGACGGCCGCGGGGACGACCGGCAGCAGCGCGTAGAACGCGGTCAGGCCGAGCACGTCGACGGCGGACACCAGCAGCAGCGACCGGCTGAGCAATCGTGGCGGGGGATCGGTCAGCGCTGTCATGCACTGACCGTAGAAGCCGAACGGTGTATGTCAGAGAGCCGGAGACGCATTCGTCGAGAGGACCAATTCGATCGCCGCGGAGCGCTTGCCCCTCACGCGGCGTCATGGCGGATAGTCGGTGCCGTGGAAGCGCAGTTGAGCGTCGGGCGGGTGGCCGAGCTGGCCGGAGTGTCTGTCCGGACGCTGCACCACTACGACGAGATCGGCCTCGTGCGGCCGTCCGCACGGACCGCTGCGGGGCACCGGACCTACTCGGCGGGCGACGTCGTGCGGTTGCGGGAGGTGTTGGCGTACCGGCGGCTGGGCTTCGGCCTGCGCGAGATCGCGGACCTGGTCGACGACCCGGCCACCGACGCGGTCGCGCACCTGCGCCGGCTGCGCGGGCTGCTGCTCGACCAGCGTGACCGAGCCGCCGCCATGGTGGTGGCCATCGACAAGGAACTGGAGGCCCGGGCAATGGGGATCAGCACACCGCCGGAGGAGCAGCTGCAGGCGTTCGGCGCGCGGTTGTACGACGCCATCGGGTCCGCGTACCCGGCGACCCGGCGCACCGAGCCGCGCATCGCCGCCCGGATCTGGGAGGCGCTCGGCGACGCGCGGACGGTCCTGAACGTCGGTGCCGGCACCGGCTCCTACGAGCCGCCGGACCGCGACGTCACGGCGGTGGAGCCGTCGGCGGTCATGCGGGCGCAGCGTCCCGCGGGCGCGGCGCCGTGCGTGGCCGCCGTCGCCGGGCGCCTGCCCTTCGAGGACCAGTCGTTCGACGCGGCGATGGCGGTCAGCACCGTGCACCACTGGCCCGACCCGGTCGCCGGGCTGCGGGAGATGCGGCGGGTGGCCCGTCGCGTGGTGGTGCTGACGTACGACGCCGACGGCACCGACTGGCGGCAACGGTTCTGGCTCATCCGCGACTACCTGCCGGAGTTCGCGGAGCTGCTCGTCGGCTGGCCCTCCGTGGCCGACATGACCCGCGCGATCGGGGGCCGCGCGGAGCCGGTGCCGATCCCGTGGGACTGCGCCGACGGCTTCTTCGAGGCCTACTGGCGCCGGCCCGAGGCGTACCTCGACGAGCACGTGCGCCGCGCGGTGTCGGTCTGGACCAGGGTGGGGCAGCACGCCGAGCGGCGGGCCGTCGGCAGCCTCCACGACGACCTCACCTCGGGCCGGTGGGCCGAACGCAACCCCGGGCTCGCCGACCTCGACGCCGCGGAGCTCGGCCTCCGCCTGCTCGTCGCCTGAACCTCAGGCCCTGTCAGGACGCGCCGGGCAGGTGCGCCGCGGCGGCCGCACGCCCTTCCAGGGAGTCGACGAGGCGGGTCAGGAGCTCCTCCAGGAGGTCGTGGTCGCCGGCGGCCGCGGGCAGCGCCGCCATGCTGGCGTCGACCCGCTGGCTGACGCGCTGGTGCAGCCGGCGGCCGCGGGGCGTGAGGTGGGCGCGGATGCGGCGCCGGTCGATCTCGTCGATCCGCCGGTACACCAGGTTCTCCTCGACGAGGTGGTCGAGGAGCTTGGTGAGCGTGGCCGGCGGGAGGAAGGCGTGCTCGGCGATCTCGGTCATGTGGTGGCCGGCGCCGTCGGAGAGCAGGGTGATGACCCGCCAGGCCTCCGGCGTGCAGCCCTCGGCGTCGAGGACCGTGGCCAGGCGCCGGCCCAGCAGCCGCTCGGCCCGCGTCAGCAGCCGGATCAGGTCCTGTGGCTGAGGCGTGCGCGAGATGGTCATGCCACTCCTAGGGCCGGTGAGCAGTGTCATGCTACAGAACAGCCGCATCTGCGGGAACGCTCTGGAGTTCATGGGCGGCACCGGGAAGCATGACGCTATGTCTCGGTCTGACCGGCTGGTCCCCGGTCCGGTGCTGCCGGATCCGTTGCCGCGCGGGCATTCCGAGCTGCTGCGCGTGAGCGGCGAGACGCTGGACGTGGCGCTGGTCGTGCCGATGCGGGGGCCGGCCGGGATCTTCGGGCCGAGCTGTGAGCTGTGCGCGGAGCTGGCGGTCGAGGAGGTCAACCGGGCCGGCGGCGTGCTGGGGCGCGAGCTGCGCCTGGTGCCGGTCGACGGCGGTGCCGCGCCGGAGCGGGTGGCCGCCGAGGTCGAGGCGCTGGTGGCGGTCGGGGCGGTGCACGGCGTCACCGGGTGGCACATCTCGTCGGTGCGCCAGGCGGTGGCGCCGCGGATCGCGGGCCGGGTGCCGTACGTCTACACGGCGCTGTACGAGGGCGGCGAACGCACCGACGGGGTGTTCCTGACCAGCGAGACGCCCGACCAGCAGCTGTACCCGGCGATGCGGACCCTCGCCCGGGAGCGCGGGCTGCGGCGCTGGTTCGTCGTCGGCAACGACTACGTCTGGCCGAGGCGCACCGCGCGGGCGGCGCGGCGGTACGCAGTGCAGTGCGGCGCACGCATCTGCGGCGAGGCGTACGTGCCGCTGGGCACGCACGACTTCGCCGACGTGCTGCGCCGCATCGAGCACGCCGAGGCCGACGCGGTCCTGATGCTGCTGGTCGGCAACGACGCGGTGCGGTTCAACCGGGCGTTCGCCCGGTACGGCCTGGACCAGCGGTGCCTGCGGCTGAGCACGCTGATGGATGAGAACATGCTGCTCGGCAGCGGCGCGGCGGCGACCCGCGGGCTGTTCAGCACCGCGGGGTTCTTCGCGTCGCTGGTGACCGCGGAGAACCTGGACTTCCACGGACAGTACGCGCGCCGGTTCGGGGTCGACGCGCCGCCGCTGGGCAGCCTGGGCGAGTCCTGTTACGAGGGGGTGCTGCTGCTCGCGGCGCTGATCGAACGGGCTCAGTCACTCGATGTCCGGGCCATTGACGCCAGTGCCGGGACGGTTTCTTACGAGGGGCCGCGCGGGTTGCTGCGGATGCGGGCCCGGCACATGCGCCAGCGTATATACCTGGCCGAGGCCCGCGGGCTCGAGTTCGACGTGGTGACCCAGCTGTAGGACGCTCTTGACAGCGTGAGCCGCGGACCTCGAAGATGCTTCCTGCGTGAAGCATCTCGGGAACCTCCGCACGTCGCGGACCTTCCGGATGTTGGACTGCCCCCGCCCGCGTGCCCGTCCGCCGCGGTGGGGGCCCTTCGTCGTGTCCCATTCTGCCGGCCTATTGGCCGGCTATTTTTTTCACGTCCGCAAACCGTGCGACGCAGCGTGCAGAAACGGTGAATTAAGGGCTGGGAAACGTCGCAGAAATCAATCTCGATGACGCTGACCGCACACCAGCACCTGGACGCGTAGTGCCGCTCGCCACGAGCCGCGGCCGCCGATGTTCAGGCACGACGAATGCGTGCGCCAAACACCGAATGCCGAATTTCGTGCTCCTGTGGGGAGCAAGGAGGTTCCATGTCCAGGTTCCGCGGACGCCGCGTCGCGGCGTGTGCAGCGATGCTCGCGGCAGCATTGACGCTCGCCGCATGTGGCAGCAAGACCGGCGAGAGCGCGGCCGGCCCCGGCGCGGCGGCCGACACCTCGGGTGACACCGTCAAGGTGGGCCTGCTCAACTCGCTGTCCGGCACCATGGCCATCAGTGAGGTCACGGTCCGCGACTCGCTGAAGCTCGCCGTCGAGGAGATCAACGCCGCCGGCGGCGTCCTCGGCAAGAAGATCCAGCCGGTGAGCGAGGACGGCGCCTCCGACTGGCCCACCTTCGCCGAGAAGGCCGAGAAGCTCATCAAGCAGGACAAGGTCGCCGCCGTGTTCGGCTGCTGGACCTCGGCCAGCCGCAAGGCGGTCAAGCCGGTCTTCGAGAAGAACAAGGCGCTGCTGTTCTACCCGGTGCAGTACGAGGGGCTCGAGCAGTCGCCGTACATCTTCTACACCGGTGCCACCACCAACCAGCAGATCGTGCCCGGCCTGGACTACCTCAAGTCGCAGGGCAAGACCTCGATCTACCTGGTCGGCAGCGACTACGTGTTCCCGCGTACCGCCAACAAGATCATCAAGGCGTACGCCGCGGCCAACGGGATGACCGTCCTCGGCGAGGACTACGCTCCGCTCGGCTCCACCGAGTTCGGCACGATCGTCAACAAGGTCAAGGCGTCCAAGGCCGCGGCGGTGTTCAACACGCTCAACGGCGACAGCAACGTGGCCTTCTTCAAGGAGTACAAGTCGGCCGGCCTGACCGCCGCGTCGATGCCGGTCGTGTCCGTGTCGATCGCCGAGGAGGAGGTCAAGAGCATCGGCACCCAGTACCTCGACGGCCAGCTCACCGCGTGGAACTACTACCAGACCACGACGGGCGCCGCGAACGACAAGTTCGTCAAGGCGTACAAGGCCAAGTACGGGGCGGACAAGCCGACGTCCGACCCGATGGAGGCCGCGTACACCTCGGTCTACCTGTGGAAGGCCATGGTCGAGAAGGCCGGCACCTTCGACGTGGAGAAGGTCAAGGCCGCCTCCGACGGCATCACGTTCGACGCCCCCGAAGGCAAGGTGACCGTCGACGGCGCCACCCAGCACATCTACAAGACGGCCCGGATCGGCAAGGTCGGCGCCGACGGCCTGATCACCGAGGTGTGGAACTCCGGCCAGCCCGTCAAGCCCGACCCGTACCTCAAGGGCTACCCCTGGGCGACCGGCCTGTCCTGACCTCCCGGCCCGGTGGCGCAGGACGGGCCGGCCGCGGCCCCCCCCCCCCCCCCCCCCCCCGCGATGACGGAGTGGGGGAGCCGCGGGGAAGGGTGCCAGGGAGGGGCCAGGCGCGG